>NZ_JBEXXK010000044.1:0-105897 GCF_040630405.1 Streptomyces sp. NPDC005811
GCGGAACTGATCGCCGACAAGCACAAGATCAGCCGTGAGCAGCAGGACGAGTTCGCCCTCGCCTCGCACCGGAAGGCGGCGAAGGCGCAGGCGGAAGGTCTGTTCGACGCCGAGCTGGCCCCCGTGTCGCTGCCGCAGCGCAAGGGCGACCCGGTGCTCTTCGGCGCCGACGAGTGCGTACGCTCCGACGCGTCCCTGGCGGCCATGGCGAAGCTGAAGCCGTCGTTCCGGCCCGAGGGCGGGACCGTCACCGCGGGCAACGCCTCGCCGCTCAACGACGGGGCCGCGGCGCTGCTGCTGGTGGACGAGGAGGGGCTGAAGGCCACCGGCCGCGAGCCGCTCGCCCGCATCTCCGCCACCGGGGTGAACGCCGTCGACCCGGACTACTTCGGGCTCGCCCCCGTCGAGGCCGTCAACCGGGCGCTCGCCAAGGCCGGCCGGACCTTCGCGGACCTGTCCGTGCTCGAACTCAACGAGGCCTTCGCCGCCCAGGTGCTGGGCTGTGTCGCCGAGTGGCCCGAGTTCGACCCGGCGGTCCTCAACCCGCAGGGCGGCGCCATCGCCCTCGGCCACCCCCTCGGCGCCTCCGGCGCCCGGCTCGCCGCCACCGTCGCCCACCAGCTCGCCCGCCGGGGCAGCGGCACCGGTGTCGCCACCCTCTGCATCGGCGTGGGCCAGGGCCTCGCCCTCGTCCTCGAACGTTAGGCCTCCAGGAATCCCCATGACGCTCACCCAGCACGACATCGACCAGGAGATCGCGGCCGAACGCGCCGCGTACGAGAAGCGCCTCGCCGACGGGGCGCCCGTGGAGCACCAGCCGCGCCGCGACTACGCGCCGTACCGCTCCTCCGTCCTGCGCCACCCGAAGCAGCCGCCGGTGACCATCGACGTGTCGAAGGACCCGGAGCTGGTCGAACTGCACTCCCCCGCCTTCGGCGAACGCGACATCACCGAGATCGACAACGATCTGACCCGCCAGCATCAGGGCGAGCCGATCGGCGAGCGCATCACCGTCTCCGGACGGCTCCTGGACCGCGCCGGGCGCCCGATCCGGGGCCAGCTCGTCGAGATCTGGCAGGCCAACTCGGCGGGCCGGTACGCCCACCAGCGCGAGCAGCACGACGCCCCGCTGGACCCGAACTTCACCGGCGTCGGCCGCACCCTGACCGACGGCGACGGCCGGTACCACTTCACGACCGTCCAGCCGGGCCCCTACCCCTGGCGCCAGCACCTCAACGCCTGGCGGCCCGCCCACATCCACTTCTCGCTCTTCGGCACGGCGTTCACCCAGCGGCTCGTGACGCAGATGTACTTCCCGAGCGACCCGCTGTTCCCCTACGACCCGATCATCCAGTCGGTGACGGACGACGCGGCCCGCCAGCGGCTGATCGCGACGTACGACCACAGCCTGTCGGTGCCGGAGTTCTCGATGGGCTACCACTGGGACATCGTGCTGGACGGCCCGCACGCCACCTGGATCGAAGAAGGACGCTGACCTGCCATGACGAAGATCGACACAAGCCGTTCGGAGACCGTGCTCCCGACGCCGTCGCACACGGTCGGCCCCTTCTACGGCCATGCGCTGCCGTTCCCCGGCGGCGGCGACATCGCCCCGCTCGGCCACCCGGACACCCTCGCCCTCCAGGGGTACGTGTACGACGGCGAGGGCAACCCGCTGCCGGACGCGTTCGTGGAGCTGTGGGGCGCCGGCCCGGACGGCCGGGTGCCGCGGACCGACGGCTCGATGCGGCGCGACCCGGCCACGGGCGGCTTCCTCGGCCGCAACGGCGTGGAGTTCACCGGCTGGGGCCGCATCCAGACCGACGCCGACGGCCACTGGTCGGCGCGCACCCTGCGGCCCGGCGCGCGCG
The DNA here is from genome assembly GCF_040630405.1 of Streptomyces sp. NPDC005811. NCBI lineage: Bacteria > Bacillati > Actinomycetota > Actinomycetes > Kitasatosporales > Streptomycetaceae > Streptomyces > Streptomyces sp. NPDC005811. Next base: position 1,872 of record NZ_JBEXXK010000044.1, read on the forward strand.
GGAACAGCGCACCCTACCTCAGCGTCTGTGTGTTCGCCCGCGGTCTGCTGGTGCACCTGTACACCCGGATCTACCTGCCGGGCGACGAGGCCGCGCTCGCCGCCGACCCGCTGCTGGAGCGGCTCGACCCGGCGCGCCGGGCCACGCTGATCGCCACGGACGGCCCGCTGGGCACCTACCGTTTCGACATCCGCCTTCAGGGCGAAGGCGAGACGGTGTTCCTGGAGTTCCAGTGACGGATGCCCGGCCCGAGTCCGGTCTGCTCTCCCCCGGGTGGACCGGCTCCCCCGCCGCCGCCACGACGAGCGACGCCGCCTATCTGCGGGCGCTGCTGGACGCGGAGGCCGCGCTGACCCGTGCCCAGGAGAAGCTGGGCCTGGCCCCCGAGGGCGCCGGAGCGGCGGTCACCGCTGCCGCGGCCGGCGCGTTCGACGCGCACTCCCTCGCCGAGCGCGCCCGCGGCGGCGGCAACCCGGTGATCCCGCTGGTCGCGGACCTCACCGGCGCGGTCGGCGGCACCTTCGGCCCGTACGTCCACCGGGGCGCCACCAGCCAGGACATCATGGACACGGCCACCATGCTGGTCGCCGTGCGGACCCTGGAGTCCGTGCTGGCCGACCTCGGCCGCACCCAGGAGGCGCTCGCCCGGCTCGCCGCCGCGCACCGGGACACGGTGATGCCCGGCCGGACCCTCACCCAGCACGCCGTACCGACGACGTTCGGGCTGAAGGCCGCCGGGTGGCGTTCCCTCGTCCTGGACGCGCGGGACCGGATCACCGCCGTACGGGACTCCCTGCCCGCCCAACTCGGCGGCGCCGCCGGGACACTGGCGGCCTTCGCGGCGTACGGCGCCCAGGACGCGACCGCGCTGGTGGCCGCCTATGCGCGTGAACTCGCCCTGGCGGAACCGGGGTTGCCCTGGCACACCCTGCGCACCCCCGTCGCCGACCTCGCCGGCTGCCTCGCCTTCGCGGCGGGCGCGCTGGGCAAGGTCGCGACGGACGTCCTCACCCTCGCCCGCACCGAGATCGCCGAGGTGGCCGAGGGCAGCGGGGGCGGCTCCTCCGCCATGCCGCACAAGGCGAACCCGGTGCGCTCGACGCTGATCGCGGCCGCCGCCCTGCGCGCACCGCAGCTCGCGGCCGTGCTGTTCGGCTCGCTGACCGCCCCCGACGAGCGGCCGGCCGGGGCCTGGCACGCCGAGTGGGAGCCGCTGCGGGACCTGCTGCGGCTGGTCGGCGGCGCCGCCCGGGACGCGGCCGAGCTGGCCGAGGGCCTTCAGGTGCACCCGGAGGCGATGCGCGTCGGCCTCGACCTCACCCACGGACTGATCGTCTCCGAGCGGCTGTCCGCCGAGCTGTCGGCCGTACTGGGCCGCGCCCGGGCCAAGGAACTGCTCACCACGCTCGCCCCGCGCACCTACACCGAAGGCCGCACACTCGCCGAACTCCTGGCGGAGGAGCCCGACTTGGCGGACATCGACCTCGGCGACCTCACCGACCCCGCCCGCTACACCGGCTTCGCCGGTGCCCTCACCGACCGTGCCCTGGAGCGACGTTGACCGAGAAGCAGCTCAACCACCGTGCCGAGGGCCCCGCTTCCGCGCCCGCGCTGCTGCTCGGACCCTCGCTGGGCACCTCGTACGCCCTGTGGGACAAGGTCGCGCCCGAGCTGTCCATCACCCACCGGGTGATCCGCTACGACCTGCCGGGGCACGGCGGCTCCCCCGCCTCCCTGATCGGCCCGGGGGCCACCGTCGGCGACCTCGCCGCGCTCGTGCTCGCGCTCGCCGACGCGCTCGGCGTGGAGCGGTTCGCGTACGCGGGCGTGTCCCTGGGCGGCGCGGTCGGGCTGCATCTCGCGCTGCACCACCCCGAGCGGGTGTCGAAGCTCGCGGTGATCTGCTCCTCGGCCCACTTCAACGGCAGCAGGCCGTGGGAGGAGCGGGCCGCGCAGGTGCGCGCCGAGGGGCTGGAGAGGCTCGCCGAGAGCGCCGACGCCCGCTGGTTCACCCCCGGTTTCACCGTGCCGGAGCTGGTCGCCGACCATCGCGCCGCCGACCCCGAGGGCTATGCCGCCTGCTGTGACGCGCTGGGCGCGTTCGACCTGCGGGAGCGGCTCGCGGAGATCTCCGTGCCGACCCTGCTGATCGCCGGGCGCCAGGATCCGGCGACCCCGCCCGCGCATCTGCGGGAGATCGCCGACGCGGTGCCGGACGCGGCGCTCGTGGAGATCCCGGGCGCCTCGCACCTGGCGCCCGCCGAGCGGCCCGAGGCGGTGCTGACCGCGCTGCGGGGCCACTTCGACGGCGGCGCCAAGCGGGGCATGGAGGTGCGGCGCCAGGTGCTGGGCGACGCCCATGTGGACCGGGCGCAGGCCCGGCAGTCCCCGTTCACCGCCCGCTACCAGGACTTCATCTCGCGCTACGCCTGGGGCGAGATCTGGACCGACCCCACGCTCAGCCGCCGCGAACGCAGCATGATCACACTGACCGCGCTCGTCGCGCACGGCCACTACGACGAGCTGGCCATGCATGTGCGGGCCGCGCGGCGCAACGGGCTGACGCCGGACGAGATCGGGGCCGTCCTGCTCCAGACGGCCGTGTACTGCGGGGTCCCGGCGGCGAACTCGGCGTTCGCGGCGGCGCAGCGGGTGCTGGAGGAGGAAGCCTGACCCCGGCGGGGACAGGCACGGGCCGGGTCGCTGTGCCTACGGTGGGAGCATGTCCACCGTCCTGATCACCGGCGCCACCTCGGGGCTCGGCCGGTACGTCGCGTTCGAGCTGGTCCGCTCCGGGCACCTGGTGCTCGCCCACGGCCGCGATCCGGACCGGACCCGGGCCCTGGTCGAGGAGCTGAGGGCCGAGGGCACGGCGGAGGGGTTCGTCGCCGACCTGGCCTCCCTGGCCCGGGTGCGCGAGCTGGGCACACGGGTCGCCGCGGCCCACCCGGACCTCGACGTCCTGATCAACAACGCGGGTGTGGGCGCCGGTTCCCCCGGCTCGGGCCGTGAGGTGAGCGCCGACGGCCACGAACTGCGGCTGGCCGTCAACTACCTGGCACCGGTGGCGCTGACCCGCGTACTGCTGCCGGTGCTGCGGGCGAACGCCCCGGCCCGGATCGTGAACGTCGGCTCGCTCGGCCAGGAACCCGTCGACCCCGACGACCCCGGGTTCACCCGGGGCTACGACGGCTTCGCGGCCTACTGCCGCAGCAAGTTCGCCCTCACGGCCCACACCTTGACCCTCGCCGGGGAACTCGCCGGCACCGGCGTCGCCGTGAACGTCCTGCACCCGGCCACCTTCATGGACACGACGATGGTCCGCGAGGGCGGCGTCACCCCTTGGAGCACGGTCGCCGACGGCGCCCCGGGAGTCCTGGCCCTGGCCACCCAGGACCTCGGCACGGGCCACTTCTACGACGGAACCAGCCGGGCGCGGGCCCACGAGGAGACGTACGACCCGAAGTCCCGGGCCCGGCTGGCCCGGATCACCGAGGACCTACTGACCGACGGATGGGGGCAGCGCCCCTGAGGGGCGCGGGGCCGTGTCGACATCGGCTCCGCCGCGTGGGCGCGACAAGCCCCCACGCACCCGCACCCGATGACTCAGCCCGCCCCCAACGCCCTCTCCGCCTGCTCCACCAGCCCGTCCGCCCCACAGGTCCGCGCCAGGGACAGCCCGCGATTCAGCTCGGACACCGACCGCGACAGAATCCCGTACTCGATCCGCGCGGCCGCGTGCTCGTACTGACTCGGCGACGACTCCAGCAACGTGACCGCCTGATGGGCGAGCCGCACCGCACGCTGCCCGGTCTCCAGCGCGGCGGCGCACCGCAGCGCCTCCCCGATCGCGGTGTCGGTGCCGAACCGCTCCGCCCGCCGGCGGACGTCCGCGGCGAGCAGCGCCGCACGGGCCGGGTCCTCGGTCGCGAGGGCCCGGGCGAGGTCGACCGCCCAGGGGACCATGACCGGGTTGAGGTGGCCGCGGACGGCCGCCGCCTTCTCCGCCTCCTCCAGTTCGTTGATCCCCTCGGCGGTGCGGCCCACGGCGAGCAGCAGCCGGCCGCGCACCGAGCGCGGGTCGGGCAGCACGATCGTGGACGGGTACGGCGGGGCGAAGCCGCACTCCTCGGCGATCTCCCACGCCTCGTCGACATGGCCGCGGCACAGCAGCACATCGACCAGGTTGCAGGTGGCCGACCAGTACAGGGGCAGTCCGCGGCCGACGCGCTCGGCGAGCCGGAGGGACTTCCTGAGGGACTCCTCCGCCTCCTTCAGCCTGCCCCGGCGGCGCAGGCCGAGTCCGAGGTAGGCGTGCGCGAGGGCGAGGTGGCCGCCGCTCCAGCCGGCCGACTCGTAGGTGCGCAGGGCCTCGTTGAAGAAGGTGTCGGCGCGGTCGAGCCGGTCGGTGTAGGCGTAGGTGCTGGACAGCATCATCAGCAGTTCGATGCCCCAGACCTGGTCGGTCCAGCCGAGGCCGGGGGCGAGGCCGCCGTTGACCAGGGCCCGGTCGCAGTACTCGACGACCTCCTCGGCGTTCTCCCCGCGGGTCACCGCGTCGAAGCCGCGCAGGATGAGCAGAGCCCGCTCGGCGTTGTCGCGGCCGGTGCAGGTCGCGGCGAGGGCGGCGAGCTGCGCGGAGCGGTTCGGGGAGATCGCCTCGCCCGCGTGGACGCACTCCCACATGAACTGCACGGCCTGGAGCCGCATCTTCGCCGGGCCCGGGGCGAGCCGGTTGGCCTCCGCCTCGACCGTGCGGACGGCCTCCTCCATCTGGTCGTTGTGCAGCAGGGCCTGGGAGAGGCGGTAGACGGCGTCGATCCGCAGGTCGCCCTCCAGGCCGGGCAGGGCGAGCGCGGTGCGCAGGTGCTCGACGGTCCGGGCGGGCGCGGTCAGGAGGGTGGCGCAGCCGAGGTCGTACAGCACGCGCGCGTGGACGTCCGGGTCGGGCGGTTCGGCGAGGGCGCGCTCCAGACAGCGCCGGGCCGCGTCCGGGGCACCGACCGCGAGGTGTTCGCCGGCCGCCCCGCGGAGCTGTTCGACGAGTTCCTGGTCGCCCTCGGGGTGGACCTGGATGAGGTGCCGGGAGGCGGCCGCGAGGCCCTTGCCGGCCTCGGTGACGATCTTGGCGGCGATGCCGTGCATCGCGGTGCGCAGGCTGGCGGGGATGCTGTCGTAGACGGCGGTGGCGATGAGCGGGTGGACGAACTCCAGGTCGCCCTCGGCGGCGGGCACGGCGGCCGGGTCGGGTTCGGTGAGGATACGGGCGGTGCGCAGCAGTTCGGCGCAGCGCACCGCGGTGTCGCGGCCCATGACGGCGAGCCGGGACGCCTCGTCGATGGAGATGCCGACGCCGCCGAGGATGGCGGCGGCCATGGCGAACCGGGTGGCCTCGACGCCCAGTTCCTCCAGGCGGTCGACGAGGCCCCCGCCGCGGGCCGCCCGGTTCAGGGGCCGCAGTTCCGCGGCCGAGGCCTCGGTCGGTTCGAGGCCCTTGTCCTTGACCTTGGCGAGGAGTTCGACGGTGTCGTAGGGGTTGCCGTCGGTGACGGCCCACACCTCGCGGCAGAACGCGGCGTCCGCGTGTTCCCCGAGGGTGGCGCGGGTCAGTCCGGCGACCGAGGCCGGGGTGAGGGTGGTGATGCTGGTGACGCGGGGGCCGGCGGCCTCGCCGATCGCGTCGAGGTAGCGGCCCCGGTCGCCGCCCACCTTCTCGGGCCGGCGGGCGACGACGACCAGGACGGAGAGGCGGTGGAGGCGCTCGGTCAGGGCGGCCAGCCAGCGCAGGGTCTCCTGGTCGGCCCAGTGCGCGTCGTCGATCAGCAGGACGAGCGGATAGCAGCGGGTGGCCAGGCGGCTCACGGCGACGACGAGTCCGTCGCACACGTGCTGCGGGTCGGCGGGGCCGTCACCGGGTTCCGCTATGCCGAGCGCGGGGCCGGCGATGTCGAACCAGTCGCCGAGGTACTCGCGGGCCTCCTCGGGCAGCAGCGACAGCAGCGCGGGCTGCAGCAGCTGCCGTACGACGTTGAAGGGGACGGACCTGAGCGTCTCGCCGCCGCGGGCCGACCAGATCGCGCAGCCCCGCTCCTCGGCGATACGGCGGGTCTCGGCCAGCAACGCGGTCTTCCCGACGCCGGCCTCGCCCCGGAGCACCAGCAGGTGACCCGAGGAGGACCGGTCGGCGCAGAGCGCGTCCACCGCCCGCGCGATGCCGGCGATCTCCTCGTCGCGCTCCCACAGGGAAGCCGAGGCGGCCCCCGCCGGCCGTGCCTCCGTCATCCCGCTACCTCCCCAAGTGTCGCCCGGACGACGTACAGAACTCGAGCGTAGCCGTCCGGAGGGCGCCGCGTAGGCAGTCCGCGCAGGTCGTGCCTCCACGAGTGACACGACGGACCCCGGCCCGGCCGGACGGGCCTGCGGCGCGGGCCCCGGAACGTCAACGCCGGGCGACGCGCACCGTTTTGACGTCGAATTCACGCCAACGGCGACGCCGGCCCGGTGCGGGCCCCCGTGACGGATTCCCCTCCCTCTCATCCGCCTTTCACCGATGCCTCATACGGTTAGGGCATGACGCAGGTGACTCCTCCCGGGTGGTACCCCGACCCGGGGCAGACGAATGACGGTCCCGCCACCGAGCGCTGGTGGGACGGCAAGGCGTGGACGGACCAGACCCGCCCCGCGGGCTCGGCCGCCGCATGGGGTCCGCAGGCGCAGGCGCCGGCCGACGGCGGGTATGCGGCGTACCCGGCCTATCCGGCGTACCCGGCACCGCCGGAGGGCACGGGCCCGCGGCGCGGACTGCGCACGGGCATAGCCGTCGCGGCGGCGGTCGCGGTCCTCGCCAGCATCGGGGTGGGCGTGTACGCGCTGTCCAAGGACGACGGCGGCGGCGGTGGCGGTACGGCGCAGGGGCCGGGCGGCCAGGGCGGGCCGGGCGGCAACGGCGGCCAGGGCGGGCCCTTCGGCGGTTCGGGCGGATCGAGCGGCGGCTCCGGCGGCTCGGGGGACTCGGGTGGTTCCGGAGGCTCGGGCGGTTCGGGCGGTTCGGGCGGTTCGGGCGGGGCCTCGCCGTCGCCGCAGGAGTCCGAGGCGCCGAAGATCAAGAGCGGGTCGGTGACCGACGCGCTCAACGGGATCAGCATCCCGATCCCGAGCGGCTGGTACGGGCAGGAGGGCACCTCCGGCGCGTCGGTGACGTCCGAGTCCTCCTACCAGTGCCCGGGCGACACCTCCAAGTCCTGCACCAAGGGCGGCGTGTACTCCTCGCCGGTCGAGCTGCTGGGCACCAAGGGCGGCACCGCCGAGGAGGTCGCCAAGGCGGACATCGCCGAGAACGCGGAGCAGTCCTACGGCGGTGACACCTACGGCGCGATCACCTCGCACCAGGTGCTCGCGTCCAAGGCGGTGACCGTCGCCGGGCAGAAGGGCTATCTGGTGCGCTGGAAGGCGGTCACCAGCAAGGGCGCCGACGGGTACGTGGAGTCGCTGGCGTTCCCGGCCCCGGCGGACGCCAAGCGGATCGTGGTGCTGCGGTTCGGCGTGGACGCCGACCAGAGCGTGTCGGTCATCGACACCATCACCAAGGGCATCAAGGTCGCGTCCGGCGGAGGCAGCGGCACGAACGTGTGAGGCCCGGTGATCGGCCGGGTGGGGCGCCCCTCCGCTCAAGGGGAACCCCACCCGGCCGGGGGGTGCGCGCCGCCCCCGTCCCCACGGTGCGGCGCGAGCAGGTCACCGTCCGGTCATCCCGTGGACGGCGGCCTGGGTCTTGGTGGTGCGGGGCTGCCGAGCCCCAGCGCGGGCAGCACGGCGGCCTCCACGAACCGGACCAGGTAGTCCGGGTCGGCGTACTCCCCGTCGACCACCGGCCGGGCGCGGACGACGCCGAACATCTGCGCGGGGATGTACTCCAGGGCGGGATGGTCGGCGGGGATCTCCCCGCGCTCGACACCGCGCCGCAGGATCGTGCGCAGCGCCTCGATCTCCGGGTCGATCAGCGCCTCGCGCAGCGCCCGCGCGAGGTCCTCGTCGCCGTGCACGGCGTGGCCGAGGGCCTGGAGCAGCGTGCTGTCCTGCGACGACCAGCGGCCCGTGGCCCGCGCGGCCTCGCACAGGTCGCCGGCGAGGGAGCCGGTGTCGATGCCGGCCAGCCGCCCGGTCCGGCGGGACCGCAGCGCGGCCACGACGAACTGGGGCTTGGTCTTCCACTGCCGGTAGAGCGTGGACTTGCTGCACCGGGTGGTGGCGGCGACGCCCTCCATGGTGACCGCTTCGTATCCGCATTCGCGGATCTGTTCGAGGACGGCGTCGAAGAACTCCTTCTCACGCGCGGGCGTGATCTTGGAGCGGCGCGTTGCGGCGACCGGCTCCGGTCCCTCCGCGGCCTGCGACGTCATTGCCTCTGCCTCTCTTTCCCTCGCCCTGCGTTCCAGTGTGTCGTATCTCAATCGATACGCAAGTGTACCGGTACTCGCTCGTATCGGTACAGTAGCGTATCGGTACGATGCCGTATCGATCGATCAAACGCACCACAGTCCAGTGAAGGGGCCGGGGGATGAATGCCCGCACCGAGCCTGAAACCGCGGAGCCGGGCCGGCCGGCCCGGCCGCCGATAGTCAGGGAGCTCCTGCTCGTCGCAGGGCTCTTCCTCGTCTACAAGGTGGGGCGGCAGCTGGCCACGGGCCACACCGCCGAGGCCTTCCGCAACGCCGCTGACGTGTGGCACGCCGAACGCCGGCTGCACCTCCCCGGCGAGGGCGCGGTGCAGTCCCTGCTGCTGCACGGGGACGTCCCGGTCCGGGTCGCGAACACCTACTACGCGACGGTGCACTTCCCGGCCACGCTGGCCTTCCTGATCTGGCTCTACCTGCGGCGCCCGGCGCACTACGTGTGGGCCCGGCGGGTGCTGGCCGCCGTCACCGCGGCCGCCCTGGTGCTGCATCTGACGTTCCCGCTCGCACCGCCCCGGATGCTCGCGGCGGCGGGCCTGACCGACACCGCGCGGGTCTACGGCCCCTCGGTGTACGGACCGCCGCAGACGGACCAGTTGTCGAACCAGTTCGCGGCGATGCCCTCGCTGCACTTCGGCTGGGCCCTGATGGTCGCGGTCGGGCTGATCGTGGCGACCCGGTCGCGGTGGCGCTGGCTGTGGCTGCTGCACCCGCTGGTGACGCTGCTGGTGATCGTGGGGACGGCGAACCACTACTGGCTGGACGCGATCGTGGCGGGCGCCCTGCTCGGCGCGGCGCTCGCGGTGATCCGCGTGCCCGGACGGACGGCGGCCACGACCGGCCGCGGCGGCCCGCGGCCCGTCCGGGCGAAGTCCGGGGACCACGTCCTGGTGGGGGCGGGCCGGTGAACGCCACCCTCGTCGCCGTCGTCCTCTCCCTGTTCTCGGCCGTCGCCTACGCGGCCGCGGCCGTCGCACAGGAGCGGCTCGCCTCCCGCTCCCCCGGCGCCGGGCTGGTGCGCATGCTGGGCCGGGGCTCTTGGTGGGCCTCGGTGGGGCTGAACGCCTCGGCGGCGCTGCTGCACGTGGTGGCGCTGAAGTACGGTCCGCTGACCGTGGTGCAGCCGCTGGGCGCGCTGACCCTGGTGGCCGCGGTGCCGATGGGCGCCCGGGTCGCCGGACGGCGGGTCGCCCCGGCCGAGTGGCGGGGCACCGCCTTCACCCTCGCGGGGCTGGGCGCGATCCTGGTCACGGCCTCGGGACCGGCCCCGGAGAACGCGCTCTCCGGCTCCGAGGCGGTCGCGGTGGCGGGGGCCACGGCGGCGCTGATCGGGCTGCTGGCCCGGCCCGGCACCCGGCCGGGACTGCGGCACGCCGGCGCCTCCGGCATCGTCTCCGGGGTCGCGTCGGCGCTCACCCAGACGATCACGGTGGCGGCCACCGACCGCTCCGGCTCACTGCTGAGCGTGCAGGTGATCGGGGTGGCGGTGCTGGTCGCGGCGTTCGCCACGGCCGGGCTGCTGCTGTCGCAGACCGCCTACCGGGGCGGGCTCGGCGCGCCGCTGGCGATGGTGACGCTGGCCAACCCCGTGGCGGCGGCGGCGATCGGGCTGATCCTGCTCGGCGAACGGCTCCAGGGCGGGCCGGCCGGGGTGCTGCTCGCGCTGGCGGGGGCGGGGCTCGCCGGCTGGGGTGTGGTGCTGCTGTCGCGGGCCACGCCGGAGCCCCCGCCGGTCCACGACGAGGAGCACCCGGTGGCCGCCGTGCTGGCGCTGAGCCCGGAGACCGCCTCGCCCGAGCCGGCCATGCGGCCCCGCCCGACCTCGGAACCCGGGCACCTCACGGCCCTGTGAGGAAGCGACGCGCCGCGCACCACACGGGGGTCGCCGCGCCGAGCGGGCCTCCCGGGTGCGCGGCCGACCGGGCCGCGCCGGCGTCAGCCGAGGCCGCGGGCGTCCTGCTTGAGCGCGGTGTCGACCGTCAGGGCGGTGGCGACGACCAGGCTCAGCAGCGGTTCGGGCAGCTGGTAGTGGATCTGCAAGACGTAGTTGTCGGCGGTGGTGAACATCGTCTTGGCGAGGCCCTCCCAGGTCTTGGTGATCCGGGCGACCTCGCTGCCCGCGTGGTCGACGATGGCGAAGTTCCACGCCCGCCAGTTCTCCGCCTTGATCGCGCCGACCTGCTGCCCGCCCGCGTTGATGGCGAAGTTGATCTTCCCGAAGACGTTCTGCTGAACGATCTCGCCGACCTGCTGTCCGTCCGGACGCGTCACGATCACCCGGGACTTGAATATCTTCGCCGGCCGGGTGAGGAGCAGCACGGGCTGCCCGTGGGCGTCGCGGATCTCCAGCCGGTGGGTGAGGTACTGGTCGATGCTGCCGATGAGCCGCACCAGCTTGCGCAGCATGCTCTGACCGACCTGGACGACCGAACCGAGCTGGTTGCCCTGCTGGTCCATGACCTTGTACTCGTTGGTCAGCTCGATGAGCTTGGCCTTCTGATTCACCACCAGCACCGGCTCGCTGAACAGCGTGCCGCCGCCGGGGCCGCTCGGGGCGACCCCGGCCTGCTGCTGCACCTGGCGCTGGACGCGCGGGTCGGGCCCGGTCTGCTGCGCCGGGACGGCCGGCGCGGGCTTGCCCTGCTCGTCGGCGTGCGTGTGCTCGGTCCACTGGGTGCCGTCCCAGTAGCGCAGCGTCTGGGCCGCACCGTGCGGATCCGGGTACCAGCCTGCAGGTGTGTTCGAATGCGTGGTCACCGGGGCACACTACCCCGGGTCCACCAGTACCTGACCAGACCCCACGATGCTGTGTTCACGCCGCATTTGCCCGCGCGCCGGACCCTTCGCCGCCCGTCCGCTACTCCGTGACGATCGCCGGGTCGCTGACACCGGGGCGCCCGTTCTCGACATGACCGGCGAACCGCCGTACGAAGTCCGCGTCGCCGTCGGCGGTGACCGTGATGTCGTACCACCGCCGGCTCCGCGTCAGGTCGACACGGTGGCGGACCACGGCGCCGGGGCGCACCCGCACGGAGGCGGCACGGCCGCCGTAGCCGTCGGTGAGCGTCAGCACGGCCGCGTGGGAGGTCTTGTTGGTGAAGGTGAGTTCGAGGCCGTCGCCGGTGTGCCGGGCAGTCGCCTCCAGCCCGGCCCCCTTGCCCCGGAAGGTGCGCAGGAACCCGTTGGGGCCGTGCACGGTCAGGTCGTAGGAGCCGCCGGAGGCGGCCGGGTTCCAGGTGTCGGAGACGGTCTTGCCCGAGCCGGTGGTGTAGCTCCACGGCCCGTCGGCGCGGTTGCCGGAGGTGACGAGGAAGGCGGCACCGGCCTGGGCGCCGGAGGCGAAGGTGAGCGTGATCTCCCCGGCCCCGCCGTTCGCCGAACCGTCCACGAACGGGGCGTACTTCAGCGGGCGCGTCGGGCGGTGGCCGCGCTCCTGCCGGGGCAGGACGGGGTGCGCGGGCGGGGTGGGGACGTAGTCGGGGTGACGGACGCGGTCCGGCGGCTCGTAGCCGTCGGTGCCGGGCAGGGAGACCGGGCGGGTGTCCGTGCGGGAGAAGTCGAACGCGGAGGTCAGATCGCCGCAGACGGTGCGCCGCCAGGGCGAGATGTTCGGCTCGTGGACGCCGAAGCGGCGCTCCATGAACCGGATGACCGAGGTGTGGTCGAAGGTCTCGGAGCAGACGTAACCGCCCTTGCTCCAGGGGGAGATCACCAGCATCGGCACGCGCTGGCCGAGTCCGTAGGGGCCGGCGACATGGCCGCTGTCGCCCTTGAACACGTCCGGGCCGGTGTCGACCGTGGACCGGCCCTGGGCGGCGGAGGCGGGCGGGAACGCGGGGACCACGTGGTCGAAGAAGCCGTCGTTCTCGTCGTAGGTGATGAACAGGGCCGTCTTCGCCCAGACCTTCGGGTCGGAGGTGAGGGCGTCGAGGACCTGGGCGACGTACCAGGCGCCGTAGTTCGCGGGCCAGTTGGGGTGCTCGGTGAAGGCCTCGGGGGCGACGATCCAGGAGATCTGCGGCAGCTTGCCGCCCTGGACGTCCGCCTTCAGCCGGTCGAAGAAGCCCTCGCCCCTGCGGGCGTCGGTGCCGGTGCGGGCCTTGTCGTAGAGGGGGTCGCCGGGCTGGGCGTTCTGGTACTGGGTGAAGTAGAGCAGCGAGTTGTCGCCGTAGTTGCCGCGGTAGGCGTCCTGGATCCAGCCCCAGCCGCCGGCCTTGTCCAGGCCGTCGCCGACGTCCTGGTAGATCTTCCAGGAGACGCCCGCCTTCTCCAGACGCTCGGGGTACGTCGTCCAGTTGTAGCCGACCTCGTCGTTGCCGAGGACCGGGCCGCCGCCCTTGCCGTCGTTGCCGGTGTACCCGGTCCACAGGTAGTAGCGGTTGGGGTCGGTGGAGCCGATGAACGAGCAGTGGTAGGCGTCGCAGAGGGTGAAGGCGTCGGCGAGCGCGTAGTGGAACGGGATGTCCTGGCGGTTGAGGTACGCCATCGTCGTCGCGGACTTGGCGGCGATCCACCCGTCGTACTTGCCGCCGTGGAAGGCGGCGTGGCCGTCGTTCCAGCCGTGCGGGAGGTCCTGGAGGAAGGCCATGCCGAGGTCGTCGGCGTCGGGGTGGAAGGGCAGGACGTCCTTGGTCCCGTCGGACTGGTGCCACACCGACGCGCCGTTCGCGAGGGTCACCGGGCGGGGGTCGCCGAAGCCGCGGACGCCTCTCAGCGTGCCGAAGTAGTGGTCGAAGGAGCGGTTCTCCTGCATCAGGACGACGATGTGCTCGACGTCCTCGATCGACCCCGTGCGGTGGTTCGCGGGCAGCGCCGCGGCACGCTCGATGCTGCCGGAGAGCGCGGTGAACGCGGTGGTGGCGCCCGCGAGTTGGAGGAAGCGGCGCCGGTTGACCTCGGACATGGGTGAGGGACCTCTCGTGCGGAAGGCGTGTCTCACGTGACGGGAAGCGAGTGTTCCAAGGGCATCGAACGATCGGGAAGGGTGCGGTGGCGCCCGCGTGAAAGTCGCCGGTACACGAGATGTGCAACCCCTCAAGAGCGCGCCAAGGACACGCGGTCCGGCGCGGCACTACTCCCTTAGGGTGACCTGATTCCGGCCTGATCCGGACCAACCCTCCCGGTATGGACCACTGATGGTCCGGCCGGGCTCCGCAGGGGGTCCGCGGGCGGCGGCGGCGAGGCCACGACCAGCACATGAAGCGCTTGCGTCCACGGCGCCCCACGCACACCCCAGGCGGAAAAACACATGATTCGGTTGTCTTCCGAACCAAGGGATCAAGAGCACTTTTCCGTCATCTTTCACGGCAAGATCACAAAACCCGCACAGACACCTCACTAAGTTGGCGCCGACGGATGCGGGGACGACCGGCCTCGGAGGGGGAGCCGGCGTCCCGCAAGGGGGTGCGTCGGCTCCGGGGGAGCCGGGTCCACCCCTGCCCGGGGGGAGGGACTTCACCGCATGCAGCGGACCACACGCACCACCACGCCCACAGCCACGGCACCGGACACACGGGCCCCGGCCCGCTGAACGGCGCACCGACCGCCCGGAACACGAACCACCCCACACCTCGGCCGTGGAGCCCACCCATGCACGTTCCCCACGGCGCACGCCGCTCCGGCGCGGCGCGCGTCACCCTGCTCACCGAAGGCACCTACCCGCACAGTCACGGCGGGGTCAGCGTCTGGTGCGACCAGCTCGTCCAGGGCATGCCCGACATCGACTTCGACGTCATCGCCGTCACCGGCACCGGACGCGAGCCGCTCGCCTGGGAGCTGCCCGCCCATGTCGGGCAGGTGCGGTCCGTCCCCATGTGGGGCGACCCGCCCGCGGGCCGTCCGCCCCACGGCCGCGCCCGCACCCGACTGGCCTGCGCGTACGAGGAGTTCCTCACCGCGCTCCTCGACCCGCGCGCCGAGGGCGGCTTCGGGCCCGCCCTGTACACGATGGCGCGGGCCGCGGCGGACGGGAGGCTCAGCCCCTTCCTGCGCGGCGACCGGGCGATCGCGGTCCTCACCTCGGTGTGGAACCGGCCGGGCCTCGCCGTGCGCGAGGCGGGCCCCACCCTGCACGACGCGCTCACGGCGACCGCCCTGCTGGAGCACGCCCTGCGCCCGCTCGCCGCACCCGCCCCCGAGAAGGGTCTGGCGCACGCGGTCAGCGGCGGGGTGGCCGTCCTGCCGGGGCTCGCCGCGCTCGACCGGCACGGTGTGCCCCTGCTGCTGACCGAGCACGGCGTGTACCTGCGCGAGCGCTACCTCGGCTATCGCACCGCGCCCTACCGCTGGCCGGTGAAGGCGGTGGTCCTCGGCTTCTTCCGGCTGCTGGCGGAGGAGACCTACCGGCGGGCCGCGCTGATCACCCCCGGCAACCGCTACAACCGGCTGTGGGAGGAGGAGGGCGGCGCCGCCCCGGAGTCGATCCGCACCGTCTACAACGGCGTGGACCCGGCCGCGTTCCCGCCCGCCGGCCCCGAACCCGAGGACCTCACCCTCAGCTGGGCCGGCCGGGTCGACCCGATCAAGGACCTGGAGACCCTGATCCGGGCCTTCGCCCTCGTCCGAGCCGAACTCCCCGGCTGCCGCCTGCGGTTGTTCGGCGGGACCCCGCGCGGCGGCGAGGCCTACCGGGAGCGGTGCGAGGCGCTCGCCGCCGACCTGGGCCACACGGACGCCGTCACCTTCGAGGGCCGGGTCGACGACATCAAGGACGCCTACGCGGCCGGCCACGTCGTGATGCTGTCCAGCATCAGCGAGGGCTTCCCGTTCACCCTGATCGAGGCCATGTCGTGCGGGCGGGCCACCGTCTCCACCGACGTGGGCGGGGTGCGCGAGGCGGTCGGCGACACCGGGCTCGTGGTGCCGCCCCGCGACCCCGGGTCGATGGCCTCGGCCGCCCTGGAGCTGCTGCGTGACCCGGTGCGCCGCCGTTCGATGGGCGAGGGGGCCCGGCTGCGGGTGATCGAGCAGTTCACCCTGCGGCAGACCATCGACACCTTCCGCTCCCTCTACCTCGAACTGCCCGCGTCGGCCCGGGAACCCGCGGCGATACCCGTGCCGTCCCGGCCGCTCGCCCCGCTCGCCCCGGTCGGCACGGTGGCGGGATGAGCGGGCCGATCCCCCTGGAGCCCGGCGGCTCCGAAGGGGACACCCTGGCGCTGCGGCTCGCCGCGACCCGCCCGCCGCGCCGCCGGCCGCGCCGGGCCGCGGACGAGACCACGCTCGCCCTCCGGCTGCCCCGGCAGGGGCCCGACGAGGAGGCGGTGAGCGAACTGGCCGCCGAACTCGCCGACCGCGTCGGGCCCGCCGTCCACCCCTACGAGGTGGCCGCGCTGCTGGAGGCGGAGGGCCTGCCGGCCGCCCTGATCAAGGAGCGCTACGGCCACCCCGGTCTGTTCTCGCTGGCCGCCGCGCTGTACGAGCGGGTCCCGCGGACCTTCCCCGAACCCGCCCCACCGGCCGACGTATGGCGCCCGGACACCGTGCGCTGTCTGCTGCGGGGGGTGCTGTTCGCCCTGCCGGGGCTGGCCTACCTGCTCACCCGTCCGCTGTGGAACGCGGCGGAGCACGCCCCCGCGCTGATCGTCGCGGGCCTGCTCTCCTGGGCCTGGGGTCAGGGGCTCGGCCACCGCGCCCATCTGCGGATGGCGGCCGGTCGGCGCGAGGCGGGCCGTACGCTGCTCACCGGCGCGCCCGTCGGCGCCGCCCTCGCCACGGCGGCGGCCGTGCCGTTCGCCGGGAGCGTGCCGGTGCTCCTGGCCGCCGCCGCGCAGTCGCTGTACCTGGCGGCGGCGGGCGTCCTGCTGGTGCTGGCGCGGGAGCGGCTGCTGCTGGCCGCGCTCTCCCCGCTGGTCGCCGGTGCCCTCGTCCTGCCGTGGGCGGAGCCGGGCGCGACACTGCGGGCCGGGCTGCCGGCACTGGCCCTGCTGGGCACGCTGACCGTGACCGCCCTGGCACTGCGCACGGTCCTCGCCGCGCCGGCCGCGACCGCCGGGACGCCCGCGCGGCTGCGGTGGTCGGTGCCGTACGGCCTGTTCGGACTGGCCGCCGGGGTGCTGGTGCTGCTGGAGGGGCGCGAGGAGCCGTACGCGGTGATCGTGCTGACCGTCAGCATGGGGCCCGCGGAATGGCTGCTGTACCGCTACCGCGGACTGTCGGTGGCGGCCCTGCGCGCCACCGCGACCCCGGCCGGCTTCCTGCTGCGCTCGGCCGGCATCCTCGCCGTCTGTCTGCTCGCCTATCTCCTGCCCCTGGTGCCCGCGGCCCTGGTCACCGGTGCCGCGCCGGCCACCCTGCTGCTCCTGGCGGCCGCCCTGTGGACCGCGCTGCTGCTCCAGGCGTTCGGTGCCGCCTGGCCGTCGGCCGTCATCTGTCTCACCGCCGCCGCGGGCGCCGGGGCGACGGCCCTCCTCGGTCCGCCGCCGGGCCCCGCCGTGGCGCTCCCCCTGGCCTGCGGTGGCGCCGCGCTCTGTCTGACGGCGTACGCGCTGTGGCAGCTCGGCCGCCCCGCGCCGCACGCCTGAGCGCCCCGCGCCCCCCATCCCCCTCACTGCCTTTCTGCCTTTCTGCCTTTCTGCTCTGCCTTTCTGCCTTTCTCTGCCCAATCAACCGGAAGGACACCGGAGTTGACCTCCACACCACTCGCCGCCGTCACCGGAGCCGAGGGATTCATCGGCTCGCATCTCACCGAGGCGCTGGTCGCCTCCGGCCACCGGGTGCGGGCCATGGCCCAGTACAACTCGTTCTCCTCGTACGGCTGGCTGGAGACCCTGCACCCGGACGTCCTCGACCAGGTGGAGATCGTCCTGGGCGACGTCCGGGACCCGGGCTCGGTGCGCGGCCTGCTCGAAGGCGCCGACACGGCCTACCACCTGGCGGCGCTGATCGCGATCCCGTACTCCTACCGGGCGCCGCACAGTTATGTGGACACCAACGTCACCGGCACGCTGAACGTGCTGGAGGCGGTGCGCGCCCTCGGCACGCCCCGGCTGGTGCACACCTCCACCAGCGAGACGTACGGCACCGCGCAGACCGTGCCGATCACCGAGGACCACCCGATCAACACCCAGTCCCCGTACGCCGCTTCGAAGGCGGGCGGGGACCGGCTGGCCGACAGCTACCACGCCAGCTTCGACACCCCCGTGGTGACGCTGCGGCCCTTCAACACCTTCGGGCCGCGCCAGTCGATGCGCGCGGTCATCCCCACCGTCATCGGCCAGGTGGCCGCCGGGGAACGCACCCTCACCCTCGGCGATCTGCGGCCCACCCGGGACTTCACCTTCGTCAAGGACACCGCGCGGGCGTTCCTGGCCGTCGGCACCGCCCCCGCCGAGCGGGTGGTGGGCCGCACCTTCAACGCCGGCACCGGCGGGGAGATCTCCGTCGGCGACCTGGTCGCGCTGATCGGGAAGGTGATGGACACCGCGCTCGACGTCCGCGAGGACGGCGCCCGGGTCCGGCCCGCGAACTCCGAGGTGATGCGGCTGGTCGCCGACGCGAGCCGGCTCGCCGCCGCCACCGGCTGGCAGCCCGCGCACCCCCTGGAGGAAGGGCTCGCGCAGACCGTGGAGTTCTTCCGCGACCCGGCCAACCTGGCCCGCTACAAGACCGGCATCTACAACATCTGACCGTCCGGCACGTCCGGCACGTCCGGCACGTCCGGCACGTCCGGCACCGAGTACATCGCGTACAGCAAGTACATCTAGGGGGAGACCCATGCACGCAGTGATCCTGGCCGGGGGCAAGGGCGTTCGGCTGAGGCCCTACACCACCGCCCTGCCCAAACCGCTGGTGCCCATCGGCGACCAGCACGCCATCCTGGAGATCGTGCTGCGGCAGCTGGCCACGGCCGGCTTCGACAGCTGCACCATCGCCATCGGCCATCTCGGCGAGATCATCCGCGCCTATGTCGGCGACGGCGCCGCCTGGGGCCTGCGCATCGACTACGCCACCGAGGAGAGCCCGCTGGGCACCCTCGGCCCGCTGCTCACCCTGCGCGAGCAGCTGCCCGAGTCGTTCCTGGTGATGAACGGCGACGTCCTGACCGACCTCGACTACGCGGACGTCCTCGGCGCGCACCGCGACGCGGGGGCGCCGCTGACCATCGCCACGTACGCCCGCAAGGTGCACATCGACTTCGGGGTGCTGACCACGGACTCCTCGAAGGTGGTCGCCTTCACCGAGAAGCCCAGCATGGACTACCGCGTCTCGATGGGCGTCTACGGCCTGTCCCGCTCGACCCTGGACGGCTACACCGCCGGACTGCCGCTCGGTTTCGACGAGTTGGTCATCGATCTGATCAGGGCGCAGAACCCGCCGCAGGCCTACGAGTTCGACGGCTACTGGCTGGACATCGGGCGCCCCGACGACTACGACCGCGCCAACGCGGAGTTCACCACCCGCAAGTCCCATCTCCTCAAGGGAGCCTGAGCACCCCATGCGCATTCTCGTCCTGGGCTTCACCGGCTATCTCGGAGCCCATGTCGCCGCGCGGCTGCGGGCCCTGCCGGGCGCGCTGGTGCTCGGCGCCGGCCGCTCCCCGGGCGCGGACCACGAGGTCGATCTCGCCTCGGTCCGTCCGGCGGAGCTGGCCAAGACCCTGGCGCTGGCCGCCCCCGACGCGGTGGTCAACTGCGCGGGCGCGACCGGCGGCGACGCCGTGACCCTCACCGAGGTCAACGCGCGCGGCCCGGCCGTCCTGTGCGCGGCGCTGCGGGAGGCGGCGCCGGGGGCCCGGCTGGTGCATCTGGGCTCGGCCGCCGAGTACGGTCCGGGCGTCGCGGGCAGCCCGGTCACCGAGTCCGACGCGACCTGCCCGGCCGGCCCGTACGGCGCGGCCAAACTGGCGGGCACGGCGGTGGTGACCGCGTCCGGCCTGGACGCGGTGGTGCTGCGGGTGGGCAACCCGGTGGGGGCGGGCGCACCGCCCGCCGGACTGCCGGGCCGGCTGGCCGCGCTGCTGCGGGAGGCGGGCCGGGACCCGGACGCGGTCCTGCGGCTCGGCGATCTGTCCTCCTACCGTGACTTCGTGGACGTACGGGACGTGGCGCACGCGGTGGAACTCGCGGTCACGGCACCCGGACCGCTGCCGCGGATCCTGAACGTCAGCGCGGGCCGCGCCGTCCCGGTGCGCGAGCTGGTGCTCGGGCTGGCCTCGCAGGCCGGCTTCCGGGGACGGGTCGAGGAGACCGCGGGCGGCGGCCGGTCGGTCCGCTCGGGCGAGGTGTCCTGGCAGTGCTCCGACGTCACGGCCGCCGAGCGCGCCCTGGGCTGGCGGCCCGCGCACACCCTCGACGAGGCGCTGGCCGCGCTGTGGGAAGGCGACGGCACGCCGTGAGCCTGCTGATTCCGCTGTATGTGCACCCCGCCGACGATCCGGGTGCCTGGCACCGTCTGATCCAGGGCGCGGGGCGCGCGTACGGCGTGATCCTCAACCCCGCGAACGGGCCGGGCGAGGGCCCCGACCCCGCGTTCGCCGCGGCGGCCGGGGCCCTCCGGGAGGCGGGTACGCGCGTCCTCGGGTACGTCGACACCGACTACGGGGTGCGTCCGTGCGCCGACGTGGTGGCCGACGTCCGCCGGCACCAGGCGTGGTACGCGGCCGACGGCTGCTTCCTCGACCAGGTGACGGCGACCCCGGAGGCGCTGCCCGCCTGCCGCAGGCTGGTGCGGGGCGTACGCCGGACCGGTGCCGGGACCGTGGTCCTCAACCCCGGGGTGCACCCGGCGCCCGGCTACGCCCGCCTCGCCGATCTGACGGTGACCTTCGAGGGCCACTGGTCCACGTACGTCTCGGCGTTCACCCGGCCGGCCTGGACCACCCGGTACCCGCCCGAGCGGCTCTGCCATCTGGTGTACGGCGTCCCGGAGGCGCTGGTGCCGCTCGCGGTACGTACCGCGGGCGAGCGGGGCGCGGCCGTGTCCGGTCCCGTCACGGGCGGACTTCCCAATCCCTGGGGTGAGTTGACCCCCGCGCTGAGCGGAACGGATCGATGAGGCACACGGTACGGGCACTTCTGCTGGCCGGCGTGCTGGCGCTGGCGGGCTGCTCCGGCACGGAGGGCGGGGACGACGGGACACCGCCGGCCGCCGGCTCGCCCTCCGGTACGGCGGACTCCTCGACCGGGGCGCGGTGGCGGCCCCGGCCGGGGCCGGCCTGGCAGTGGCAGCTCAACAGCCGGGTCGACCCGTCGGTGGACGTGCCCGTCTACGACATCGACGGCTTCGAGAACACGGCCGCGGACGTGGCCCGGCTGCACCGGGACGGACGCAAGGTCATCTGTTACGTCAACGTCGGCGCCTGGGAGGACTTCCGGTCCGACAAGGACGCCTTCCCGAAGTCGGTGCTGGGCCGGCGGAACGGCTGGGCGGGCGAGCGCTGGCTGGACATCCGGAGGATCTCCGTGCTGCGGCCGATCATGGGACGCCGTTTCGACATGTGCCGCGACAAGGGCTTCGACGCGGTGGAGCCGGACCTGGTGGAGGGGTACGGCAACACGACCGGCTTCCCGCTCACCGCGCGCGACCAGCTCCGCTACAACCGCATGATCGCGCAGCTGGCGCACGACCGGGGCATGTCGGTGGGTCTGAAGAACGATCTGCCGCAGATCCCGCAGCTCCTCCGCCACTTCGACTTCGCGGTCAACGAGGAGTGCGCCCAGTACGGCGAGTGCGCGCGGCTCACCCCGTTCATCGAGGCGGGCAAGGCGGTCTTCCACGTGGAGTACGCCGAGCCCACGAGCAGCTTCTGCGCCGAGTCGCGGCGGCTGGGGCTGTCGTCGATGCAGAAGAAGCTGGAGCTGGGGGTGTGGCGCAAGCCCTGCTGAGCGGGCGCGGCGGCGGCGGGGCCGGCCTTCTCAGCCCGTACGGCCGACCGGGCTGCGGTCCCCTCGGCCGGGCTGTGGGGGCGGGCCCGGGAGTGACCCGGCGACGTCCCGTTCGAGGGCGTCGAGGGCCTCGCGGGCCGCGGCGATGCGGGCGAGCAGCAGCTGCCGGTCCTGGTCCTGCGCGGCCGGGGGCTGCGGGGTCTTCTCCAGTTCCCGGGCCTCGTCGAGCGAGGTGATGACGACCCCGATCAGGACGTTGACCAGGACGAAGGAGGCGAGCAGCACGTACGAGGCGTAGTAGAGCAGGCTCCAGCGGGAGATCTCCAGGCCGGCGTGGACGGCGTCGCCGATGCCGTCCAGGGTCATGAGGAGGAACAGGGTGAGCACCGACCGGCCGATCGACCCGTAGTGCCCGGGGTCGGCGCGGCCGAAGAAGACCCAGCCGATCATCGCGTACACGTACAGCAGCAGGGCGCCGACCAGCAGGAAGCTCAGGGTGCCGGGCAGGCTGCGGGCGACCGCGGTGAGCAGGACGCGGAGCTGGGGCAGGAAGCGGGCGGTGCGCAGGACGCGGGCCAGCCGCAGCAGGCGCAGCACGGTGGTGTTCTCGCGGACGACCGGCAGGAACGCGCACAGGACGACGACGAGGTCGAAGAGGTTCCACGGGTCCTTGAGGAAGCCCCGGGGGCGGTCGGCGTGCGCGCCGATCCGGACGAGGATCTCGGCGGTGAACACGACGAGGCAGGCGTGCTCGGCGAGCCGTAACCAGCGGTGCCACTCCTCGACCAGGCCGGAGTACGTCTCCACGCCGAGCAGTGCCGCGTTGAGGAGGATCACGGCGAAGACGGTCAGGGCGAACCAGCGGGCCTCGGTGAGGGTGCGGCAGCGGTGCGCGAGTTCCCGGCGGGCCGCCCCGGTCGCGCCGGCGGTCGCCTGGTGGTACTGCTCGGACATCCTGCTGCCGACACTCCTCGGATCGTACGGTGTTTCCGCCAACGCGGCCGGAAGGCAGGCTTGTTGAACGATCGCCTCCCGGGGATACTTCTACAGAACTGTAGACGACCTCGGGAGAGAGCAGACCCGTATGTTCGGCATGAGCGAGCTGGCCCTGATCCTGGTGGTCGTCATCGTGATCCTCGCGATCAAGAAGCTGCCCGAACTGACCCGCTCGGCGGGCAAGGCGGCCCGCATCCTCAAGAGCGAGTCGAGGGCCCTGAAGGACCAGGACGGCCCCGACCGGGCCACGTCCGCGCCCCGGGTCGTCCGGGGCACGGTCGTCGACCGGGACGACCCCGCCCCGCGCCCCTGACCGCTCCGGCGCGGGTCGGCCGTCCCTGACGTGCCGGCCGAATCGGTCGGGTCGGTCGGGTCGGTCGGGTCAGTCGTCCGAGTCGGGCTTGTCGCGCGCCGCCGCGTAGGCCTGGGTGGGCGTCATGGGGACGCCGTTCAGGGCGACCGTCCGGAAGCGGCTGACCTCGGCACAGGTCTTGGCCTCGTCGGCGGTCTGGGCGTGGGCGTTGGAGACGGCGGCCTTGGTGTCGGCGGGGGCGGGCGAGGAGCTGCCGCCGGGGTAGGTGGTGCCGCTCGGCCAGTCGCTGCCGATGACCAGGGTGAGTCCGGTTCCGCCGCCCTGCTTCAGGCGGGAGGACGGCAGCCCGAGGGTCTTCGCGGCCGTCTGCGCCGCGCCCTTCTGTCCGGTTCCGTAGGTGAGGGTCGTGGTGGCCGCCGGGCTCGGGGCGTTGGCGGTGGTCGTACCGGAGTTGAAGCCGGCGTCGGTGAGGGCGGCGGCGACGGCGGAGGCACGGCCGGTGATGGTCGTGCCGTTCTCCACGGTGACGGCGACCTCGGAGGCGGGGACCGCCGAGGCGGTGGCCGTCGCCTTCGCGGTCGCGGAGGCCGCCGCCGACTTCTTGCCGGAACCGGTGGTGAGCGACTGGTCGCCCGCGATGGTGGAGAACAGGGTCTTCGCACCGGCGCCCACCACGACCCGGTCGCTGTCCGCCGGATCGGGGGCCGTCTGCATGGTGGTGAACGTCATCCGCTTGGTGGGCACCTTGTTCAGGTCGTCAGCGAGCCCGATCAGCTTCTTCACGCTGCCGAGCCCGTCGTCCACGGTGAGCGCCTTGGTGGCGGCGTCGGCGAGGCTGTAGACGGCGGTGGGGTCGGTGAGGGTGCCCGCGCTCTTGAACTTGCGGATCATCGCGCTGAGGAAGATGTGCTGGGAGACGGTACGGCCGAGGTCGCTGCCGTCGCCGAAGCCGTGCCGCGAGCGGACGAACTCCAGCGCCGCGACGCCCTTGAGGGTGTGGGTGCCCTTGGACAGCTTCAGATGCGAGTAGGTGTCGTAGACATTGGCGTCCACGCACACGGAGACACCGCCGACCGCGTCGGACATCTTGACCACGCCGGAGAAGTCGAGTTTGACGAAGTGGTCGATGGGGATGCCGGTCAGCTCGTGGATGGTGGACACCTGGCAGGCCGGGCCGTACTGGAGGGCGCTGTTGATCTGCCCGTAGTAGCCCGACGTGGACTGTCCGGTCTCACTGTCCTTGCAGGCCGGGACGTTCGTCATGGTGTCGCGCGGGATGCTCATGACGGTGGCGTTGGAGCGGTCGGCCGCTATGTGGACCACCATCTGCACGTCCGCGTTGCCGTTGCCGGACTGCACCCCGGTCTGCGAGCAGCCGCCGCCCAGTTTGCAGTCCGCCTTGCTGGTACGGCCGTCCGAGCCCATGACCAGGATGTTGATCGGGGTGCGGCCGAAGGCGTCGGCCTTCTCCTTGCCGCCCTTGCCGTCGATCGAGACGCTGTTGATGTTGCTGTTCAGGTGCTGGTAGAACCACCAGCCCGCACCGGCCGTCCCCAGCACCAGCACCGCCAGGAACAGTCCGGCGATCCGCAGCACCCGCCTGCCGCGCCGCACCGGCCGGCCGCGGCGCGTCCCCCGGGCGGGGCGTCGACGGGAGGCCGCCCGTGCCGCGGTGCGTCCGCCCGTCGGAAGCGGCTCGTCGTGCCCGGCCGTGCGCTGCCCGGGCACCCTGCCGGTGCGGCTGCGCGTGACCTGGCCGGCCGGGCCGTCCCACGGGTCGCTCATTCACCACTCCTACGAACGGTCGGACAGATGCACACAGGTAGAGGCGGCAATCAAGATCGAGGTTGCTTGCGTAGTTGCGCAATCTAACAAAGCCCTGGCCGGAGCAGCCCGGATCCTGGGCGAATTCACAGGTGAGGGATCTCATGCAACCTGCGGGACGGGTTTCGCCTCAGGGGGCCGGGGGCCCGGATTCCACCGCAGGGGCCACAGGCCGGCCTCAGCCGCCGGCGCCGCGCAGTCGCCGTACCGGGGCGGTGGTCTGGCGGGTGCGGGCGGTCAGCTGGCCGACCATCACGCGCACCACGGTGACGACGTCCGGGTCGTCGACGTAGTACACCTGCCGCCGGCCCTCGCGGCGCGAGCCCACGAGTCCGGCGAGCTTCAGCTTCGCCAGATGCTGGCTGACGGCGGGGAGCGCGCCGCCGACGCGGTCGGCGAGGCGGGTGACATCGCTCTCGCCCTGGGACAGGGCCCACATGAGGTGCAGCCGGGCCGGAGCGGCGAGCAGGCCGAACGCGGCGGCCGCCTCGTCGAGCACCTCGGCGGACGGGTCCTCGAAGCGACCGACGCTGGTTGCCACAGCCCTCTCCCGTCCCCTCCACGTCACCACCGACGCACGTGCGGGTACCCAGTGTAGGCGTCGGCGGCGGCACCGGAAGCCGCCGAAGGACCCCCGTCCGCTTGGTGGTTTGCGCAATGTCCTGAATGAGTGACAGAACCGCGACGACTCGAACGCAGTGACCTGTACGGGCTCGCCCGACGCCCCGCTTCGTCTCTAGGGTTGCGCAAACAGGCAACTCATCATCAGGCAACTCATCCTGCGGAGCGGGTGCCACCCGACCGACTCGACTGGAGACACGACGACATGGGCATCATCGGCTGGATCATCCTCGGTCTGTTCGCCGGAGCCATCGCCAAGGTCCTGCTGCCCGGCCGCGACCCGGGCGGCCTGATCGGCACCACGCTCATCGGCGTCGCGGGCGCCTTCGTCGGCGGCTGGCTCTCCTCCCGGTTCCTCGACCGCCCGGTGGAGAACCAGTTCTTCGACCTCTACACCTGGGGCGCGGCCATCGGCGGTTCGCTGGTCCTCCTCGTGGCCTACCGCCTGCTGTTCGGCAACTCGCGGAACTGAGCCGGGCGCGGCGGGAACTTGTCCGACCACCCGTTAGTTTCTACGTTGTTGTAGATATTGAAGGGCCGGCGGCCGCCCCCGGAGCGGCCGCCCCCGACCGACCGTATGGAGTTCTCATGGCCCTGTGGGACCGCATCAAGGAATCCGCGTCGACGATGCAGACGCAGCTCGTGGCGAAGAAGAACGACCTCAAGAGCGGCGCCTTCCGCGACGCGAGCATGGCGATGTGTGCCCTGGTCGCCGCCGCCGACGGCACCATCGACCCGTCCGAGCGGCGGCGCGTGGCCCAGCTCATCGCCACCAACGAGGTGTTGCAGAACTTCGACGCCACGGATCTTCAGCGCCGTTTCGACGACAACCTGAACAAGCTGACCGCCGACTTCGACTTCGGCAAGGTGAGCGTGCTCCAGGAGATCGCCAAGGCCAAGAAGAAGCCGGCCGAGGCCCGTGCCGTCATCCAGATCGGCATCGTCATCGGCGGCGCCGACGGCGACTTCGACAAGACCGAGCAGGCGGTCGTCCGCGAGGCCTGCTTCACCCTCGACCTGCCCCCGCACGAGTTCGACCTCTGACGGACGGGGAGCGGTAGCGGCGGGGCGGGGTGGCGGGGCCCGGTGCCCGAGTGCGGCGCTCAGGGGCGATGACGGCCGGCGGGAGCCCGGTACCCGAGTGCGGCGCCCGGGCGGTACCGGGTGGCCGTTGCCTGGTGCCGGATGGCGGTATCGGGTGGCCGTTGCCTGGTGCCGGATGGCGGTATCGGGTGGCCGATGCCTGGTGCCGGATGGCGGTTCCGCGCGTCCGGCGCCGGACGGATCGACACGGGCGCGGCCCGGCACATCGCCCCGCCGCCCCGCCGACAGCACCACAGTCCCCCCGCGCCCAGCCGGTGCCACCGCCCTCCCCCGCACCCCACCCCGCCCGTACCGCCGCCCTCCCCGCGCCGTAGTCCCACCGGCACCGCCCCGCCGCCGGGTCCAGCCCCCTAAAGGGGTGTCGCGGCGTACAGGATCAGGAACATGGTCACCGCGGAGTTCGCCGAGGACATCGCGGAGACGGCCGTGCCGGCGGCGGCACCCCAGGCCGCGAGGCCCACGGCGGTGAACGCCGAGGGCCAGCTGCGTCCGACCGGGGCCGGGCCGAGCAGGGCCGCCACCCGGCGCGGCACCGGTCCCGGCGCCGCGAAGCCCGCCAGCGTGGGCACGGGCGTGCCCCGGGAGACCAGGGCCGCCTTGCCGATCGCCCGGGCCACGGTACGGCGGCTGCCCACCGCCTGGGCCGCGTCCTCGTCCGCCCACCGCTCCGCCGTGTAGGACACGGCGGTGCGCAGCGGCCGCAGGAACGGGTTGGCGCGGGCCGCGAGCCGGACCGCCAGCAGGAACCGGTGGTGCCCAGCGGTCAGATGGGCCCGCTCGTGGGCGAACAGGGCCCGCCGCTCGGCCGGTTCGAGGCGGTCCAGCAGGGCGGTGGTGACCACCACGCGGGCCCGCCGGCCACCGGGCAGCGCATAGGCGTACGGCACCCCGTCGGGCAGGACGACCACCTCGGTGCCCGGCATCCCGGCCAGCGCGCGGTGCGCCCCGCGCCGGACCCGCCCGTGCCGCCACAGGGTCCGCCCGCAGGCCACGAGGACCGCGACCAGCGCGGGGATGGCCGCCTTCCCGGCCACCTCGTCGTACGGCACCGCCGCCCGCACCTCGGGGTCCGACCACCCGTCCGGCAGCGGATTGCCCGGCAGCTGCGCCGTGCCCACCACCATGACCAGCCCCAGACACACCGTGCTGCACACCGCCATCACCACCGCGACCCCCGACAGCAGCCGGGTCGCGGCGCGCGGATGCAGATGCTGCTCCGCCAGGCGCGCCACCGGCCACGCCGTCAACGGCAGCACCAGCGGCAAAAAGACGAACACCCCCATCGGGTTCGGGCCTTCCCCTTCACTCGCCGCCGGAGCGGCCCAGCAGCTCCCGCAGCAGCCGTTCGTCGTCCGGACCGAGACCGGTGACGAAGCTGGCGAGCACCGCCTCGCGGTCGCTCTCCGCGTCCAGCACCCGGCGCATCCGGTGCGCCGCGAGACCCGCCTGGTCCGAGGCCGGCGTCCAGGCGAACGACCGGCCCGCCCGCTCCCGGGTCACCACACCCTTGGCCAGCAGCCGGGTCAGGATCGTGATCACCGTCGTATAGGCGAGGTCGTCACCGAGGCGCTCCTGCACCCACCCGGCGCTCACCGGCCCCTCCGCCTCGCCCAGCACCGACAGCACCAGCGCCTCCAGCTCGCCCTGTCTGCGCCGCCGCGGACCCTGCCGGTCGTCCATCACGCCCTCGCCTCCCTTCCGCCGCCGACGCCCCGGTCGACTACACCAGCGTAGAAGACCGGCCGGAGGAAGGGGACCCGGACATCCCGCGCCCCTCGACGCAACGGCTCGCGCGAGCATCAAGTCCCTTACAGGGCAAGGGTGTTGTTCGGTCCGCCGCACACACAGATTCTTCACACAAAGGGTCAGGGGAAGGTATCTGAAGGTTAAAGCAAGAGGCGTAGGGTGCCGATCATGCAAGGCCCGAACGACATCCCCCACTCCCCCCGTCTCGCCGATCTGGCGGCCCTCGTCCGGCTGCCCGCCGCCCTGAGCGTGCCCGGTGACCTACTCGCCGGCGCGGTCGCGAGCACCGGGCGCGTCCGGCCCCGTACCGCCGCCACGATGGCGTCGTCCGTCGCCCTCTACTGGGCCGGCATGGCGCTCAACGACTACGCGGACGCGACCGTGGACGCGGTGGAGCGCCCCGAACGCCCCCTGCCCTCCGGCCGCGTCACCCGCCGCACCGCACTGGCCACCGCCTGCGGGCTCACCGCAGCCGGACTCGGTCTCGCCGCCCTGGCCGGCGGACGCGCCGCGCTCGGTGTCGCGGTGCCGCTGACGGGACTCGTCTGGGCCTACGACCTGCGGCTGAAGTCCACCGCCGCCGGGCCCGCCGCGATGGCGGGGGCGCGGGCGCTGAACGTGCTGGCCGGAGCCGAGCCCGGCCGCCGGATCCCGGCGCTCCCGGCGGCGCTGCTGGTCGGCGCGCACACCTACACGGTCACGGCGCTGAGCCGCCACGAGGTGACGGGCGCGCCCCGCTCCGTACCGGCCGCGACCCTGGCCGGGACCGCGGCCACCGCCCTCGCCGCCGGGGCGCTACCGTCACTGCGGCCGCCAGGGCGCCTCGGACGGGGAAGACCCGGAGGGCGGGCGGCCCGGATCGGTGCCGCCGCCGGGGCACTCGCCTATCTGACGGCGTACGGCGCGGCGCAGGCGCGGGCGGCCCACCGCCCGTCCGCGGCACACGTCCGGCAGGCCGTCGGCGCCGGGATCCTGTCACTCCTGCCCCTCCAGGCCGCGCTCACCGCGGGCGGCGGCGCCCCGGCCCTGGCAGGTCTGCTCGCCGCGGCCCATCCGACGGCCCGCAGGCTGGCCCGGAAGGTGTCGCCCACATGAGCGCCCTCCCCGCCCCGCCCCCGCGGCTGCGCTACGGCTTCGGGACCAACGGCTTCGCCCACCACCGGCTCGACGACGTCCTGACCGTCCTCGCCGACCTGGGCTACGACTCGGTCGGGCTCACCCTGGACCACGGCCATCTCGACCCCTTCGCCGCGGACCTGCCGCGCCGAGTCGGTCGACTGGCCCGGAAACTGGACGAGTCGGGCCTCGCCGTCATGGTGGAGACCGGGGCGCCCTATCTGCTCGACCCCTGGCGGGGGCACGTCCCCACCCTCATGTGCGCACCCGGCGCCGAACGGCGCCTGGACCTCCTCGCGCGGGCGGTGCGCGTCGCCGCCGACCTCGGCGCCCCGGCCGTCCAGCTGGCCAGCGGGCCGGCCCCCGAGGGCGTCCCGGAGGAGGAGGCCTGGAAGCGGCTGACCGCGGGCTGCGAGGAGGTCCTGGAGATCGCCCGCGAGCACGGGGTGGCGCTCGGGTTCGAGCCCGAGCCGTACATGTTCGTCGACACCGTGCAGCGGGTGCTGGAGCTGCGCCACCGGCTCGGCGACCCCGAACCGTTCGGCGTCACGCTCGACATCGGCCACGCCCACTGCGTCGAGGACGCACCCCTGCTCGACTGTGTCGCGGCGGCGGCACCGCACCTGGTCAACGTGCAGATCGAGGACATGCGGCGCGGGGTGCACCGGCACCTCGAACTCGGCACGGGCGAGATCGACTTCCCGCCGGTCCTGGCCGCGCTGAAGGCCTCCGGCTACCACGGACCCGTCTCGGTGGAGATCCAGGGCGCGTCGCTGAACGCCCCCGAAGTCGCCCGCCGCTCACTGGAGTTCCTGAAGGCCGCCGAGCCGAACTGACGGCCGCCTCCGCACCGACTGCTCGTCATCTCCCTTTCCCGGTACGGCTGTCGCCGTACCCACATCCGACAGAGGAGGCATGTGCCGTGGACCCACGCATCACGATCGCCCTCGACCGGCGGCTCACCGCGGACGCGGCGGCCTGGCTGGCCGACGCGGTCACCCGGGTGGGCGCGGACCCGGCTGCGGTACGCGGCGTCTTCCCGGCCGTGGGCCGGCACTGCGGTCGCGGCCCGCTGACCGACGGCTGGACGGTGGCGGACGCCGCCCGCGCCCGGCTCCTCACCGCCCTGCCGGTCCGCGGCGCGGCGCTCGCCGAGGAGATCACCGCCCTGCACCGGTACGGCGACTCCGCCGAACAGCGGGCGGTGCTGCGCTCCCTGGCCCTCCTGGAGGACACGGACGCGTCCTTCGCCGATCGGGGGCTGCCCCTGGTGCGGGCGGCGCTGCGGAGCAACGACACCGATCTGATCGAGTCGGCCCTCGGCCCGTACGCCGCACGCCACCTGGACGCCGACGGCTACCGGCAGGCCGTGCTGAAGAGCGTCTTCTGCGGCATCCCGCTCGCCCGGATCGCCGGGCTGGCGGAGCGCTCCGACCGTGAACTCGCCCGCATGCTGGCCGACTTCGCCCATGAGCGGGTCGCCGCGGGCCGGGACGTCCCGGCCGACGTCTGGCCGGTCGTGCGGGCGCATCCCGGGACGCTGGAGGCCTCCGGACTGCCCGCCGAGACCGGGTCCTCCTCCCCCGACCGCCGCGCCGCGGCCGTCCGGGCCCTGGCCGCCTTCTCCGCCACAGCACCCGCAGCCACCCCCTCACCCGGTACCGCACCCGGTACCGCCCCCGCAGGAGCCGTCTGATGCGCATCTTCGACCCCCACATCCACATGACCTCCCGCACCACCGACGACTACGAGGCCCTGTACGCGGCCGGGGTGCGGGCGGTGGTGGAGCCGTCGTTCTGGCTCGGCCAGCCGCGCACCTCGGTGGACAGCTTCACCGACTACTTCGACGCGCTGCTCGGCTGGGAGCCGTACCGCGCCGCGCAGTTCGGCATCCGGCACCACTGCACGATCGCCCTCAACCCGAAGGAGGCCAACGACCCGCGCTGCGCCGGGGTGCTGGACGTGCTGCCGCGCTATCTCGCCAAGGACGGGGTGGTGGCCGTCGGGGAGATCGGCTACGACTCCATGACGCCCGAGGAGGACGAGGCGCTGGCCCGCCAACTGGCCCTCGCCGTCGAGCACGCACTGCCGGTGCTGGTGCACACCCCGCACCGCGACAAGGCCGCCGGCACCCGCCGCACCCTCGACGTGGTCCGCGAGTCCGGCATCCCTCCCGAGCACGTCCTCGTCGACCACCTCAACGAACTCACCGTCGCCATGGTGGCCGACAGCGGCTGCTGGATGGGCTTCTCCATCTACCCCGACACCAAGATGAGCGAGGACCGCATGGTGCGGATCCTGGAGGAGCACGGCACGGCACGGATGCTGGTCAACTCCGCGGCCGACTGGGGCCGCAGCGACCCACTGAAGACCCGGAAGACCGCCGACGCGATGCTGGCCGCCGGTTTCGACGAGGACACCGTCGACCAGGTGATGTGGCGCAACCCGGTGGCCTTCTACGGGCAGAGCGGCCGGCTCGACCTCGAGGACGCCGAGGCCGACGGCAGCGCCCTGTTCGAGGGCAACTCCGTCAAACGCGGCGGGGAGTGAGCCGGGGGTGCGCTTCCGACACGGCGACGGCACCACCGTCCACCTCGCCTATTGCAGCAACGTCCACCAGGCGGAGGACCTGGACGGGGTGGTGCGCCAGCTCGCCTCCCACGCCGAGCCGGTCCGGGAGGCCCTCGGCGCCGATCTGCTCGGCATCGGTCTGTGGCTGGCCCGGGACGTGGTCACCGAGCTGTCCGCCCGGCCCGGGGCGGTACGCCGGCTGCGCGCCGAGCTGACCGCCCGCGGCCTGGAGACCGTCACCCTCAACGCCTTCCCCTACGAGGGCTTCCACCGCGAGGTGGTCAAGAAGGACGTCTACCTGCCCGACTGGACCGACCCCGCCCGGCTGCGCTACACCGTCGACTGCGCCCGGGTCCTCGCCGGACTGCTCCCCGACGACGCGCGGCGCGGCAGTGTCTCCACCCTGCCGCTGGCCTGGCGCACCCCCTGGCCGGCCGAGGCACGCGACACCGCCCGCCGCTCCCTGGACCGACTCGCCTTGAGTCTCGCCGAGTTGGAGCGGGACACGGGCCGTGCGATCCGGGTCGGCTTCGAACCGGAGCCGGGCTGCGTGGTGGAGAACACCGTCCAGGCCGCCCGGGAACTCGGCGGACTGGACCCCGAGCGGCTCGGCGTCTGTCTGGACACCTGCCATCTCGCCGTGCAGTTCGAGAACCCGGCGCGGGCACTGCGCCGCCTCGCCGACGCCGGACTCCCGGTCGTGAAGGTGCAGGCCTCCAGCGCCCTCCAGGCCGACGACCCCACCGACCCCGCGGCACGCCGGGCCCTCTCCCGGTTCGCCGAACCCCGCTTCCTGCACCAGACGCGCACCGCCCCTGACGGCGTCGTGAGCGGCGTCGACGACCTCCCGGACGCCCTGGCCGGCGGCCTGGACCCCGGCTCCCCCTGGCGGGTGCACTTCCACGCGCCGCTGCACGCCGCACCCGAACCGCCCCTGACCACCACGACCGGCGAACTGACCACCGCCCTACGGGAGTTGCTCGGCGGCCCGGAAGCGGTCTGCGACCACGTCGAGGTGGAGACCTACACCTGGTCCGTCCTGCCCGAACAGCTGCGGCCGCAGGACCGCGAGGGCCTGGTCGCGGGAATCGCCGCCGAACTGGCCTGGTCCCGCGACCGGTTCGAGGAACTCGGCCTCGTCGCGACGGCCGACACCGCCCGCCCCCGGAAGGAGCCCGTCCCATGACACGACTCGTCGTCCTCGACATCGTGGGCCTCACCCCCCGTCTGCTGCGCCACATGCCGGCCGTCTCCGCCGTCGCCGCACAGGGCTTCCAGGCCCGGCTGGACACCGTCCTGCCCGCGGTGACCTGCTCCGTGCAGTCCACCCTCCTGACCGGCGCACCGCCCTCCGAGCACGGGGTCGTCGGCAACGGCTGGTACTTCCGCGACCTCGGCGAGGTCCTGCTCTGGCGCCAGCACAACGCCCTGGTCGGCGGCGAGAAGATCTGGGACACCGCCCGCCGCACCCGTCCCGGCTACACGGTCGCCAACGTCTGCTGGTGGTACGCCATGGGCGCCGACGTGGACTTCACCGTCACCCCGCGCCCCGTCTACTACTCCGACGGCCGCAAGGAACCCGACTGCTACACCCGACCGCCCGCCCTGCACGACGAACTCACCGACCGACTGGGCCCGTTCCCCCTGTTCACCTACTGGGGTCCCAACGCCGGCCTGCCCTCCAGCCAGTGGATCCTCGCCGCCGCCCGCCAGATCTTCGACGAGAAGCAGCCCGACCTGACCCTGGTCTACGTACCCCACCTCGACTACGAGCCCCAGCGCTCCGGCCCCGGCTCACCGCGGTCGGCACGCGAGGCCCGCCGCCTCGACGACGCGCTGCGCCCCCTCCTCGACCACCTCCGCCGCGAGGACGCCACCGTCGTGATCCTCAGCGAGTACGGCATCGCGCCCGCGTCGCGCCCGGTCGACGTCAACCGCGCGCTGCGCCGGGCCGGGCTGCTGGAGGTGCACACCCAGGACGGCATGGAGTACCTCGACCCGATGACGTCCCGCGCCTTCGCGGTCGCCGACCACCAGATCGCCCATGTCTACGTCCGCGACCCGGCCGACCTCGCCAAAACCGCCGAGGTCGTCGCCGGACTCGACGGGGTGGACGAGGTGCTCGACGAGCAGGGCAAGGCCCGGCACGGACTCGCCCACGAACGCTCGGGCGAACTCGTCGCGGTGGCGGAGTCCGACGCCTGGTTCACGTACTACTACTGGCTGGACGACGGACGCGCGCCGGACTTCGCCCGCCAGGTCGAGATCCACCGCAAGCCCGGCTACGACCCCGCCGAGCTCCTCTACGACCCCACCGTCCCCGGCGTCAGGGCACGCGCCCTCGGCCAGGTCGCGCGGAAGAAGGCCGGCCTGCGGTACCGCATCCGGACCGTCCCGCTGGACCCCTCGGGCGTCCGGGGCAGCCACGGCCGGCTCCCCGAGGACCCGCGTGACAGCCCCGTCCTGCTGTGCTCACGGCCCGGCCCCGCGCGCGACCGGATCGCCGCGACCGAGGTCAAGGACCTGCTCCTCGGCCTGTCCGGCCTCACGGGCTGAGCGACCGTCCGCCCCCCTCCCCCTACCTACGATCACCGGAAGAGCCCCCCACCATGCACGCGACGGACACCCCACCGCCCCTCCCCCACCACCGCCCCCTCCTCGACCCCGCCGCCGAGTACGCACGCTGGATCACCGAGCGGCCGCTGGCCAGGATCACCCTGTGGGGCGACACCCACCCCTGGCTCGTCACCCGGCACGAGGACGCCCGGGCCGTCCTCGGCGATCCGCGCTTCAGCGCGCGGAACGTCCGTCCGGGCTTCCCCGGCCTCCAGCCGACGCCCCCGCCGCCCACCCCGGGCCAGCTCTTCGCCATGGACCCGCCGGACCACACCCGGCTGCGCCGCATGCTGATCCCCGAGTTCACCTTCCGCCGGGTCGAACAACTGCGCCCGGCCGTACGGCGGATCAGCGGCGAGCTCCTCGACGGCCTGGTCGAGAAGGGTCAACCTGCCGATCTGGTGCAGCACTTCACCCTCCCCCTCCCCCTCCTCGTCATCTGCGAACTGCTCGGAGTGCCGTACACGGACCGGGAGTTCATCCACCGGCACGCCGCCGCCTTCGCCACCGTCTCGGCCGGACCGGAGGCGATGCGGGCCGGCTGGGCGGCCCTCTTCGGCTACCTCCAGGAACTGCTGGCGGCCAGGTCGGGCGAACCCGGCGACGACCTGATCGGCAAGCTCGCCGCCGAGCGGGTCGCCACCGGCGAGGCCACGGCGGCGGAGGCGGCCGGCATGCTGGTCCAGCTCCTCATCGCCGGGCACGAGACGACGGCGAGCATGCTCTCGCTCGGCGTCGTCGCGCTGCTGCGCCACCCCGACCAGCTCGCGGCCCTGCGCGCCGACGGCGAACTCGTCCCAGCCGCGGTCGAGGAACTCCTGCGCTATCTCACCGTCGTCCACATCGGGCTGCGCCGCATCGCCGTCGAGGACGTCGAGATCGGCGGGGTGACGATCCGCGCCGGCGAGGGCGTGGTCGTCGCCCTCCAGTCCGCCAACCGGGACGCCGCGGTCTTCGACGACCCCGACGCCCTCGACCTCACCCGGGACGCCGGCCGCCATCTCGCGTTCGGCCACGGCCCGCACCACTGCCTCGGCCAGTCGCTCGCCCGCGCCGAACTCCAGATCGCCCTGCCGATGCTCTTCGACCGCCTGCCCGGCCTCCACCTCACGGGCCCGCCCCCGGAGCGGCACGCGTTCGAGGGCCGCGCGGTCCACGGCGTGTCGGAGCTGCGGGTGGCCTGGTGACCCGGTTCCGGCCGGGGTCCTCGGGGCGATGGTCGTGCTCCCGGCCGGGCCCGAGTCCCTGACGCCGGACGAAACGGCCGCCCTCCTGTCCGAGCGGCTGGACGCGACACCGTCCCCCGCCTCACCGGCCACCCCCGCCACGCCCCTCGCCGAGGTCGTCCGCGCCACAACGGGACGACCCGGGCGACAGCGACCTGTTGCACCGCGCCCTCGTCCTCGTCCTGACCGCGGGTCAGCCTCTGCGGTGCTTGACCTCCTCGGTCACGGCGGGGAGGACCGTGTGGAGGTCGCCCACGACGCCGAAGTCGACGAGCTCGAAGATCGGAGCCTCCTCGTCCTTGTTCACCGCGACGATGGTCTTCGAGGTCTGCATGCCGGCGCGGTGCTGGATGGCGCCGGAGATCCCGGCGGCGAAGTAGAGCTGGGGGGCGACGGTCTTTCCGGTCTGGCCGATCTGGTGGCTGTGCGGCTTCCAGCCCGAGTCGACCGCGGCCCGCGAGGCACCCACGGCCGCGCCGAGGACGTCGGCCAGGTCCTCGACCGGTTCGAACCTGCCGCCGGTGCCGCGGCCGCCGGAGACCACGATCGCGGCCTCGGTCAGTTCGGGGCGGCCGGTGTCGGCCCGAGGCCGGGAGGCCACGATCCGGGCGCCCCGGGCGGCCTCGGACACGGTGACAGCCACCTCCTCGACCCGGCCGGCGGCGTCGGCCTCCACCGGCAGCGCGGAGTTGGGCTTGACGGTGATGATCGGGACACCCCGAGTGACCCTGGCCCTGACCGTGTAGCTGCCGGCGAACACCGACTGGGTGGTCACCGGACCGTCGGGCCCGGCCTCGATGTCGACGGCGTCGGTGATCAGCCCGGAGCCGGTCGTGATCGCGAGCCGGCCGGCGACCTCCTTGCCCTCGGCGGTCGAGGCGATCAGTACCGCCCCCACGCCACCGGACTGCGAGGCCTTCTCCACGAGTTGCCGGAGCGCCTCGGCCTTCGGTGCGACCAGGTATCCCTTCAGCCCCTCGTCGTCGACGACGTACACCCTCTGCGCGCCGTACCTCTTGACGGCATCGGCGACGTACGCCCCCCTGGCCTTCGGACCGATGAACACGGCCGACGGCTCGCCCATGCGCGCAGCGAGCGTGAGCATCTCGTACGTCGGCCTCTTGACCGCCACACCCTCGGGAACGTCGACGTGGTCGACGACGACCAGGATCTCGGACATGGAATCGCTCTCCGTAATCTATGGGTCGGATGACTCGGCCGGACTTGGCTAGACGAACTGCTGGGCGGCGAGGAAGTCGGCCAGCGCCCTGGCGCCCGAGCCCTCCTCGTCCTTGACGATCTCGCCGGCCTCTCGCGGCGGACGCGCCGTCGTCTCCTCGACCGCGGTCCACGCCGCGGACAGGCCCACCTCGCCGGCGTCGACCCCGATGTCGGACAGCGCCAGGATCTCCAGCGGCTTCTTCTTCGCCGCCATGATCCCCTTGAACGACGGGTACCGCGCCTCACCGGACTGGTCGGTCACCGACACCACCGCCGGCATCGCCCCGACCACCACCTCGGTCGCGGCATCGCCTTCACGCCGGATCCGCACCTCGCCACCCTGTATCTCGATGGTCGAGGCCAAGGTGAGCTGAGGCAGCGACAGCCGCTCGGCCAGCATCGCCGGCACCACGCTCATCGAACCGTCGGTGGACGCCATGCCACACATCACCAGGTCGTACGGCATGCCGTCGCCCCGTCGCAGTGCCTTCGCCAGGACCAGCGACGTGGCGATCGCATCGGACCCCGCGATCGCGTCGTCCTGGACGAGCACCCCGTTGTCGGCACCCATCTGCAGCGCCTTGCGCACCGCGTCGACCGCCTGCTCGGGGCCCACGCACCACACGGTCACCTCGACGTCGTCGGGCCTGCCGGCCTTCTCCTTGATCCGGAGCGCCTGCTCCACGGCGTACTCGTCCAGCTCGGACAGGAGTCCGTCCACGCCCACGCGGTCGACGGTCCTGTCGTGCTGGAAGTGCCGGTTCCCCGTGGTGTCGGGCACGTACTTCACACAGACAGCGATCTTCATGGTCCTGCTTCCTGATGTTCGTGGGGTTCGCCCCGCGGGCCACCCGTGTCAGATCCCGCGACCGGCCCGGTGCCCGTGGACGATGGCGATCTCGATGTCCCGCGGCTGGTAGCAGTCACCGATCGCCTGCACGTCCGGGTGCTGCTTCACCAGCTGTCGGTAGAGCGAGTCGTCGGCGATGCCGCCGGCGGCCACGACGACGGTGTCGATGCCTTCGATGCTGTCGGGCTCCCAGGTGACGACGTTGAACGTGGTGAGGGAGTCCTCTTCGATCTCGTGGATCGAGGTATGGGTGCGCAGCTCGACGCGTGCGCTGTTCATGAGCGCTTCGAGGAGGTGGTGCCGGGCCGGCGAGGGCATTTCGGGGGCCACGGTCTCCATCCCGGTCACGAACCTGACGTGGTGTCGCCTGACGGCGAGGTAGTCGGCTGTGGTGGCCCCTTCGGCCCGGCCGCCGACGTCGAACACGAGCACGTTCGGGCCGGCCAGGGTGTGGTCGGCGAGGACTTCTCGAGCCGTGTGCACGTGCGGACGGTCCGCGCCGATCAGCTCCGGGACGAAGGGCTTGGACCCGGTGGCGACGAGGACGACGTCGGGAGACTCGGCCAGGACGGTCCTCGCGTCGGCCTCCACGCCGAGCCGGACATCCACCCCGACCTTCGGCAGCTGGCGTTCGAACCAGAGGATGATCTCCTCGAAGTTGCCGCGTTTCGGTGTCGTCATGACGAGATTGACCTGGCCGCCCATGCGCTGGTCGCGTTCGAACAGGATCACGTCGTGTCCCCGCATCGCGGCGGTGCGGGCCGCCTCCATGCCGGCCGGTCCGGCGCCGACGATGACGACCCGCTTCGGTTCGTCGGCCGGCTCCAGCTCTCCCCACGCCTGCTCCCGGCCGGTGACGGGGTTGTAGATGCACCCGACACCGAGACCTTTGTCGACATGGCCGACGCAGGACTGGGTGCAGGCGATGCAGGTACGGATGTCGTCGATGCGGCCTTCACGCGCCTTGTTGGGGAAGTGCGGGTCGGCGATGAGGGTCTTCGCCATTCCGACGATGTCGAGCTTTCCGTCGGCGATGGCCTGCTCCGCGAAGGCGGGTGAGTCCTGACGACCCGCTCCGATGATCGGCAGTCCGATGCCGGCGTCCTTCATGGCCTCGGACAGATGGACGAAGGCCCCGGTCTCGAAGTAGTGGCTGGGCCAGTGCGCGCGGCCGCTTCGCGGAACGGAGGTAATGGCCTGCCAGATGTTGATGTAGTCGACGAGCCGCTCCGCTTCGAGGATCTTCGCCAGCTCGACGTGCTCGGCCAGGCTCATGCTGTAGTCCACACCGTCGTCGTAGAGCCGGACGCCGAGGATCCGGTCCTTGCCGATGCCTTCGCGCGTCACCGCGAGCACCTCGTTGAGGAACGTCATCCGTTCCCGCAGGTCACTGCCGCCGTACTTGTCGTCGCGGCGGTTGCCGTGCGGGTGCAGGAAGTTCGCGAACAGGTAGTCCATGCCGATGGCGAGCTCGATCCCGTCGAAGTCGCAGCGCCGCATGCGATCCGCGGCGGCGCCGAACGCCTCGACGATCCCTTCCACTTCGCCGGTCGACAGCTCGTGGGGCATGAACAGCGGCACCGAGTAGTCGGGGGTCGGAACGGGCGAGGGGGCGACGATGTCGCGGCGCAGGAATCCCGCGTGATCCATGAGGCGACGTCCGCGGTGACCGAACTGCGCGATGAGGGGGACGTCGAACTCGTGGCACCCCTGCACCATCTTGGTGAACGCGCCCATGGTCGCGTCACTGTAGGTGGCCAGCGAGAGCGACGCGTCGCCGTCATGGACGGGAACCGTGTGCCCCGTGACGATGACACCGGCGCCGCCCTTGGCTCGTTCGCGCACGTAGGAGGCGTACGCGTCGGTCGGGGTGCCGTCCCCCAGTTGGAAGTGGGCGGCGTGCCCCGTGTTCATGATCCGGTTCTTCAGGGTGTAGGGACCTACCTGAACAGGGTTGAAGAGGTGGGGGAAGTCCGTCATGTCAGAGTCCTGGGTCCTGTGCTCGGTGGGGTGCGCGTGTGTGGAGGCGGCGCTTTCGGTGTTCCGGGAAGTCCTGTCGCCGGGTCTCGCGTGCGCCGGGTCGTGGCGTCGGCCGGCCGTTCAGCCCGGTCATCCCGGTGCTCCCCGGCGCACGGACACTCCGGTCGGCGTTCATGTCTCGCGACCGGCCGGGGTGTTCGCTCCCGTGACGCCGGACGTGAGGTTGAGTTCGTCGTCGCTCGGGGCGTACTGCCGCGCCTTCTCGGTGGGCAGCCGCGTCGCGATCGCCAGGTGGTAGACGGCGAGGCTGAAAGCGACCATGACTGCGGTGTCCCAGTAGGGGAAGGACAGATAGCCCAGGCCGCTGGGGTGGGAGGCTTGGCCGAAGGTGCCCATGTAGCTGATGGCCGCCGTCCCGAGGATCCAGACCCACACCCACCAGGAGGAGCGGAGGTCGAGGTCGGGTCGGTCCTCGGCCTGCTGGAAGGCTCGGTTGACGAAGAACACCGCGTAGCCGAGCGCGATGGCGACGAAGACCTTCCAGTTCGTCGCCCAACCGGTCCAGTAGATGAGCAGGTTGGCGGCAGCGAAGCCCAGAGGCGCCCAGAGGCCGGCCGGTCTGAGCCGGAACGGACGGGCCGCGTCGGGGAACGAGCGCCGGAACGAACCGAGCGCGACGGGAACGCCCGCCCACAGCATGGCCGTGGCGGAGGTGAGGAATCCGAGGAGGGACTGCCAGCTCGGGAACGGCAGCAGACACAGCAGCCCGACCACGAAACTGACGATCACGCCGATGACGGGGACGCCACGCCGGTCCACGCGCGTCACCGCACCGGGGATGTACCGGTTGCGCCCCATCCCATAGGTGACGCGCGCGGTCGAGGTGATGTAGGCGATGCCGTTGCCGGACGGGGAGACGACGGAGTCGATGTAGACGATCACGGCGATCAGGCCCAGGCCGAGAGACGTGGCCAAGGCCGCGAACGGGCCCGTGGTGACGTCGACGCCGGTTCTGTCCCAGCCGTGCGCCAGCTTCCCGGGCGAGAGCGCGCCGATGTACGCGATCTGCAGTCCGATGTAGAGGATCGAGCAGACCACGAGGGAACCGAGGAGCGCGAACGGGATGTTCCGGCCGGGGTTCTTGGTCTCGGCGCCGAGCTGCACGGCCTGCTCGAAGCCGGTGTAGGCGAAGACGATGCCGCCGATGGCGACAGCGGCCAGCACGCCGTGGAAGCCGTACGGCGCGAAGCCGTGCGTATGGAAGTTCGACGGCTGGAAGCGGGCGAACAGGATGGTCACGATGACCAGCGCGATGGTGCCGACCTTCCACCAGGTGATCGCGCTGTGCACCCGGCCCAGAGCCTTGACCGCGAACAAGTTGATCACGACGAAGAGCGCCAACAGTCCGGTCGCGACGACATAGCCGAGCGGGGTCAGGGTTCCGTCGACGTGGAACAGGTTCAGGTTCGTGTACCCCTCGGCGTAGCTGAGGACGCCCTGCACCTCGATGGGGGCGGTCGCCGCTCCGTAGATCCAGGCCATCCAGCCGATACCGAATCCGGCCAGGGTCCCGTGGGAGTAGTGCACGAACCGGGCCGAGCCTCCGGCCACGGAGAACATCGCGCCCACCTCGGCGTGGTTGAAGGCGATCAGTACGAGAATCGCGATCGCGACGAACCAGGCCAGCAGCGCCGAGGGGCCGGCGATGGAGGCGGCGATCATCGCACTGAACATCCACCCCGTCCCGATGATCGAGTTGATCGCGATCTGCAGGATGTTCAGGCGGGACAGTTGGCGCTTGAGGCCGTACTCGGCTACTTCGGTACTCACGCTCACGCTGACTCCTAATCGTTCGTGGTGAGGTGGGGACGGGGTGGCTCGCGACCCCGTACGCGCCATGACGGGCAGCGGTCGCGCACCCTGGGCGCCGGACGGCTCGACGCGGCTCTTCACGCGCTTCGCGGGCATCGGGTCCCCGGGCTGCCGATCAGCGTGAACCAAGTCACGCACGTCCCGCCCTCCGGGTAAAGCGCGGAATAATGGATGGAATCGTGAAGAAATACTTCTTGTTCCGTGGGTGCCGTGGCATGGAAAGAGCCCCGCCAGGTGTTCCTGACGGGGCTCTCGTGAGATCGGGACGGCGGGTCGGTGAGCCGTGGGTCCCTAACGGTCGGTGATGCTGGGCCGGCTGTGCCGGTAGGCCTGTCGGAGCGCGCCGCGCACGGCGACCAGCGCGGGGTTGCGGTGTGAGCCGGCCCGGCAGGTCGTGACCACCTGCCGTACATGGGAGGCCGCCATCTGACGCAGGTGGAATGCCGGTTCGCGGTCGAACCAGGTGAGGTCCGGCAGGAACGCCGCCGCGTGGCCGCTCGCGACGAGCTGCGCCTGCACCAGGACGTCGGGGGTTTCGTGCACCACGCTCGGTTCGAAGCCGGCCTGGCGGCAGGTGGCCATGGCCCAGTCCCGCCCCGGGCTGCCTTGCGGTTCCAGAACCCAGGGACTGCGGGCGAGGTCGAGGAGAGTCACCTCACCGGGTTCGCGCCCCTCGGGCGGTTGCCGAAACGCGACGCGGATGGGGTCCTCGGCCACCACGTCGAAGTCCATCTCGCTCGAGCGGCTGGTCGGATAGGCGAGGTAGTTCTCGCTGCAGACCAGATCGAACTCGCGTGCCAGCAGACCGGGGAGGGCGACTTCCGGCTCGGCCTGGGTGACCTGGACCTGCAGTCCGGGGTGGTCCGCCGCCAGCGAGGTCAGCGTCGCGGGCACGAGGGCGAGCGCGGCGGTCTGGATCGTGGCGAGTCTGATCGTGCCCACGACGCTGTCCAGCGAGGCGAGGATGTCCGTTTCGGCGCGCTCCAGCTGCTCCAGCACGGAGGCGGTGTGGGCGACGAGGATGTGCGCCTGCGCGGTGAGTTTGATGCGCCGGCCGTCCGGTTCGAAGAGCCTCGTCCCGATCTCTTCCTCGAGCACGGCGAGCTGTTGGGAGACAGCTGACGGGCTGTAGGCCAGTGCGGCGGCCACCGAGGTGACGGTGCCGCGCTGAGCCAGCTCGCGAAGCAACCGCATGCGGTGGAGATCGAACTTCACCCCTCGAACCTACCATGAAGAAATCCTGAAAGATACCGGCCAACTTTCCGCGCTATTCATGAATCAATTGTCGCGGCATCCTGTGTGGCACCGGCGCTCGCGTGCCGCACCGGGCGTCCCGCGCAGTCGGTGGGGACACCGCCGCAATCGCGGCCCGGAGCATCGCGATCTTCTGCTGGGCGTCGACCGTCCGCCCGCGATCGGCGCCGTCGGACGGATCCCTACGAGAGGAGAATCCTCATGAATTCCCCGGTGGCCGCGGTAACGGGCGGCTCAAGCGGACTCGGAGAGGCCGCGGCGCGGCGCCTGGCCGCCGACGGTTATGACATCGCGGTGGTGGATGTCGACCGCGACGCCGGCGAACGAGTTGTCCACGCTCTGGTCGCGTCGGGACACCACGCGCGCTTCTACCGGTGCGACGTGTCCGATCCTTCCGCGGTCGAGGAAACAGCGACGACGGTGGCGGCGGAGATGGGCGCGGCCGAGGTTCTGGTGACGTCCGCCGGGCTGACACCCAACAGCGAGGCCATTCTCGAGATGGACATGCGGGCGCACGAAAGAATGTGGCGCGTCAATTATTTCGGCACGATCCACGCCTGCCAGTCGTTCGCACGGCTCATGGTGCCGCGGCGCAGGGGGTCGATCATCACGCTCGGCTCGATCCACAGCCGGCTCCCCATGCCGCTGCCCGCGTACAACCCGGGCAAGGTCGCTGTCGAGCGGCTCACCCAGCTGCTCGCCGCCGAGCTCGGGCGATTTCACATCCGGGTCAACAGCGTGGGCCCGACGCATGTCATGACGCCCCCGCTGCGCGCGGCGATCGATGCCGGCGAGCGAGACATGAGCAAGATCATGATGGTGCACGCCCTGGACTATCTTCCGGAACCGGAGGATGTCGCGGAGGCGATCGCA
Source organism: Streptomyces sp. NPDC005811 (assembly GCF_040630405.1). Taxonomy (NCBI): domain Bacteria; kingdom Bacillati; phylum Actinomycetota; class Actinomycetes; order Kitasatosporales; family Streptomycetaceae; genus Streptomyces; species Streptomyces sp. NPDC005811. The sequence goes on from NZ_JBEXXK010000044.1 coordinate 45,332, forward strand.
TTCCTCGCCTCGGAACGGGCGAGGGCCATTACCGGAGTGCTGTTGCCGGTCGACAGCGGCAGTCTTGCCGGGATTTCCTACAACACCTATGCCGGCGGTGTCCCGTGGGACGAGAACTGAGTTTCCCGCAGGGAGACGACACATTTCTCGGGGCGTACGGAGAAACAGCCGGCGGGGACGGCTCTCTTGGTCCCTGATGCGCTTGTCGCCGCCGGGAACGCCGATCCGGATTCTGTGCGGGTTCTTTTCCGGAACCGCGCGCTGTCCGGCCGGCCGACATCACGCGAGTTCCTTGGAGGGAACGTCATGAGTGTGCGGATACGGAAGTTGCCCACGGCCCGTGCGGACGGGAGAGCGCTGTGCCGCTGGTCGATGTGACGTGGTACGAGGGGCGCTCGCAGGAGCGGAAGGAAGAACTCGCGCGCGCGATCTGCCAGGCCTTCGTGGAGATCGGCGACGCGCGTCCGGACACGGTCCACGTGATCTTCCGGGACATCGAGCCCACCCAGTGGTTCAAGTCGGCAGGACTGTTGGAGGAAGAGCGATGAACCTGAAGATCCGCAAGATCCTCACCGTCCGGGAGGAGACCCGGTCCGAGGGCGGCCGGGACGCCGACCGGCCTCTCGTCAAGGCGGCCGCGATCGCCGTGCTGGGCAACCCCTACGCCGGCCTGCCCTACTCCGACGACCTCGCGCGCATCACCGACACCACCTACGAACTCGGGCACTTGTTGGCCTCCACCGCCGCCGAGACGCTCGGACTCGAGGTCGAGAGCTACGGCAAGGCATCCCTCGTGGGCGTCAAGGGAGAGATCGAGCACGGCGTCGCCCACAAGATCGGCGAGTTCGGCCGGGGCGTCCGGGACGCGGTGGGCGGCGAGGCGTGGATCTCCTCGGTCAGCAAGCGCTGCGGCCCCGGGGTGCAGATCGACGTCCCCCTGGCCTACAAGGACGAGATCTGGGTCCGCTCGCACTACGACGCCTTCACCCTGTTCGTCCCCGACGCACCGCTCGCGGACGAGGTGGCCGTCATCGTCGCCGTCTCCTCCCGCGGCCGGCTCAACGACCGCGTCGGCGGCATGACGGTCGAGGACGTCAAGAACGACGTCAAGAACGACGTCAAGAACCAGGAGACGTCGTGAGCACCCTCAACATCGTCAATCTCGCCGGCGCCGTCAGCGGCCGCCTCGGTGACCCGCTCCTGGCGGTCGAATCGGTCCGCTGCGTCGACGGCACGATCGCGGCGCTGGGCGTCGAGGGTGAGACCGGTGACGCCGACGTCACCCTCGACGCCAACGGCGCGATCCTCACCCCGGGCCTCATCGACACCCACGTGCACGTCACCTTCGGTGACTGGACCCCCCGACAGCAGACCGTGGGCTGGATCGAGAGCTACATGCACGGCGGCACGACCCTGATGATGTCGGCCTCCGAGATCCACGTCCCCGGGCGTCCCAGCGACCGCGCCGGCCTCAAGGGCCTCGCGATCGCGGCACAGCGGTCCTGGGAGAACATCCGCCCGGGCGGCGTCAAGGTGCTCGGCGGCTCGGTCATCATCAGCCCCTCCCTGAGGGAGGAGGACTTCGCGGAACTCGCCGCCGAGCGCGTCGGCCTGGCGAAGGTGGGGTTCGGTGCCTTCGAGAGCCAGTCACAGGCGGCCCCGCTCGTACGCGCGGCCCAGGCCGCCGGGTTCATCGTCATGAACCACACCGGCGGCGCGTCCGTGCCCGGGTCGGCGGCCGTCTCGCTCGAGGACGTCATCGCGCTCGGCTGCGACATCGTCGGCCACGCGAACGGCGGCACGACCTCCCTTCCCGACGAACACCTCGAGGCCGTCTTCGAGGCTCCCGGGGCTCTCCAGCTGGTTCAGGCCGGCAACCTGCGCTCCAGCCTGCTGATGCTCGAGATCGCCAAGGACCGCGACGAACTCGACCGCATCCTGATCGCCACCGACTCGCCCACCGGCACCGGCGTGATGCCGCTCGGCATGATCAAGACGGTCGCCGAGTTCTCCTCCCTCGGGGGCCTCAGCGCGACGGACGCCCTCGCGCTCGCCACCGGGAACGGCGGCCGGGTGCTCCGCCGCGACGAGGGCGTCATCGCGATCGGCCGCCCCGCCGACTTCGTGCTCATGCAGCCTCCGAGCGGGGGCGTCGCCACCGACGCGCTCTCCGCGATCGAACGCGGGGACCTCCCCGGCATCGGCGGCGTCGTCATCGGCGGCGAGGTCCGGGCGCTGCGCTCCCGCAACACCCCGGCCCCGGCCCGGCTCGCGACCCAACGGTCCTGACTCCTCCCGACGCGCAAAGGACACGCCGTGGACCTGAAGACACTCCGTACGACCGACCAGCGGTGGGAGATCGCCATCCTGAGCGGACCCAACACCAGGAGGCGGTTCCAGCCCGCCGACGAGTTCGAGCGTGAACTGCGGTCGTGGGGCGACAGCCTCGGGATCGCGGTTCGGCACGTCCAGTCCAACCACGAGGGCAAGCTGCTGGAGTACGTCCACGCCCACGCCGGCCAGGTCGACGGGTTCCTCGTGAACCCCGGCGGCCTGGTGCGCGTGGGCGAGTCCCTGCGGCACGTCCTCAAGGACGCCAGGAAGCCCGCCATCGAGCTGCACCCGAGTCAGGCGGAGCTCCGCGGCGAGTCGATCTTCGCCCCCAGCGTCACCGGCATTTTCGCCGGGCCCGACCGGCACGCGGTCCTGGGAGCCCTGGTGGCCCTGAGCCTCGCGCTCGACGACCTCGACTTCCTCCACCCCGAAGGAACGAGCGAGATCAACCGCTCGCACGGCAACCCCCGTTCTCTCTACGGCTGATCCGGAGGCTTCACATGACCCACGCAGACACCGCGGACACCGCGAGCACCGGGGACACCGCGAGCACCACCAGTGGCAGGCGCCTCCGTTTCGCGCTCCTCAACGGCCTGAACATGACCAATCTCGGCCGGCGCGACCGCAACATCTACGGGAGCATCGCCTCCCTCCAGGCACTCGAGGACCTGGTCACCGAGGTCGGCGACGCCGTCGGCGCCGACGTGACCGCGTTCCACTCCAATCACGAAGGCGACCTCGTCGACTTCCTCGAGAGCAACCCGGACATGGACGGCTACATCATCAACCCCGGCGGTCTCTGGGCATTCGGCGATCCCACGCGTATCGCCCTGGAGGAGACCGGCAGGCCGTTCGTCGAGGTGCACTTCGCCAATATCTTCGCGACGGGGCACGTCTCCACGTTCACCCGGTCCTGCGACGCCACCGTCATGGGTCTGCGCCACCACGGCTACGTAGGAGCGGTCGTCGCGCTGGCCGCTTCGGTCCGCGCACCCGCCGGGAACTGACCACGATTCCGCACCCCGCACACCCCGGATCGATATGCCGAACACTCAACGCCGAACCCCTCACGGTCCCGACGCGGAAGCCATGACGACGAGGGCGATGTCCGAGCCCGACGTCGGCGGCTACCGGCGGCCCGACAGCCTTTCCGAACTCCTGACCCTGCTGGACCGCCGCCCGGCGTCCGTGCTCGCCGGCGGCACCGACCTCGTCGTGATGCGTGCCGACGGGGCGGTCGACCGCACACACGACATCGTCGACATCAAGGGCGTCTCCGGGCTGCGCGGAATCAGTCTCGACGCGGACGGCACGGTCACCATCGGCGCGGCCACCTCCTTGCGGGAGCTGGCCGGGACGACCCTCATACCGCCCAACGCGATCACCGACGGAGCGGCGCTCGTCGGCGGCTGGCAGACCCGCGCACGCGGAACGATCGGGGGCAACATCTGCCGGGCCTCACCGGCGGGCGACACCCTTCCCGGGGTTCTGGCCGCGGACGCTCGGCTGGAACTCGCCTCCGCCGCCGGGACACGACTGGTGGCAGGGCACGACTTCTTCACCGGGCCGGGCCGGACGGTCCGCGAACCCAACGAGCTGCTCACCCGGATCATCGTTCCCGCGTCCCGTGGTGCCTCCGCCTATCTGCGCTTCACCTATCGTCTCGCGATGGACCTGGCCGTCGTCGGCGTCGCGGTCCATCTGGACATCGAGAACGGACGCTGCATCGCGGCCCGCATGGCGCTCGGCGCGGCCGCGGCCACACCTGTGCAGGCCCCCGACGCCGCGGACGCGCTCGTCGGGACGGAGCTGGACGGACCCTCCATCGAGGCCGCCGCCCGGTTGGTGCTCGACACCGCCACCCCCATCGACGACGGCCGGGGCTCACGTGCCCACCGGCGCGCCGTACTACCAGTGCTCGCCAAGCGTGCGATCGGCATCGCGCTCGAGCGCGCGCGAGGAGGACACCGACGATGACCACACGGCACATGACCCTGCGGGTCAACGGCGCGGAGTACGACGTGGCGGCCGCGCCCGACACGTTGCTCCTGGACGCCCTTCGCTACACATGCGGCCTCACCGGCGCGAAACTCGGATGCGGCACCGGCGACTGCGGTGCGTGCACCGTCACCGTCGACGGCGAAGCGGTCAACAGCTGCCTCGTGTACGTCCTGGAATGCGAGGGACACCCGGTGGAGACGGTCGAAGGCGTCACCGCGAGCGGGATCGGCGCCGTCGTGGCCGAGGAGTTCGTGAAGGCCGACGCCGTGCAGTGCGGATTCTGCAGTCCTGGAATCATCATGTCGACCTGCGCGCTGCTCGCCAGAACCGAGCCGGGAGCGGTCACCGACGAGGACATCAAGGAAGCACTCGCCGGCAATCTGTGCCGCTGCACCGGCTATGTGCCGATCCTCGACGCCGTCCGGCGAGCCAGCGGGGCACGGCGATGAGCGGGGAGGAGTCCGGTCGCCATGTGAACGTCGGCACGCGGCTCATCCGGCGCGACGCGGCCGAGCGTCTCACCGGCCGCACCACCTACACCGAAGACATCCGCCTCCCGGGGATGCTCTACGGCGTCCTCGTGCAGTCGCCCGTCGCGGCGGGCCGGCTCCGCGGCGTCGACGTCGACCGTGCGGTGGCGGTCGACGGCGTCGTCAAGGTGCTGACGGCCGAGAACGTGACCGACCGCCGCTACGGGAACTACGTCAAGGACCAGCCGATCCTCGCCCGTGACCGGGTCAGGTTCGTCGGTGAACCCGTCGCGATGGTCGCGGCCACCTCCCTGGCCATCGCTCGCCGGGCGGCAGGCATGGTCGAGGTCGACATCGAGGCGACCCCGCCCGTCGTCGACCTCCGCGAGGCACTGACGAGCGCCGACGTGCTGGTGCACGACAGAGACACGAACGTCATCGAGGACGTCCACATCTCGCGGGGCGACGTCGACGCCGTCTTCCGCTCGGCACACGCCGTGGTGCACACCGAGATCGAGTCGCACCGGGCGCACCAGGCCTACCTGGAGCCGCGCGCCGTGACCGCCGCGCCCGCACCCGGTGGCTTCTCGCTGATCATGAGCACCCAGCAGCCGTTCGGCGTACGCGCCCAGCTCGCTGAGCTGTTCGACATCCCCACCGGCGCGATCGAGGTGAGGGTGCCGGCCGTCGGCGGCGGCTTCGGCGGCAAGCTGCACCTGCTGTTCGCACCCCAGGCGGCCGCGATGACCCTGGCCACCGGCCGTCCCGTCCAGATCGTCTGCTCCCGCGCGGAGGACATGGCGACCGGCAACCCGCGCGAGAACTCGATCGTGCGGATGTCCAGCGCGGTCGACGCGTCGGGCCGCATCCTGGCCCGTAGGTGCGACGTCCTGCTCGACGCCGGCGCGTACGCGATGGACACCCCCATCCTGACCTCGATGGCCGCCTTCTACGCGACCGGCCCGTACCGCATCGACGCCCTGGACGTCCGCGGGCGTGCGGTCTACACCCACACCTGCCCCACCGGCTCGTTCCGCGGCCCCACGGGCCCGCAGATGGTCTACGCCGCCGAGGCCCAGATCGAGGACATCGCCGAACGACTCGGGCTGGATCCCGCAGAGGTCCGCCGACGCAACTTCATCGGCGAGGGCGACCGCGGCCCCACGGGCGAGCTCATCACCCTCCGCGGGACGGCCGACGAGTGCCTGCGCGTCGTCGAGAGCCGGCTCCGGCGATGGCGGCAGGCCGACGCCGCCCCCGGCGATCACCGACGCCGCGGCTACGGGCTCGCCTGCGCATGGTGGTCCACCCTCGGCACGCCGTCGGCTGCGACCGTCGAACTGCACGAGGACGGCACCGCGACGCTCTCCTCGGGCGGAACCGAGATCGGGACCGGCGCCATCTCGACCGCCTTGCCGAGCATGGTCGCCGAAGAGCTCGGACTACGGCCCGACCACGTCGTCCTGAAGTCCGGCGGCACCCGGGACTCCCCCTACGACTCGGGTTCCCGGGGCAGCCGCACCATGTTCGCCACCGGCAACGCCACGGTCCTCGCCGCTCGCGCCGTCGCCGAGCAGATCAGGAACGAGGCGTCACGCCTGCTCGGGGCCGACCCGGCCGACCTGGTCCTGCGCGAAGGGCGCGTCGAGGTCGAGGGCGCGCCGGAGGCCGGTCTGCCCCTCGCCGAAGTGTCGGCGTCCGCGCACCTGCATTCCGGCCCGGTGGTCGCGACCGGTCGATACCGAGCGGAGCTCGCCCCCGTCGAGGGCTCCGACCTGCGGGGCGCCCGCTTCCTCAGGCTGGGTGAGCCGACCTTCCACTGCCACGGCGTGGAGATCGCCCTGGACGAGGAGACCGGACGCGTCGACGTCCTCAACGTCGTCGCCGTCCATGACGTCGGCAGGGTCGTCAACCCGACCGGCGCACGCGGTCAGGTCGAGGGGGGCGTGGTGCAGGGGATCGGCTACGCCCTGACCGAGAACCTCAGGACGAACGACCTGGGAGTCGTCGTCAACGGCAACTTCCACGACTATCGGCTTCCGACCATCGCCGACGTACCGGCGAACATCGAGACCGTCTTCATCGAGACCAACCCCTCGCGCACCGGACCGTTCGGAGCCAAGGGCCTGGGCGAGCCGCCGGTGATCCTCCCTGCGGCGGCCATCGGGTCGGCTCTCCGGGACCTCCTGGGAGTACAGCCGTACCACCTGCCCCTGGACGCGGACCGAGTCGTTCTCACGATGGCCGAGCGGGACTCCCGTCCGGCGCCGGGGCCACCTGAGCCGACGGCGCGTCCAGCGGAACCGGAGGCCGAGAAGTGAGGTGGTTCCACCGTCTGGTCCGGTTCCTCAGCGACGCCTTCGACGGCGTCACCAAGGCATGGAGCGAGGACGATCCCTCGTCGCCGCCGAAGCCGCCGGTCACACCCCCTTGGTAAGAGCTCAGTTTCCCCTTGGGTGCGGCAGCAGCCCGCCCCTCACCTCCACGGAGACAGGCCCCATGCTGAACATCGCGGAGACACTGCTCCGCTGGTGCCGCGACGCGCGCCCCTTCGCCCTGGCCACCGTCGTCGACGTCCGCGGCAGCGCCCCCCTGCCCATCGGCACGGCCCTGGCGGTGGACACGGACGGCAACGCGGCCGGCAGCGTCTCCGGCGGCTGCGTCGAGGGCGCGGTCTACGACCTGTGCCGGCAGGTGCTTCGCGAGGGGGGCACCCCTCACCGTGCCCGGTTCGGGGATTCCGACGACGAGGCCTTCGCGGTGGGCCTGACGTGCGGCGGCGAACTCGATGTCCTCGTCCGGGCCGTCGATCCCACGGCGCAGCCGCAGATCGCCTCGGCCCTCGACGAGGTGGTGCGGGGCCTGCCCGTCGCCGTTGCCCAGGTCGTGGACGGGCCCGTCGGCCTCCTCGGCGCGACGCTCAGCGTTCTCGGGGACGGCCGGGTCGTCTCCGGGACGCTGGGCGACGGCTCGGTGGACACCGTGGTGGTGGACGAGGCCCTTGCCCTGCTGCGGGCGGGGCGCACCGCCCGTGTCGCGCTCGGCGGGACCGGACGGGGGTGCCCGGGCCCGCTGTCCGTCCTCCTGCAGGTCCACGCGCCCCGCCCGCGCATGCTGGTCTTCGGCGCCGTGGACTTCGCCGCCGCGCTCAGCCGGGCCGGGGCCTTCCTGGGCTACCGGGTCACGGTGTGCGACGCCCGGCCCGTCTTCGCCACCGCGGCACGCTTTCCGTACGCGGACGAGGTCGTGGCCGAGTGGCCCCACCGTTACCTGGAACGCACAGAGGTGGACGCTCGCACCGCCGTGTGCGTCCTCACCCACGACGCGAAGTTCGACGTTCCCCTGCTGCGCCTGGCGCTGAGTCTGCCCGTCGGCTACATCGGCGCCATGGGATCCAGACGGACCCACGACGAACGCCTGCGCCTGCTCCGGGACGAAGGCGTGAGCGAGGAACAGCTGGCCCGGCTGTGCTCCCCGATCGGCCTGGACCTCGGTGCGCGCACCCCCGAGGAGACGGCGGTCTCCATCACCGCGGAGATCATCGCCCACATCGGCGGGGGCTCGGGCCTGCCCCTGTCCCGGAGCACGGGCCCGATCCACCCCCTGAGTTCCGTCGACCGTCGCCGCCACGGGCCGCGACCGCCCGGAACCCGCACGACAACGTCCTGACCAGCCCTTTCACGGAAACGCTTCCGCCTGGCAGAAGGCGTCTTGCGTCGTGGACCCGGCCCTCAGGACCCTGTTCCCAACCACGGCACGCGGGGCGACGGCGCCCCGCCGACAGGGACGGGAACCCCATGCCTCACACGACCGCCTTCGCCAGGAACCAGTGGTACAGCTAGCGCATCTTTCTGACCTGCGCTTATGCGAGGCGATGAGGCTGTGACCTGCTAGGACGGGTTGCAGAGGCGTTCGGAGGCAGTCAGAGGAAACCGCTCTGATTCGACCCCGGTTCGACCCGGGTAGCTCGGAGGCAGTCAGAGGCATCAGTCCCTGTAACTGGCCTTTGAGGGACCTGAGTTGGCCGGTGTGGATCACGGGTGGGCGACTCTGGCGGGGCTCTGTTTCGATCTCGGTCGAGCTGCGATGGGGACGCCTGCCTCCGCTCGGGGCCGGTCGTACGAGGGCCTCCAGGACGGCCATCCTGGGGACCCTGCTGGCGCCGATGGAGGTCGGTTCCGGATGCCGCCCGTGGTTTTAGCGGGCCTGGGTGGCGTCCACGTCTTTGCGAGACGACCCCACCGTGCCAGACAGCACCCACCAGCCACTCCCCCAACGACACGTCACCCACCTCCGCAGCCCGCTGGGCCTGTCCCGACTGCCGTCAGCTGCGGCCGATCTGATCCTGCTCGGCGACCTCACCGGCCGCTACGCCACCGGCAGTTACAGCCACCTCGCCAACGACAAGCGGTCCGTGATCCTTCGCGGGGACCGCCAGGGCGTGGCCGAGCACGGACACCGGATCACCGCGGCCATCGCCTGCCACGTCGCCCGCGCCGGCGGCAGCATCGACCAGCTCACGCAGCTCCTGCTACACCCCGACCACGAAGGCGGACGGCACACCCGCAACATCGCGCTGCGCTCCGGGCAGGCGCGCGCCCTGGACTACATCCGCCGGGTCTGGACCAGCGCCTCGACCGCCGTCAGCACCACCTTGGCGCTGGGCTCCCGTCATGACGCGTACGAGGTACTCGCCGCGCTACGGGACCGCATCGAGACCACGCCCTGGCGCGGGGAGCGGGGACGGACCGCGCTGCGGGTGCTGCGGGCGCACCTGAACTTCGCCGAGATCGGTGGCGGACTCCTGCACCATGCCAGTGAACGGCAGACCGCGGAGGAAGCCGGGATCTCCCGCACGACACTGCGAGTCGTCTACGAGACGGTCCTGAAGCCGGGAGGCTGGCTGCGGCGCCTGCGCGTGGGCCATGGCCGGGAGGGCTCGACCTGGTACCTGGGCGACGGCAGCACCCCCGGTCACAGCGGCCCGGCTCTGCTGTCTCGTTTCCGGACCAATCAGTTCCCCCCCGACCCGGCACTTGAGGAATGGACCACCCCTGAGACGGCCACAACGGCCGACATCGACTCCACCGTCCTCGCACGTCTGATGGGCCACGACGCCTTCGCCCATCACGGCCTCGGCAGCGCCGCCCTCATGCTCATCAGCGCCCTGCACCAACACCCCCACCAGAGCGTCAGCGAGCTCATCGGAACGTCCTCGGTCTCCCGCGCCACCACCTACCGGACGCTGAACCGCCTCGCCGACCACGGCCTCGTCCAGCACACCGGAGAGACCTGGGCCCTCGCGCCGCGTGCACTTGAAGGCTTCGGGATCAGCCTCCCCGACGGGGATACCGTCCTCGCCTCGAAGCCGGCGCAGGGCTGGGACAAGATCGCCGGGCAACACGGCACCTGGGGCATCGCGGCCCGGCGCAAGGCCCTGCACAGGGCGGAGCGGGCGGCCTACCAGGAGGCACTGGCCCGGTTGGCGGAGCATCGCAGCAGGGCTTTGGTGATCGTCCACGACGACCGCCAGGTCCTGGTCCCAGCGCCGCGCCCCGACGAGATCCCGCCTGCGTGGCATGCCCGGGACGGGCGGGTCCTCGACCCGGGCACCGGTCGTCCGGCCGCCGACTGGCGGGTCGCCACCGACGGCCGATTGATCCTCATCACCCCATCCGACCAGCGCAGTTACGACGAGCTGGCCGCCGCCCATGCCGAAGCCCTCAGCGAATGGGAGTCCGTCGCATGAAACCCCCTCCCCCAGCCACCTCCGACACCAGCCAGGCGGTGACGCCCAACGCCCTGCGCGAGCAGTACGAGGCCGGTGCCACGGTCGACGAACTCGTCGCCGCCAGCGGCCTGTCCTACGGCACCGTCCTCAACCGACTCCACGACGCCGGGACCGCCATGCGCACTTCCTGGCAGACCCGCCGGATGCGCCAGAACCCACAAGCCCGCCAGCGACTCGCGGCCCACCTCCGCACCCTCTACGAGAAGCACGGCGCAACTCTCTCCGAACTCGCCGCGGCGGCGGGAGAGACGCGGCGCGGTGCCCGGCGCCTGCTGATCGAGGCCGGCGGTGCCGTGCGCACCACACAGCAGACCCTGCAAGTGCGCGCGGCAGCCCGGGCCGCCGAACGGAACAAGGTCGCGCTGTCCCTGCGGGCCCGGTACGAAGCCGGCGCCACCGTGCCCGACCTCGCCCGGGAGCACAGCTACTCCATCGCCACCGTCTACCGGCTTCTCCACCAAGCCGGCACCCGCATGCGGCCCCAGCACCACCACGGGCCCACCCACGCCCCAAGGAAGCAGCCATGAGCCCCCATGCCCTCGTGGGCGTTTCCCACCCTGCCCTACAGATCAAGGCCGCGGCCGTGTGCCGCGCCGGCCGCCAGAGGCCAGCACGGGCACCCCCGTCGCCAGCCCGCTCGCCGACGCACGCACGCACGCACGCACCAAACAACACCCCTTCCTCTTTCAGGAGATCAAGCACACGTGAACGAGAACACCCGTCACAAGACCCTGGCCGCGGCCACAGAACACGTCTGGGACGCGTTCGTGATCGTCGTCGGCATGCTCAAGGGCGGCACCGGCAAGACCACCTCCGCCTGGTTCATCGCCCTCTACTACGCCGTCGTCCTCGGCGTCCCGACCCTGCTGCTGGACGCCGACGCCACCAGCCAGTCCGCCTACGACTGGTTCAAGGTCGCCCAGGCCGCCGGCTTCGAGATCCCCGCGAACCTGGTCGTGGAGCGGTACCCGTTCGACGACATCGCCGAGTACATCCGTGCCAAGCGCGCCGAGTTCGGTGCGATCGTGGTCGACGCCGGCGGCGGCAGCGCCCGCATCTTCCACGAGGCCGTCACCGAGGCGAACCTGCTGCTCGTGCCGGTCGCCCCCACCAAGATCGAGCGCCGCAAGCTCGTGGCCACCTTCGACGAGGCCGAGCGCGCCGCCGCCCGCAACGAGCACGGCGTCACCGCCCACGTCGTCATGGTCAAGGCGGACGACCGCACCAGCCTGCCCAGCCGGGCAAAGGACCAGCTCCTGGAGCCCGCCGAGGGCGAGGGCATCGGCCCCGACCGCGACGAGGCCTTCCCACTCGCCGAGACCACCATCCACTCCTGGGTCCACTACATGGAGGCCTTCGGCGAGATCCCGACCGAGCTGAGCGAGTACGCCGAGCTGATGAAGGAGCTCACGGCATGAGCGAGCGCATGAAGCCCCCGGCCCGCCGAACCGGCGGTCGCACCCTCGGCGGGGCCAAGAAGGCGACCCCGCCGCCCCCTCCCCCGGCCGCCGAGCTCACCCCCGAGCAGTTCGCTGCCGAACGCGCGGCCGGCCAGGACGAAGGCCGTCACGTTGTCGATCAGTCTCAAGCTCAGCCCGCTCCTTCCACCGTTCCCATCGAGTCATCGGCGCAGGGCCGAACCGAGGCAGTGCCCGAAGCAGCGGAGACGGCCACCCAGCCGACCGACGAGGTGGTGCCGAGCGGCCCCGTGCCGGAGCCGGTCACCAGTGGGCCGGTTCGCCCGGACGTCGTCGCCCCCGAGGCAGGGGCCGGTGAGGAGCCGGTGGAGCGGCAGATGCCGCCTGTGGTCCCGGCTTACGAACCTGTAGCTCCTGTGGTGCGTCCGGCGCAGCCGAGCGAGCCCGCTGCGCCACACCGCCTGTCCCCCATCACGTCCGCGGCCCCAGAAGTGGCCCCGGCCGCCGAGGTGGCGGTTCGTCCGGCACCTACTCCGGTCGCAGGCGGTACCACGTTCCCGGTGAGGACCGATGCACCGGGAGCTCATCAGGAGCAGTACGGGCGACCCGAGGCAGCACCCAGCGAGGGAACGCCGTGGGCTCACGGCCCCGGCCGCCCCAAGGACATCCCCGAGACGGCCGTGATCCTCAACCAGCGCATCATCACGCGCGAGAGCCTCGACTCGTCGGTCCCCGCCGCGCTGAAGATCAAGAAGCGGATCAAGCGCTTCGCCCTCGACAACGAACTCGACCACCTGCCCATCGGCGACATCGTCTCCGTCGCCCTGGACGAATGGCTCACCGCACGCGGCTTCTGACGCGGCGTACATGTCCGCGAACGCTTCACTCGTTCGCGGACACCCGCCCCACCGACTATTCCACTAGTCGACTAGGCGGCTAGCTAGTCGACTAGCGGGCCGGACTGGAGCAGCCCATGCCCGATCTCTCGCGCCACGCCCGTCAGCTACGTGCCCTGGCTGACGCTCTCGACGCACAATCCGACCTGACCGACGACCCGTTGGCGCCACATCCGGACACACTGGAAGTCATCGGCGGCCGCCACACCAGTCGTGGGCAGATCAACTACGCCGTCCCCGACGCTCTCCAACTGCAGCGGCGGATCCGCCGGTACCACGCGGACCACGGTGTCCAGCACGGCGACATCGTCGCCATGGCTCTCGACGCATTCCTGCGCGCCAAGGGCTACCCTCCCGACCTCACCTTGCCCAAGGCCGACGAACGGTGATCACTAACCTCCGTGGTGGCGCCACGGGCCGAAAAACGTACAGGCGCGTCTGGTCCGGAATGGTCAGCCACGTGTTCTGGCGGAAGCGGGGTGGCTGTTCGGTGCGGCCACCCCGCCCGCTGCCTCCACCCGCGAACCGGAGACCCTCAACAGGCGCCCTCTTCCGTGCCAACGGTTCGGCGCGCCGCCGTCGTCATCGGCTCGTTCGTCTCGCTCGCCCCGGCCCTGCTGCTGGGCTCCGCCGGTCCGGCGTCCGCGCACGCGACCATGCTGTTCACCAGCCCTGCCGCGGACGCGACCGTGGCCGACTCTCCGAAGTCGCTGGTGCTGGTATTCGACCGATCCATCAGTCCGAGTGGGAGTTCGGTTCACGTCGAGCCCTCAGCGGCTGTGGGAACCGCGACGCTCGGCCGAGGCGGCCAGGCGGTCGCGGTTCCCCTCCGGGGCAATCTGGCTGAAGGCGTCCACACGATCGACTGGCAGGTCACGGCCCGAGACGACGTCATGATGGGCAGCTACCGCTTCGCCGTCGGACCGCGCACCGTCGTCCTCTCTTCCGGCCAGAGCACCATCGCCAAGGACGCCGCGCCCACCACGGTCCTGCGCCGCCGTCGCGCTCGGCGAGCAGGCCGGACGGCATCTTGCCGGCCGCGTCCCGGACGTGCCTGCCCGAAGCACGCGCTCCCCGGCCGCGCTCATCGGTACCGCCGCCGCGATTGACCCTGGCCGCTCTGCAGGTCGGCGAGGGAACGACGACGAGCGGCTCGGCAACGAGGGGTCCGGTTCGGCGGCCGGTTCGAGGGCGGTCATGGCCCCGGATCGTGTCAGAAAACGGTGGTCCGGGGTTGATGAATGACCCTGGATTTTGAAGCGCCGACATGGGTCAGCGCTCAGGAGGCGGCTGCCCGGGGCGCCTTCAAGCTGACCAACGGCTTTGGGAGGATCTCTCGGTGAACAGCACTGATGACGCCGCCCGCCAGACGCTTATCCGCCGCGGCTTCGCCCTGGAGTACACCACCCTCGGTTGGAACGTGATCGGCATCGTGGTGCTCGCGGTTGCCGCGATCTCGGCGAGGTCCGTGGCGCTGGCCGGGTTCGGGCTGGACTCCTTGATCGAGATCGGCGCCTCCACCGTAGTGATCTGGGAGTTGTCCGGCACCGGCGAGGACCGTCAGCGCCGTGCGCTGAGGCTGATCGGTGTCGGCTTCGCGCTTCTGGCGGTGTACCTGCTGGTGCAGTCCACCTGGGTGCTGGCCTCCGGCTTCCGGCCCCACCATTCGCCACTTGGCATCGGCTGGACCGCGGTGACGGCTGTGGTGATGTTCACGCTCGCCGCAGGCAAGGCACGCACTGGCACCGCGCTGGACAACCCGGTGCTGAAGACCGAGGGGCGGGTCACCCTGATCGATGGCCTGTTGGCCGCCGCCGTGCTGCTCGGCCTCCTGCTGAACTCTCTGGCCGGCCTCTGGTGGGCCGATCCGGCCGCCGGGTACGTGCTGGTCCACTACGCGCTGCGCGAGGTCAAGGAGATTTTCTCCGGCGAGCACTGACCGGGCCGGCGGCTTGCAAACGGTACCCAGGTACAGGTTTACCGTCGGAGGTGTCCCCGCCCAGGGGGATGTGATGACGGGAGTGAGTGCGATGAGTGATCTGGCGTGGGTGCCGCAGTCCTGCACGTTGCCCACCGAGGAGCGGCCCCTGCGGGTCGCGGAGTGGGACGCGCCCTTTCCGAGCGGCTGACCTCGTCGTCGAGGCCCGAGCCGCTCCGGTTGCGCCTGGACCTCGCCGGCGGCCCCAGGGTCGAGGAGCGGGTTCAGGACCTGGTGGCACGGGAGAGCGGCTGCTGCACGTTCTTCACCTTCACCACCGCCCCGGGCGAGGAACTGATCGGTCTGGACATCGCGGTGGACCCGGTGCACGAGACGGTCCTGGACGCTCTCGCCGCACGCACCGCACGGGTGCAGCAGTGAGCGCGGGCCTGCGCAGCGGGCAGGTCGCCGAGGCGGCCGGGGTGAATGTCCAGACCCTGCGCTACTACGAGCGGCGCGGTCTGCTGGCCGAGCCGGAACGCAGCAACGGCGGCCACCGCCTGTACGACGAGGAGGCGGTGACCGCGCTGCGGGTGATCAAGGCCGCCCAGCGCCTCGGGTTCACGCTGGAGGAGGTCGCCGAGCTGCTGGAGGCCGGCCGTCATCGGCACGGCCGCCCCGTTGCGGGGCTCCAAGAGCGGGCCGCGGCCAAGCTCGCCGAGGTCGACGCGAGGATCGCCGATCTCACCACCATCCGCACCGCCTTGGCGACGGCTGTCGGGGCGGGTTGCGACGACCTGACCGTCTGCGCCGGAAGCGCCTGCTGTCCCATCCCCTTCACCGACCTCGCCGAGGAGAACCGCCATGCCGGACCCTGCTGCTGACCCCCGCTCGTACCGCACCCCGAAGGTCCTGGGGGGCCTGGCCGCCCTGGCCTGTGTGGCGTGCTGCGCGCTGCCCGTCCTGATCGCGGCTGGTGTCGTCGGCGCCGGGGCGGTGGTGGGCTGGCTGCCCGCCGTCGCTGTCGTCCTGGCCGTGCTCGCCGCTGGAACCTGGTGGCTCAGCCAGCGCCGCTGCTCCTGCTCCTGCTCCTGCTCCTGCTCCTGCTCCTGCTCCTGCTCCTGCTCCTGCTCCTGCTCCTGCTCCTGCTCAGCCAAGACCGATGGTGAGGGCGGGTGCCACGGCACGAAATCTGGGGACCCGCTGGAGATCACGACCGCGGGCCGACGATAGGTCCGGCGGTATGACGATCGCTCGTTCTGTTGCCCTGTTCGCCGTCGCTGCCCTCTTCGAGATCGGCGGCGCCTGGCTGGTCTGGCAGGGCATCCGCGAGCACAAGGGCTGGATCTGGATCGGCGCCGGAGTCATCGCTCTCGGTCTGTACGGCGTGGTGGCCACAGTTCAGAGCGACGACAACTTCGGGCGCATCCTCGCCGCCTACGGCGGCATCTTCGTCGCCGGATCGATTACCTGGGGCATGATCGCCGACGGCTACCGCCCCGACCGCTGGGACGTCATCGGCGCCCTCGTCTGCCTCGCGGGCATGGCCGTGATCATGTACGCCCCCCGCAGCCACTGATCCACGCATCGCCCTGGACACCCGACAGCATGGGCTGCGCTCGTTGCAACTCCCCACTCTGTTGAAATCCACAGTGGCCCCACACGGCCGACGCGCAGGACGACGCGGCGGTCTGCTTATGCCTGGGCACCGGCGACCACTTGCTGTCGGCCGCATCCGCCGTCACCTGACGCCTCTTCACATCGAAGAGAAACCGGAGGGCTCCCGCGAGTCACGTCCTCGCGGGAGCCCTCCGTCCTACCGCCTGCAAGTGAAGGTTGAGAAGACGATCACGAGCAGGACGTTCTCATGCGCTCAGGGCGCGAGCAGCAGGCTGTCGCCGCGCTCCTTGGCGGCGGCGTAACGCCGGGCCACGTCCTGCCAGTTGACGACGGCCCACATGGCGTCGATGAAGTCGACCTTCTGGTTCTTGTACTGGAGGTAGAAGGCGTGCTCCCAGGCGTCGAAGACCAGGATCGGGGTGGAGCCCTGGCCGACGTTGCCCTGGTGGTCGTAGACCTGCTCGACGATCAGGTGCCCGCTGAGCGGCTCGTAGGCGAGGACGCCCCAGCCCGAACCCTGCGTGGTGGCGGCGGCCTTGGTCAGCTGGGCCTTGAAGCCCGCGAACGAGCCGAAGGACTCGGTGATCGCGTCCGCCAGGTCACCGACACCGTCGGCGGCCAGCGGCTCGCCGCCGCCCTCGCCGGTCATGTTGTGCCAGTAGATCGAGTGCAGGATGTGCCCGGAGAGGTGGAACGCCAGGTTCTTCTCCAGGCCGTTGATCGAACCCCACGACTCCTTGTCCCGGGCCTCCGCGAGCTGCTCCAGCGTGTCGTTCGCGCCCTTCACATAGGCCGCGTGGTGCTTGTCGTGGTGCAGCTCGATGATCTGCGGGTTGATGACCGGTTCGAGCGCCGCATAGTCGTACGGGAGCTCCGGGAGCGTGTACACCGCCATGTCCAACATCCTCCGACATAATTGCCACTCATGTGCAACTGCACGCTAGCAGCAAGAGAGGCGCACTGCCGATCAGGCGTTGGTCCTAGGACCACGTGCCGTGTCGCGGGAGGCGCAGGATGCCGGACTTCGAGAGAGGGAGCGAGGTGAGCGGGGTCGCACAGTCGGCGCGCGACGACACGGTGGTGCCGACCGAACCCCGTGCTCTGCTGCGGCGGCACGGACTGCGCTGCACCCCGGGGCGCCTGCAGATCGTCGCGTTGTTCGCCGCTTCGGCGCGTCATCTCTCCGTCGCGGAGGCATGGGAGGAGCTGAGCCGGAGCGGGCCGCCCGTGCACCCCACCACGGTCTACCGCACTCTGGAGACCCTCACGGCGGTCGGGCTGACGTACGCCGTGCACGGTCCCGGCGCCACGCGCTACTGCGTCCCCGGAGAGCCGCACCATCACTTCGTCTGCCAGGACTGCGGCGAGGTGGAGGGGCTCGCACACGAGCGCCTGAGGGAGGCCGTGGGCAGGATCGAGGAGCTGACCGGGCTGCGGCCGGATGCTTCGGGGTCGCTGCTGGTGTACGGGCGTTGTCCCGAGTGCGGCGGCTGAGCCGTGCCAGAACATCGAGCGGGCCCTCGCCGGAGACGGATGTCTCGCGGTCGAGGGCCCGCTCAGTGGTCGGCTGTCACACGCTGAGCGCCGTCCGTACGGCCTTCTCGTGGGCGCGCATCGCGAAGCCGACGTGCTGTTCGACGAGGAGGACGGAGAGCCCGCCGCGCCGGGCGAGGGCGAGGATCGTCTTCTCGACCTCGGCCACGACCGACGGCTGGATGCCCTCCGTCAGCTCGCCCAGCAGCAGGAGCCGGGGGGCGGGTGATCAGGGTGCAGGCGAGGGCGAGTTGCCGGCGCCGGCCGCCGGAAAGCAGGTCGGCGCGGCGGCCGGACAGTTCACAGAGCCGGCCGAGGCCCCGGAAGGACGGCTCACGACCTCCGCGAGGTGGAGCAGGCCGCGCGGGCCCCCAATGATTGCCCGACGGCGATCAGCACCCAGGCGCCGGCCGGAATCACAACCGATTCGCAGGCATGAGGAGGCAAGCGCACAGCCCGGCAGGGGGCGCGGGACGGCATCCGCAGGTCGAACTTGTCAGGCAAGACGGGCCCCGCGCCCGAGTGACAGTGTCGCGCAGGGTCTGCCCTTTCTGCAAGGAGTCTGCTATTGCAACTTACATGCAATAAGGGCGGCCGTGTGCCTCACTCGCCGCCCTCCAGGTCACCCTCCGTCTCCAGGTACACCTGCCGCAGCTCCTCCAGCACCGCCGGGTCGGGCTTCTCCCACATCCCGCGCGACTCCGCCTCCAGCAGCCGCTCGGCGATGCCGTGCAGGGCCCAGGGGTTGGCCTGCTGGAGGAATTCTCGGTTGGCCGGGTCCAGGACGTAGGTCTGGGTGAGCTTGTCGTACATCCAGTCGGCGATCACGCCGGTGGTGGCGTCGTAGCCGAACAGGTAGTCGACCGTCGCCGCGAGCTCGAAGGCGCCCTTGTAGCCGTGGCGGCGCATCGCCTCGATCCACTTGGGGTTGACGACCCGGGCGCGGAAGACGCGGGAGGTCTCCTCGACGAGGGTGCGGGTGCGGACCGTCTCGGGGCGGGTGGAGTCGCCGATGTACGCCTCGGGGGCGGTGCCGCGCAGGGCGCGGACGGTAGCGACCATGCCGCCGTGGTACTGGAAGTAGTCGTCGGAGTCGGCGATGTCGTGCTCGCGGGTGTCGGTGTTCTTCGCCGCGACCGCGATCCGCCTGTACGCCGTCTCCATCTCCTCGCGCGCCGGACGGCCGTCGAGTTCGCGGCCGTAGGCGTAGCCGCCCCAGACCGTGTAGACCTCGGCGAGGTCGGCGTCGGTGCGCCAGTCGCGGGAGTCGATGAGCTGGAGCAGTCCGGCGCCATACGTTCCCGGGCGGGAGCCGAAGATGCGCGTGGTGGCCCGGCGTTCGTCGCCGTGCTCCGCCAACTCGGCCTGGACATGGGCGCGTACGTGGTTCACCAAGGCCGGTTCGTCCAGGGACGCGGCCAGGCGTACGGCGTCGTCCAGCAACCCGATCGTGTGCGGGAAGGCGTCGCGGAAGAAGCCGGAGATGCGCAGGGTGACGTCGATGCGGGGGTGGCCCAACTCCTCGTAGGGGATGGGTTCCAGGCCGGTCACACGGCGGGAGGCGTCGTCCCAGACGGGTCGGACGCCGAGCAGGGCGAGCGCCTCGGCCACGTCGTCGCCGGCGGTGCGCATCGCGCTCGTGCCCCAGAGGGAGAGGCCGACGGAGGTGGGCCAGTCGCCGTTGTCGGCGCGGTAGCGGGCGAGGAGGGAGTCGGCGAGGGCCTGTCCGGTCTCCCAGGCGAGGCGGGAGGGGACGGCCTTGGGGTCGACGGAGTAGAAGTTGCGGCCGGTCGGCAGGACGTTCACCAGGCCGCGGAGCGGTGAGCCGGAGGGGCCCGCCGGTACGAAGCCACCGGCCAGCGCGTGGACGGTGTGGTCGAGTTCGGCGGTGGTCGCGGCGAGGCGCGGGACGACCTCGCGGGCGGCGAACTCCAGGATGGCGGCGACCTGTTCGCCGTGCTCGGTGGGAACCGCGGTCGGGTCCCAGCCCGCGTCCTCCATCGCCTGGACGAGGGCGCGGGCCTTGTCCTCCGCCTCGTCGGCGGTCGTGCGGGTCGCCGCGGACTCGTCGAGGCCGAGGGCCTCGCGCAGGCCGGGGAGGGCGGTGGTGCCGCCCCAGATCTGTCGGGCGCGCAGGATGGCCAGGACGAGGTTGACGCGGTCGGTGCCGCGCGGCGGGTTGCCGAGAACGTGGAGGCCGTCGCGGATCTGTGCGTCCTTGACCTCGCACAGCCAGCCGTCGACGTGCAGGAGGAAGTCGTCGAAGCCGTCGTCGCCGGGGCGGTCGGCCAGGCCGAGGTCGTGGTCCAGCTTGGCGGCCTGGATGAGCGTCCAGATCTGGGCGCGGATCGCCGGGAGCTTGGCCGGGTCCATGGCCGAGATCTGGGCGTACTCGTCAAGGAGTTGCTCCAGGCGCGCGATGTCGCCGTAGGAGTCGGCGCGGGCCATCGGCGGGACTAGGTGGTCGACGAGGGTGGCGTGGACGCGGCGCTTGGCCTGGGTGCCCTCGCCGGGGTCGTTGACCAGGAAGGGGTAGACCAAGGGGAGGTCGCCGAGGGCGGCGTCGGGGCCGCAGGCGGCGGACAGGCCGGCGTTCTTGCCGGGCAGCCACTCCAGGTTGCCGTGCTTGCCGAGGTGGATCATCGCGTCCGCGCCGAAGCCGCCCTCGAACTGCGGGGCGGCGATCCAGCGGTAGGCGGCCAGGTAGTGGTGGGAGGGTGGGAGATCCGGGTCGTGGTAGATGGCGATCGGGTTCTCGCCGAAGCCGCGTGGGGGCTGGATGAGGATGAGCAGGTTGCCGAAGCGCAGGGCCGCGAGGACGATGTCGCCCTCCTTGTTGCGGCTGTGGTCGACGAACATCTCGCCGGGAGCCGGGCCCCAGTGCTCCTCGACCGCGGTCCGCAGCTCCTCCGGGAGCGTGGCGAACCAGCGCCGGTAGTGCGCCGCCGGGATCCGCACCGGGTTGCGGGCCACCTGCTCCTCGGTCAGCCAGTCCTGGTCGTGGCCGCCCGCCTCGATCAGCGCGCGGATCAGTTCGTCGCCGTCGCCGGAGGCCATCCCCGGGACCTCGTCGAAGGCGTAGCCCTCCTCCCGCAGCCTGCGCAGCAGGGCGACCGCGCTGGCGGGCGTGTCCAGGCCGACGGCGTTGCCGATCCGGGAGTGCTTGGTCGGGTACGCGGACAGGACCAGCGCCACGCGCTTGTCGGCGGCCGGGATGTGCCGAAGTCGCGCATGGCGTACGGCGATCCCGGCGACGCGGGCCGCGCGCTCGGGGTCGGCGATGTAGGCCGGGAGGCCGTCGGCGTCGATCTCCTTGAAGGAGAACGGCACGGTGATCAGGCGGCCGTCGAATTCGGGTACGGCGATCTGGCTTGCGGCGTCGAGGGGCGAGACGCCCTCGTCGCTCTCCGCCCAGGCCGTGCGGGAGCCGGTCAGGCACAGGGCCTGGAGGATCGGCACGTCGAGGGAGGTGAGGGCGCCCGCGTCCCAGGACTCGTCGTCTCCGCCGGCCGATGCCTCGGCGGGCTTGGTGCCGCCGGCGGCCAGGACGGTGGTGACGATCGCGTCGGCGGCGCGCAGTTTCTCGATCAGCTCGGGTTCGGGGGCGCGCAGGGAGGCCACGTACAGCGGGAGGGGACGGGCGCCCGCCTCCTCGATGGCGTCGCACAGTGCGTGGACGAAGGCGGTGTTGCCGCTCATGTGGTGGGCCCGGTAGTAGAGCACCGCGACCGTCGCGGAGCCGGGGGTGTCGCGCTCCGGGCGCTCCAGCGGGCCCCAGGCCGGCGCGGGCGCCGGAGCCTCGAAGCCGTGCCCGGTCAGCAGGACCGTGTCGGACAGGAAGCGGGCGAGCTGCTCCAGGTTGGCCGGTCCGCCGTGGGCGAGGTAGGCGTGGGCCTCGGCGGCGATTCCGACCGGGACGGTCGAGGCGGCCATCAGCTGGGCGTCCGGGGCTTGTTCGCCGGTCAGGACGACGACCGGCAGGTCGTCGGCGAGCAGCAGGTCGAGACCGTCCTGCCAGGCGCGCAGACCGCCGAGGAGGCGTACGACGATCAGGTCGGCGCCGTCGAGGAGGGCGGGGAGGTCGTCGAGCGGGAGGCGGGCCGGGTTGGCGAAGCGGTAGGGCACCGGTCCGGTCGCCGTACGGGCGCTGAGCAGGTCGGTGTCTGACGTCGACAGCAGAAGGATCATGCGGCGTCGGCCTTCCTCGGGGTGTCCGCGCCCCGGGCGGTGTCGGACGGCGGGAGTTCCTGACTCACCTGCCCCGGGCGGGGTGGGCTCACAGTGGCGGGACCGCGCCGGATTCGCACCGGCTTCCTCCCCTGTCGCCGTCGTGGCGGTGGCGGACCAGGTGATCCGCCGAGGAGCATAGTAAGGGTCACCGGGAGAGGGCGGGGCATACATTCGGCGGGATGGTGGGTATGCTCGCCGCCGTGTCCACGCCATCCCTCCCACCGTCGTCCCAGGCCACAGCCGTCTCACGGGACCGCGGTGACGCCTGCCCGGGTGCGCTGCGCCTGCACGCGGCGGACGACGGCGCACTCGCCCGGATCCGCGTTCCCGGGGGTGCGCTGCGGGTCGATCAGGCCGGTGCGCTTGGGCTTGTGGCGCAGGAACTCGGCGACGGGGAGCTGCACCTGACCTCGCGGGGCAACGTCCAGCTGCGTGGGCTGCCCACGGGCTGTGGTGCCGAGTTGGCGCAGCGGCTGGAGTCGGCCGGACTGCTGCCGTCGTGGCGGCACGAGCGGGTGCGCAACGTCGTGGCGTCGCCGCTGTCCGGGCTGGACGGGCACGGATTCGCCGATGTCCGGGCGTGGCTGCGGGAGTTGGACGGGCTCGTCTGCGCGAGTGAGGCCGCGGCCGGGCTGTCCGGGCGGTTCCTCTTCGCGCTCGACGACGGGCGCGGGGACGTGGCGGCGCTGGGTGCGGACGTGACATTGGAGGCCACGCCGGACGGGGGCGCGTGGCTGCGGATCGGGTCGTCGGATTCCGCCGCGCTCGTGGACGCCGAGAACGCGCCCCGGGCCGCGTTGCTGGCCGCCGAGGTCTTCTTGGAAGCGAGTGCCGGCCAGGCCTGGAGAGTGGCTGAACTACCGGGATCGGGTGAGGAGTTGGCGCGGGAGGTCGCACGGCGCCTGCGGACCCCGGAGGTCCGGGGCGCCTCTGCCCGGCCCCGGGCCGGGGAACCGCCGCCCGGTCCGGTCACCCGCCCCGACGGCACGACGAGTCTCAGTGTGCTCGCCCCGCTGGGCCGTCTCACCGCCGCCCAGTGGGCCGAGGTGACAGCCGCCGCGTCCGGCGAACTGCGCATCACCCCGTGGCGCGGGGTGATCCTCCCCCTGGTCCCTGCCGAACGGCTCCCCGGGCTCGACGCCGTCGGTCTGATCACCGGCCCGGCTTCCCCCTGGCTCGGCGTCGGCGCCTGCATCGGACGGCCCGGTTGCGCCACGTCGCGGGCGGATGTCCGCACGGAGGCGGCAGCGGCGCTCACAGCGGGCGGCGGGCTCCCGGCGTACTGGTCCGGCTGCGAGCGGCGCTGCGGCCGGCCGCGCGGCGACCACGTGGACGTCGTCGCCGCCCCGGACGGCGGCTACCGGATTTCCGTCGTCCGCACCAGCCGTGTCCTGACCACGTTCACGGCCGACGCCCCTTCCGCTCTCGCCGCCGCTGTGGCGGCGGCCCGTACGCATGACCAGTAGGAGCACGGTGTTCGAGTACGAGAAGGACGGCGCGGCGATCTACCGCCAGTCGTTCGCCACCATCCGCGCGGAAGCGGACCTCGGGGGGCTGCCCACCGATGTCGGCCAGGTCGCGGTCCGGATGATCCACGCCTGCGGGATGGTCGACCTCGTGCGGGACATCGCGTACACGCCCGGCGTGGTGGCCCGCGCCCGGGAGGCGCTGCGCGCGGGCGCTCCCGTCTTCTGCGACGTGCAGATGGTGGCGAGCGGCGTGACCCGCAAGCGGCTGCCCGTCGGCAACGATGTGCTGTGCACCCTCTCCGACCCGGCCGTGCCCAAGCTCGCGGCCGAGCTGGGCACCACGCGCAGCGCCGCCGCACTGGAACTGTGGCGGGACCGGCTGGAGGGCGCGGTCGTCGCCGTCGGCAACGCGCCCACCGCGCTGTTCCGCCTCCTGGAGATGATCGAGGCGGGCGCGCCCCGGCCCGCCGCCGTCATCGGTGTCCCGGTCGGGTTCGTCGGCGCCGCCGAGTCCAAGGACGCCCTGACCGAGCACCCGTCCGGACTGGAGCACCTGGTCGTCCGTGGCCGCCGCGGTGGCAGTGCCATCGCCGCTGCCGCGCTCAACGCGATCGCGAGTGAGGAAGAGTGAGCGGGAAGCTGTACGGCGTCGGGCTCGGCCCCGGCGACCCGTCCCTGATGACCGTGCGCGCGGTGGAGGTCATCGCCGAGGCGGACGTGATCGCGTACCACAGTGCCCGGCACGGACGCTCGATCGCCCGCTCCATCGCGGCGAAGCACATCCGCGCCGACCACGTCGAGGAGCCGCTGGTCTACCCGGTCACGACGGAGACCACCGACCATCCCGGCGGCTACCGGGGCGCCATCGACGACTTCTACGCCGAGGCGTCCGCCCGGCTCGCCGCGCACCTCGACGCCGGCCGGACCGTGGCGGTCCTGGCGGAGGGCGACCCGCTCTTCTACGGCTCCTACATGCACATGCACAAGCGGCTCGCCGACCGCTACGACACCGAGGTCATCCCCGGTGTCACCTCCGTGTCGGCCGCCGCGGCCCGCCTGGGCACCCCGCTCGCCGAAGGCGAGGAGGTGCTGACCATCCTGCCGGGCACGCTGCCCGAGGAGGAGCTGACCGCCCGGCTCGCGTCGACGGACGTGGCCGTCGTGATGAAGCTGGGACGCACCTTCACCAAGGTGCGGCGGGCGCTGGAGGGTTCGGGGCGGCTGGGCGAGGCCCGGTACGTCGAGCGGGCCACCATGAGCGGCGAACGCCTCGCCGAATTGGCCGCCGTGGAGCCGGAGTCGGTGCCGTACTTCTCGGTCGCCGTCCTGCCGAGCCAGGTCGACGCCGAGCCCCCCGCACGGGAGCACGGGGAGGTCGTGGTGGTCGGCACCGGGCCCGCCGGACCGCTGTGGCTGACGCCCGAGACACGCGGCGCGCTCGCCGCCGCCGACGACCTGGTCGGCTACACCACCTACCTGGACCGGGTGCCAGTACGCCCCGGCCAGCGCCGCCACGGATCCGACAACCGGGTCGAGGCCGAGCGCGCCGAGTTCGCCCTCCAGCTCGCCAAACGGGGACGGCGGGTGGCGGTCGTCTCCGGCGGCGACCCGGGCGTCTTCGCGATGGCCACGGCCGTGCTGGAGGCCGCCTCACAGAAGCAGTACGAGGATGTCCCGGTGCGCGTGCTGCCGGGTGTGACCGCGGCCAACGCCGCTGCCGCGCGGGCAGGGGCTCCGCTGGGGCACGACTACGCGACGATCTCCCTCTCCGACCGGCTCAAGCCCTGGGAGGTCATCGCCGAGCGGCTGCGCGCCGCTGCCTCGGCGGACCTGGTGCTGGCCCTGTACAACCCGGGCTCGCGCAGCCGCACGTGGCAGGTGGGCAAGGCCCGCGACCTGCTGCTGGAGCACCGGGCGCCGGAGACTCCGGTCGTGGTCGCCCGGGACGTCGGCGGCCCTGGTGAGGGGGTGCGGATCGTGCGGCTGGCCGACCTCGATCCGGCCGAGGTCGACATGCGTACGATCCTGCTGGTCGGCTCCTCCCAGACGCAGGTCGTACGGCGCGGCAGCGGCGAGGAGGTCGTCTGGACGCCGCGCCGCTATCCCGAGCAGGGCAGTTCCTAGAGGCCGAAGGCGCCGCCCTCGACGAGGATGAGCACGCCGAGCGCGATGAGGACGAGGGGGAGCAGGACGTGCCCCCAGCGGCTCAGGGCACGGGCGACGACGGGCCGGGTCGCGAAGAACCGGCCCGCCAGGCACCACACACCGACCAGGACCAGGAAGACGACGGTGTAGACGGTCATGCCGCCGACTCCGACGGTGGCGAAGACGGGGACGTAGACGCCGATGTTGTCGCCGCCGTTGGCGAAGGTGACGGCGGCGACCTCCAGCGGGCGCGGGCCGCCCGCACGCCCTTCCTCGCCCTCTTCCGTGTCGTCGCCGCGCCCTCGCCATGTCTGCCAAGCGGACTTGATTCCCAGAGCGAGCGGAAGCAGGCCGAGGTACGGGATCGCGCTCCCGGGCAGGAAGGTCGCGCCGAACGCCGCCGCGACCGCCACCGCAAGGATGGCGGCGAAGCCCAGGTACTGCCCGAGCACGATCCGCCGGGCCTCGCCACGCCCGCCCGCACCCTGGGCGAAGAACAACGACAGGATGAGGATGTCGTCGATGTTGGTGACGGCGAACAGGCCGACGGCCTGCCCGATGATGCCCAGGTTCACTGACCAGCCCGTTCCGGTGGGGACGACGATGCCCGGGCGACTCTACGCGGTGCTACTCGGCGCCCTGTTCGACGGGCGCGGGCCCCTGGGCCAGCCCCGCCGTCCACTTCTCCTCGATCCGGCCGACCTTCCACACCAGCAGGGCGATCGCCCAGGTCGCGAAGAACAGTCCGACGATGACGTAGCCGATGATGTTCAGGTCGAGACCGGAGACCCAGTCCCAGAAGGCGCCGTGCAGGCCGGCCTTCTCCGCGACCAGGCCCAGCAGCTCGACCGTGCCGATGATGAGCGCGACGGCCACCGACAGGCCGGTGATGGTGAGGTTGTAGTAGACCTTGCGGACCGGCTTGGAGAACGCCCAGCCGTAGGCGAAGTTCATGAACGAGCCGTCGATCGTGTCGAGCAGCGACATGCCCGCCGCGAACAGGATGGGCAGGCACAGGATCGCGTACCAGGGCAGCCCGGAGGCGGCGCCCGAACCCGCCAGGACCAGCAGGGCGATCTCGGTGGCGGTGTCGAAGCCGAGGCCGAACAGGACACCGAGCGGGTACATCTGCCACGGCTTCGTGATCGACTTCATCACCTTGCCGAGGATGCGGTTCATGAAGCCGCGGTTGTTGAGCTGCTCCTCCAGCGCGGCCTCGTCGAAGTGGCCGGAGCGCATCTGCCGGAACACCTTCCAGATACCCGCCATGATCACCAGGTTGATGATCGCGATGACGTAGAGGAAGGTCCCGGAGACGGTGGTGCCGATCCAGCCGGTGACGCTGTGCAGGGTGGAGTCGTCGTTCTCGACCGGTCCGGCCAGCGCCTTGACGCCGAGGGAGAGCAGGAAGGCGAGCGCGAAGACGATCGTGGAGTGACCGAGGGAGAACCAGAAGCCGACCGACAGCGGGCGCTGGCCCTCGTTCATCAGCTTCCGGGTGGTGTTGTCGATCGCGGCGATGTGGTCGGCGTCGAAGGCGTGCCGCATGCCGAGGGTGTAGGCGGTGACGCCGATGCCGATGCCGAAGGTCTTGGTGCCCAGGCTGTAGTGCTCCGGGGCGACGATCGCGACCAGCGTGAACCAGCCGATGACGTGCAGTGCCAGGATGAAGGCGGCCATCCCTCCGACACTGGCCCACTCCTTTCGGGTCATGGAGGTGCGGATGCGGTGCCACGAGATGCCGCCCCGCCCGGCTGGGGAGGCCGGGCTGGCGGAATCGGGAGCGGTGGTCATGGGGACGTGGGCCTTACTTCTCGGCGTACGGCTGTTTTCAGCCGCGCCTTCCAGGCTTCTGCGTATGGGTTGCAACTACAAGTCGATGGCGGTAAAGCCCGTGTCAGCTTTCAGTCAGTGTCCGGGAAAGTGCGCAGGTCGCGTCCCCGCCTGACCCACCGGAGCGCCTGTTCCGCGTCTTGCACGGCCTGCACGCCCTCGGGGGCCTGCGGCCTGCGTACGACGACGACGGGCAGCCCGGCCTCCCGGGCGGCTGTCAGTTTCGGCGCGGTGGCCGCTCCCCCGCTGTCCTTCGTCACGACGACGTCGATGCGGTGCGCGCGCAGCAGCTCGCGTTCCCCGTCGAGGGTGAAGGGGCCTCGGTCGAGCAGCACCTTCATGCGGGGCGGGGTGGGCGGCTCGGGCGCGTCCACGGACCGCACGAGGAACCACAGGTCGGTGAGGTTCGCGAAGGTCGCGAGCCCCATGCGCCCGGTGGTGAGGAAGACGCGCCGGCCGAGCGCGGGCAGCAGCGCGGCGGCCTGTTCCAGCGAGTCGGCCTCGTGCCAGTCGTCCCCCTTCGCCGGGACCCAGCCGAGGCGCCGCAGGGCGAGCAGGGGAACATGGACGGCAGTGGCGGCCCGTGCCGCGTGGAAACTGATGGTCCCGGCGAAAGGGTGTGTGGCGTCGATGAGCGCGTCCACCTCGTGCTCGCGCAGCCACCCGGCCAGCCCCTCGGCGCCGCCGAAGCCGCCCACCCTGACCTCGCCGGGCGGCAGCCGGGGCGCGGCCACCCGCCCGGCCAGCGAGGTCGTCACCCGCAGCCCGGGCGAGGGGTCGGCCGCCAGGAGTTCGGCGAGGCGGCGGGCCTCGGTGGTGCCGCCCAGGATCAGCACGTGCACGAGAGTTCGGTTCCCTTCATGAATGAGCCCACGGGCGCGCGCGGCGCCCAGCTGAAGCACACCGGTCTGCGGCCCGGCTGGACCACCGGCGCCTGCGCGACCGCGGCGACGACGGCCGCGTACACCGCGCTGCTGACCGGCGAGTTTCCCGACCCGGTGACGGTCACGCTGCCCAGGGGGCAGACGCCGTCGTTCGCCCTGGCGGCGGAGGAGCTGACGGACGGCGCCGCCATGGCCGGGGTCGTGAAGGACGCAGGCGACGACCCGGACGTCACGCACGGGGCGCTGATACGGGCGAGCGTGCGGCGGCTGCCGGCAGGGACCGGTGTCGTTTTCAAGGCGGGTCCCGGCGTGGGCACGGTCACCCGGCCCGGCCTTCCCCTGCCCGTCGGTGAGCCGGCCGTCAACCCGGTGCCCCGCCAGATGATGCGCGACCACGTCGCCCGGGTCGCCGCCGCGTACGGCGGCAGCACAGACGTGGAGATCACCGTTTCCGTCGACCATGGCGAGGAGATCGCCCGCTCCACCTGGAACCACCGCCTCGGGATCCTCGGCGGGCTGTCGATCCTGGGGACGACCGGGATCGTGGTGCCGTACTCGTGCTCGGCGTGGATCGACTCCATCCGGCGCGGCGTCGACGTGGCACGGGCAGCCGGGCGGACCCACGTGGCGGGCTGCACCGGCTCGACCTCGGAGAAGACGGTCGTCGCCGCGTACGGCCTCCCGGAGGACGCGCTGCTCGACATGGGCGACTTCGCGGGCGCGGTACTGAAGTACGTCCGCCGCCACCCCGTCGACCGCCTCACGATCTGCGGCGGCTTCGCCAAACTGTCGAAGCTGGCGGCCGGCCACCTGGACCTGCACTCCGCCCGCTCCCAGGTCGACAAGGGCTTCCTCGCCGAACTGGCCCGGCACGGCGGCGCGGACGAGGCCCTGGTTGCCGAGGTGGCCGACGCCAACACCGGACTGGCCGCCCTCCAGCTGTGCGCGGCGGCCGGGGTCCCGCTCGGCGACCTGGTGGCCATCACCGCCCGTGACGAGGCGCTGGCCGTGCTGCGGGGCGCGCCCGTCGCAGTCGACGTGATCTGCATCGACCGGGCGGGGACGATCGTGGGTCGCAGCGAGGTCGCCGGACCTGCGGTCAGCCGGTCCTGAACCACAGTTCCGGTCGTTCCCAGGTGACCTTCGGCGGTGTCGGAGGCACTGTTCCCGCCCGTTCGGCGCCCACGCTCCGATAGAACCCCTCGGCCTGCGGGTGGGAGACCACGCGGACGCCGCTCAGGCCGACCTGCCGGGCCCGGTCGAGCATGTGCTCGACAAGGAGCCGGCCGATGCCCCTGCCCTGGGCATCGTCCGCGACGAACAGCAGGTCCAGCTCCGGGACGTCGGGCCACAGGGAGTAGAAGCCCAGCAGGCGCCCCTCGCCGTCCTCGGCCAGGAAGACCTCGTGCCGGGCGACGTCCTCCGCCGTGACCCGGTACCCGACGATGATCGGGGCGTACTGCCCCTGATATGCGCCGGACGCATGCACCATGCCCGTGAGACGCTCGGCGTCCTCGGCGACCGCCCGACGGATCACCAGGTCAGCAGACATGCCGCTCGCGCTCCGGCGAGTACAGGTGGCTGTCCCGGAACTGCTCCGCGCCCAGCGTCCGCCCGACCATGATCACGGCCGTGCGCAGGACTCCGGCCTCCTTCACCTTCCCGGCGATCTCGTCGAGCGTGCCCCGGATGATCACCTCGTCCGGGCGGGAGGCGTAGGCGACCACGGCGGCCGGACAGTCGGCGCCGTAATGCGGCAGCAGTTCGCCCACCACGCGGTCCACGTACTTGGCGGCCAGGTGCAGCACGATGAGCGCGCCGCTGCGGCCGAGGGTGGCCAGGTCCTCGCCCTCAGGCATGGCGGTGGCGCGGTGGGCGACTCGGGTGAGGATCACGGTCTGGCCGACCGTCGGCACGGTCAGCTCCCGCTTCAGGGAGGCCGCGGCTGCGGCGAAGGCGGGCACGCCGGGGACCACCTCGTAGGGCACCCCGGCCGTGTCGAGGCGCCGCATCTGTTCGGCGACCGCACTGAACACGGACGGGTCCCCGGAGTGCAGTCGCGCCACGTCGTGCCCCTCCTCGTGGGCGCGGATCAACTCGGCGGTGATCTCGTCCAGGTCGAGCTGGGCGGTGTCCACCAGCCGTGCGTCCGGCGGGCATTCGGCGAGCAGTTCGCGCGGTACCAGACTGCCCGCGTACAGGCAGACCTGGCAGGCGGCGAGCGTACGGGCGCCACGCACCGTGATCAGGTCGGCGGCGCCGGGACCGGCGCCGATGAAGTACACGGTCATCTGTCTGCTCCTGGAAGGGGGTTGACGGTGGTCCGGGCGGCTTTGCGGGCGGCCCACTGGGTGACGGGCATCGCCTGCCGCCAGCCGGTGAAGCCGCCCACGGGCACGGCGTGCGCCACCGCGAGCTTCACCAGCTCACCGCCGTGGCGGCGGTAGGCGTCGGCGAGCAGCGTCTCCGACTCCAGCGTCACGGTGTTGGCGACGAGGCGTCCGCCGACGGGCAGTGCTTCCCAGCAGACGTCGAGGAGGCCGGGTGCGGTGAGGCCGCCTCCGATGAACACCGCGTCCGGCGGCGGGAGTTCGGCCAGGATGCCGGGTGCGGCGCCGGTGACGACGGACAGTCCCGGTACGCCGAGCCGGTCGGCGTTGCGGGTGATGCGTTCGGCGCGCACCGGGTCGCGTTCGACGGTGACCGCCCGACAGGAGGGGTGTGTGCGCATCCACTCGATCGCGATCGAGCCCGACCCGCCGCCGATGTCCCACAGCAATTCACCGGGTGCGGGCGCGAGCACGCCGAGTGTGGCGGCGCGGACGTGTCGTTTGGTGAGCTGGCCGTCGTGTTCGTACGCCTGGTCCGGCAGTCCCGGTGCGGCGCCGAGGCGCAGGGTGTCCGGGGCGCGGCGGCACTCGACGGCGACGATGTGGAGGGGGTCGCAGGGCTCGTCGCGCCAGTCGTCGGCGGTGGCCGGGGCGGTTGTACGTTCCTTCGCACCGCCGAGCTGTTCAAGCACCCGCATCCGGCTCGGCCCGAAGCCACGGTCCCGCAGCAGTGCGGCGACCTCACCGGGAGTGGTGGCGTCCGCGCTGAGCACGAGGATCCGCCGGCCCCCGTGCAGGGAAGCGGCCAGGCGGGCCACGGGCCGGCCGACGAGCGTGACGACCTCGACGTCCTCCAGCGGCCAGCCGAGGCGCGCGCAAGCCTGGGAGACGGAGGAGGGGTGCGGCAGGACGTGCACGGCACCGGCGCCGAGGACCTCGGTGAGGGCGCGCCCGATGCCGTAGAACATGGGGTCTCCGCTGGCCAGCACGGCAACCCGGCGACCAGTGTGCGCGGCGAGGAGGCCGGGAACCGCGGGCCGCAGGGGTGAGGGCCAGCAGATCCGCTCCCCCGTGCACTGCGGCGGGAGGAGGTCCAGCTGACGCGGGCCGCCGATGAGGACGTCGGCGTCGAGCAGGGCGGTGCGGGAGGTGTCCGGGATGCCCCTCCAGCCGTCGGCTCCGATCCCGACGACGGTCACGGCGGCGGGCAGGACGGGGCGTTCGGGGGTCACTGCTCGACACCTCGGGTCCGGGGACAGACAAACACGCACTCTACGGGCGGTGACCTGCACACCCCTGAAGGGGTACACACGACCACCCGACCTATTGCACACTACTTGCAATAACTTTCAGAGTGCAGGAAGGGTGGGCGATGGCTTCTCCGATCGTGCTCGGCATCGAGTCGTCCTGTGACGAGACCGGAGCCGGGCTGGTCCGCGACGGGCGGCTGCTGGGGCATGCGGTGGCGTCGAGCATGGACGAGCACGCCCGTTTCGGCGGGGTCGTGCCCGAGATCGCCTCCCGGGCGCACCTGCACGCGCTGCGCCCGGTCGTCCGGCAGGCGCTGGACGAGGCCGGCCTGGCGCTGTCCGATGTCGGTGCCGTGGCCGTCACCACCGGGCCGGGACTCTCGGGTGCGCTCCAGGTGGGCCTTGCCGGGGCGAAGGGGATCGCCTACGCGCTGAGTGTGCCGCTGTACGGTGTCCACCACCTCGCCGGTCATGTGGCCGCCGACACCCTGGAGCACGGCCCGCTGCCGGATCCCTGCATGGTGCTGATCGTCTCCGGCGGCCACACCTCCCTCCTCCTCGTCCGCGACCTGGCCCGCGATCCGATCGTCCACCTCGGCGACACCCTCGACGACGCCGCCGGGGAGTGCTTCGACAAGGTCGCGCGGGTCTTCGGGCTGCCGTATCCCGGTGGTCCGGCCATCGATCGGGTGGCGTGCGCGGGGGATCCGCGCGCTGTCCCCTTCCCCCGCCCGCTGCCGGGGTCGTACGACTTCTCCTTCTCGGGGCTGAAGACGGCCGCCGCCCGCTGGGCCGAGGGGCACGTGGGCCGCGAGCTGCCGGTGGCCGACGGGGCGGCGTCGCTCCAGGAGGCGGTCGCCGACGTGCTGACCCGCAAGGCGGTTGCGGCCTGTCGCGAGTACGGCGTGGGGACCCTGGTCGTGGTGGGCGGGGTCGCCGCGAACTCCCGGGTGCGGTCGCTGGCCGAGGAGCGATGCCGGGCCGCCGGGATCACGCTGCGTGTGCCGCCCCTGAAGCTGTGCACGGACAACGGCGCGATGATCGCCGCGGTCGGTGACCTCCTCGTACGGGCCGGAGTCGATCCCGCACCGCTGGACGTGTCGATCGACCCGTCGGCGCCTCTGGAGTACGCCTGCCTGCACCCGGTCTCGGCAGGGACGGTGGCGGCCTGATGAGCGACATCCGCATCTTCAAGGGCGCCGAAGTGCGCGCGTACTCAGGCGCCTTGCACGACGTCTACGTCGAGGCGTTCTGCGCGCCGCCGTGGAACGAGGACGAGGAGAAGGCGATCGAATTCCTGGGCCGGCTGGTCAACGACGTCCGGCGTCCCGGCTTCACCGCCGCGCTCGCCTTCGCGGGTTCGGACGTCGTCGGCTTCGCCACGGCCTGGACGACCCGCGCCCCCTTCCCCACCGACCGCTGTTATCCCCAGGCCGCCGCCGGCCTCGGCCCCGACCGCACCATGGCCTGGCTGGTCGGCGCCCGCGAGATCGACGAACTCGCGGTCCGTCCGGCGGCCCGGGGCACGGGCCTGGCCGGCGAACTGCTGGAGGCGGTGACGGCGGACGCCCCCGACGGCCGCTCCTGGCTCCTCACCTCCGTCCGGTCGCCCCGGGCCATGTCCTTCTACCGCCGCCAGGGCTGGACCCAGGCCACCCACCCCTCCCTCGACGGCAAGGGCATCGCCGTCTTCCTCGGACCGCGCCACCCCGCCCGCTCCCTGGCCCCCCAACCGCTCTGAGAACCCGAAGCCCCGTCCTGCGCACCGCCGGGCTCCGGCGCCGCCTCCTCACCGAGCGGGGCCACACCGTCGTCGTCGGCGGGGGCCGCCCAAGCTGGAGGATTCCGATCATGGCTGTGGAAAACGGCCTCGGGACCCCGCATTCCGACGTCGGGGCCCGGCATCCCGACTTCGGCCGTCTGATCCGGGACGAAGCGACCGACACTGTGGTCTGTCATGTGTGCGGGCGGGCCTTCCGCTCGCTCGGGGCGCATGTCCGTGTCCACGACATGACGGCGGCGGAGTACCGCCGGGAGTTCGGTCTGCTGCGCACCCGGGCGCTCAGCGCGCGTTCCCTCTCCCGGCAGCAGTCCCGCACCCGCCTCGCCGGATACCGGGCGTCGGAAGAAGCCCGGACGCGCTTCGCGGCGGGACGGGCGATGGCCCGCTCGGGCGAACTGGCCCGCAGACGCTGGAACACCGGCGCACGGCGCCGACCGGACTCGGAGGAGCTACGGCAGGCCCGGCGGGAAAGCCTGGACGCGGGCCGCCGCACCCAGACCCGCGCCGCCGGTGAACGAACGGCCGCCGCACTGCGGGCCGGGGGATTCACCGACCTCGGGCAGGCGCTGCGGACCGTGTACGCCGACCAGCAGCGCAGCATCGAGGACACGGCCCGCATCCTCGCCATCGGCAGGAACCGGGTGCGACGGCTGCTGACCGAGTACGGCATCCCCGTCCGCCCCAGCGGACAGAACTCCGCCGACGGGCGACGCGCACGCGTCCGACTGAACGACGGTGCCGCCGCCGAACGCGTCGGCGCACAGGACATCAGGGTGTGGCTGCGCGAGCGGACGGCCGAGGGCGCCACGCTCCGGGAGCTGGCGGCAGCCACCGGCCGCAGCATCCCGTGGGTGGCGGCCCGGATCGGTGCACGGTGATCGCTCTACGCGACGGCTGTCATGGTGGCGAACACCACGACGTTGTTGGGGTAGTAGTGCCGGTCCGCGTCGAACTCGCCGCCGCAGGTGACCAGGCGCAGCCCCGCGTAGTCGAGGTTCTTGTACACCTCCAGGGTGGGGAACGCCGCCTTCTCGTACTCCTCGACCCGCTCCACCGTGAAGGTGACGGTCCTGCCGTCCTCGCGTGAGACCTCGACGGTGTCACCGGCCTTGACGGTCTTCAGCTTCTTGAAGACCGCGTCCGCGCCGTTCCAGGTGACGTGCCCGGCGATCACCGCGGGCCCTTCCGAGCCGGGGGTGGGTCCGGGTTCGTACCAGCCCGCCAGATCCGGGTCCTTCGGGGTCGTCATCGCCCCCTTCTCGTTCTGCCCCAGCGTCTCCAGTGCGCTCGACACACCGAGGGAGGGAATGGTGACCTTCGTCGGCACCGACCTGTCCAGGGCGGCGATGGCCTGGGCACCGCCCGAGCCCGCAGCCGGTGTCTGAACGCCGCCCGTGCCCAGGTCCGTGGTCTGGCCCGGAGAGGTCTGCGAGCCCGCTGTGTCCTGGCCCGCGCAGCCGGTGAGGAGCAGGACCGCCGCTGCGGCGGCGATCAGAGCGGCGCGGCCCCGCCTTCCTTCCGCCCGTGTACTGCTGCCGCCGGAGCGGTTCACGCGGCACCCCCGGTCTCCGCCGCCGCTGCGGCACGGGACGTGGCCTCGATCCGCCGGCGCGTGACGACGAAGACGCCCGCTGCCGTCGCCGAGGCTGCGGCGGCGGTGCCGATCAGCATTCCCGGGGACATGCCGCCCGCGCCGGAGGACCCGCTGCCGGTCTCGATCCCGCCGACCGGGACGGACCCGACCGCCGCGCCCTTGACCTCGCCGCAGTTGGTCGGAGCGGTCGCCTCCTGCGGCAGCTTCGGGTCGAGTTCACTTTTGCCTGCGCCGTCGAAGTCGTACTTGTCGTTGCCGTTCTTGTCGATGCCGTGCTGCACGACGTGCAGGTCCTTGATGTGGTCGATCACGTCCTGCGAGACGGGGATGGTCCGCTTGTAGGAGATCTTCCCCTCCTTGTCCGCCACCGGCATCCGGTCGACCGCGAGCCCGCTGGTCGCCGCGTCGGTGTCGCCCGAGACGGTGAGCGCGATGTTGATGTCGCCGTAGTGGACGGTCGCCTCGGTGTTGTTCAGGATCCCGTCGCCATTGGTGTCGGCGCTGTCGTCCGGGCACACGAAGTCGTGCCCCTCGGTGGACCCGTGCAGGTGCTGCGCCGAGGGCTGGCCCGGCACCATGCCCTCGGACTTGATCCACACCGTCAGCTCCGTGCCGCGGGCGCTCAGCAGGACCGTCCCCTTGGAGCCGGAGTCGTTCAGCTGCTCCAGGTCGATCTGGTAGGCCGGGGTGTCCTCCTCCGCGAACACCGGGGCCGAGGCCGCCACCCCGAGCAGGGCAGCCGGAATTGCGGCGAGTACCGCGAGACGGGCGGTGCGCTTGGCTGTCACGTTCATTCCTTTTCCGCGGCCCCCGGAGCCGGGTGACCGCATCTCGTACGGCTTCCGCATGGCACCGCCTCTTATTGCGAACGATACGCAGTTACCCATCTAACGCAAGAAGACTCGCGCGCGTTCAACACCCCATCGCCAAGACCTGCCTCGGGCGGGAAGCGGACTGACGCCCGCCGACCTTGGGTAGCCCTGTTGTCGCACATAACTCGCAACAACAGTTCGATCGCAACAAGGGTGTGAGGCTGATGACGATCCGTCGGATACGAGGTGCCGCCGTCACGGCGGCGATGGTCACCGGGCTCGCCGCCTGCTCGGCGCCCGGCAGCAGTGAAGAAGGCAGCAAGGACTCCGACTCCGTCGTGATCGGGGTGGCGTCCGAGCCGGACACCCTCAGCCCCCTGCTCGGCTACGGCAAGGACGGCAACTCCAAGATCTTCGACGGCCTGCTCGCCCGCGACGCCGACCTGAAGCTGAGACCCGCCCTGGCGAAGGCCCTCCCCGAGGTGGCCGCCGACGGGCTCACCTACACCTACACCCTGCGCGACGGCGTCGAGTTCAGCGACGGCGAGCCGCTCACCTCCGCCGACGTGGTCTTCACCTACGACACGATCCTCGACACGAAGACCAACAACACCGCCCGCAGCGAACTGGACGCCATCAAGGACGTACGGGCGGACGGCGACGACAAGGTGGTCTTCACGCTGAAGTACCCCTACGCGCCGTTCGCCGGGCGCACGGTCCTGCCCGTCGTCCCCGAGCACATCGCCGGAGCGCAGGACCCCAATACCGGCTCCTTCAACACCAAGCCGGTCGGCACCGGCCCGTACGTCCTCTCCACCTGGAGCAAGGGCGAGAAACTCACCTTCAAGGCCAACCCGAACTACTGGTGCGGGAAGCCGACGGTGAAGACGTTCACCATGGCCGTCATCTCCGACGACAACGTACGCGCCACCCGCCTGCGCTCAGGCGACCTCGACGGCGCGATCCTCCCACCCAACCTCGCCGCCACCTTCAAGAACGACAACGGGCTGAAGACGTACGACGCCAAATCCTACGACTTCCGCACCGTCACCCTCCCCCAGGAGAACAAGGTCACCGCCGACCGCGCGATCCGGCAGGCCCTCGACGCCGCCGTGGACCGCAAGGCCATGGTCGACAAGATCCTCGACGGCGCGGGCCGGCCCGCGTACGGGCCCCTCCCCGTCGACGACCCCTGGTTCGCCAAGGACATCGAGCGCGCCCAGGACATAGGCAAGGCCCAGCGGATCCTGGACCAGGCCGGCTGGAAGACCGGAGACGGCGGCATCCGCGCCAAGGACGGCCGACGGGCCGCGTTCACGCTCCTCTACCCCTCCGGCGACAAGGTCCGCCAGGACCACGCCCTCGCCTACGCCTCCGACGCCAAGAAGGCCGGCATCGACGTGAAGGTGGAGAGCGCCACCTGGGAGGTCATCGAGCCGCGGATGAAGAACGACGCCGTCCTTGCCGGCTTCGGCAGCACCGGCGACCCCGACTTCGGCCTCTACACCCTCCTGCACTCCTCCCTCGCCGGCGACGGCTTCAACAACATGGCCCGCTACGACGACCCCGGCGTGGACAAGGCCCTCGACACCGGCCGCCGCAGCTCGGACACGGCGACGCGAAAAGCCGCGTACGAGACGCTGCAGCGCGAGCTGGTGAACAACCCCGGCTACACCTTCCTCACCCACATCGACCACCTCTACGTCCTCGCCGACCGCTGGAACGGACTCACCACCCAGCTCGAACCGCACGAGCACGGCTTCGCCAGCGGCCCCTGGTGGAACATCGAGGACTGGCAGCCCAAGAAGTGACCGCCGCATCCCTGCCCTGGGGAGCGATGGCACGCCTGGCGGGGAGGCGGCTGCTGTTCGCCGCCCCCATCCTCCTGATCGTCACCTTCGGCGTGTTCGCCATCGCCGCCGCATCCCCCTTCGACCCCGTCCGGGCGTACGCCGGCACCGCCGCCCTCGGCGCCGACCAGGAAACACTGGACCGGCTGCGCGACAACCTCGGCGTCGACCAGCCCGTCACCGCCCGCTGGTGGCACTGGCTGACCTCCGCCCTCGGCGGAGACCTCGGCCAGTCCAGCGTGCTGCGCCAGCCGGTCGCCCAGGTGATCGGCGAACGCCTGGTGTGGTCCTCACTGCTGTGCGCGGTCGCGTTCGTGGCCGCCGTGCTGACCGGCACCCTGCTGGGGGTCCTGGCCGCACGGCGGCCGGGCTCCTGGCTGGACCGGGGCGTCACCTCGCTCGCCTACACCCTGGAAGCCGCACCGGTCTTCTGGATCGCACTGCTGGCCGTCTGGCTCTTCGCCCTCCAGTTGGACATGCTCCCGGCGGGTGGCCTGACGGACACAGCCAGCGAGCAGGTCACGCCGGGGCAGGTAGCGAGCCACCTGGTCCTGCCCGCCGGGGTGCTCGCCGTATCTCAACTCCCCTGGTTCACCCTCTACGTACGCCAAGGAGTCACCGACGCCCTCGCTGAGGACCCGGTACGCGGCGCCCGCGCCCGGGGCCTGAGCGAACACACCGTCCTGCTCGGCCACGCCCTGCGCTCCGGACTGCTCCCGGTACTGACGCTGATCGGCTCCCGCGTCCCCGAACTCATCACCGGCGCCCTGCTGGTGGAGACCGTCTTCAGCTGGCCGGGCATCGCGGCGGCCACCGTCGAGGCTGCCACCGCCGTCGACTTCCCCCTCCTCGCCGCCCTCACGACGCTCGCCACCGCCGCCGTCCTCGCCGGCAACCTGCTCGCCGACCTGCTCTACGGACTGTTCGACCCGAGGGTGAGGTTCAGTGACATGTGACTCTCCGGCTCCCGACCCGGCCATCTGGCGGTCGCACGGGACGACGCGCCGCTCCACGCGGACCATCCGGGTGCGTACCTCCGTCGCGCTGGTCATCGCGACGGTGCTCGCCGTGCTCCTCGTGCCACCGCTGGTCCAGCTCGACCAGCAGGCCGTCGACCTCGCCGCCAAACTCCAACCCCCCTCCTGGGTACACCCGTTCGGCACGGACGACGTCGGCCGGGACCTGCTGCTGCGGTGCGTCTACGGGCTGCGGGTCTCCCTGCTGGTCGGGGTGGCCGCGGCGCTCACGGCCACCGTGATCGGCACCGCGGTCGGCGCTGCCGCAGGGGCGCTGGGCGGCTGGGCGGACCGCGGCCTCATGCGGTTGGTCGACACGTTCTCGTCCGTGCCCCACCTGCTGCTCGGCATCTTCATCGTGGCCATGTTCCGGCCCGGCGTGTGGCCGGTGGTGGTCTCGGTCGCCCTCACCCACTGGCTGTCCACGGCCCGGATCGTGCGCGCGGAGGTGCTGTCCCTGCGCTCCCGCCCCTACATCGACGCCGCCGTCTCCGGCGGCGCGTCCCGGTGGCGCGTCGCGGTACGACACCTGCTGCCCGGCGTGCTGCCCCAGGCCGCGCTGGCCGCCGTACTGATGGTGCCGCACGCCATGTGGCACGAGTCGGCCCTGTCCTTCCTCGGCCTCGGCCTGCCCACCCACATGGCCAGCCTCGGCAACCTCATCCAGAGCGCACGCGGCTCACTGCTCGCCGGACAGTGGTGGCCGACCCTCTTCCCCGGCCTGTTCATCATCATCCCCACCCTCGCCATCGCCGGCCTCGCCGGAGCCTGGCGGGAACGGATCAACCCTCGCCGCCGATCGGAGCTCATGCTGTGACCCAGCCACCCCCGATCCTCTCGGTCCGCGGCATGTCGGTGCGCTTCCTGATGCCGGGCGGTCGCCGCATCGCCGCGGTCACCGACGCCCGCTTCGACGTCGCGGCCGGCGAATGCCTCGCCCTGATCGGCGAGAGCGGCTGCGGCAAGTCCGTCCTCGCCTCCGCCCTCCTCGGCCTGCTTCCGGCCAACGCCCAGACCGCGGGCGAGGCCCGCCTCGGCGACCTCGACCTGCTCGCCGCCGACGAGCAGACGCTGTCTCGGACCGTACGGGGCCGACGCATCGGCCTCGTACCGCAGAGTCCGGCCGCACACCTCACACCCGTCCGCACCATCCGCTCCCAACTGGAGGAGACGGTCACCGCGCTGACGGACGTCCGAGGCCGCACGGCCGTACGCAAGACCACCGAAGCAGCCGCAGCCCGGACGGCATTCCCCTCCGACCACCTCGACCGCCACCCCCACGAACTCTCCGGCGGCCTCGCCCAACGCGCCGCCACCGCCCTCGCCCTCGTCGGCGACGCACCTCTCCTGCTGGCCGACGAACCGACCACCGGACTCGACCGCGACCTGGTGGAACACACGGTCGACGAACTGCGCCGCCACATCGACGACGGCGCCCGGGCCCTGCTGATGATCACCCACGACCTGGCAGCCGCCGAACGAATAGCCGACCGGGTCGCCGTCATGTACGCGGGCCGCATCATCGAGATCACCGACGCCGACGCGTTCTTCGGCACTCCCGGCCCCCGCCACCCCTACAGCCGCGGCCTGCTCAACGCCCTGCCCGACCGCGCCTTCACCCCCATCCCCGGCATGCCCCCGGAACTCGGTGACCTCCCCGACGGCTGCGCCTTCGCACCGCGCTGCGACCGGGCAACGGGCGCCTGCGCCGCGATGCCTCCTCTCACCGGCACCGTCGCCTGCCACCATCCGCACATCTCAGAGGACGTCCGTGCTTGAACTGCGCGCCATCACCGCCGGATACGACCGACACAGCCCCGTGGTTCGGGATGCCTCCCTGACGGTCGAGCCGGGCGAATCCGTCGGCCTCCTCGGCCCTAGCGGCTGCGGCAAATCCACCCTCGCCCGCGTCACCGCACTCCTCCACCGCCCTGACTCCGGAACCGTCCTCCTCGACGGCAGCCCGGTCCGACGCTGGCGCCACCGCGCCCCCCGCGAACAGCGCACAGCCTTCGGCGCCGTCTTCCAACAGCCGAGACTGTCCGCAGACCCCCGGCTGCGGCTCAGGGACCTGATCGCCGAGCCCCTGCACGCCTCGGGCCACCGCGACGCACCCTCCGAGCGGGCCGCCGAACTCGCCGCCACCGTCGGCCTGACCACGGACCTTCTCGGCAGACGCCCCCACGAGGTCAGCGACGGCCAACTCCAACGCGCCTGCCTCGCCCGCGCCCTCGTCCTGCGTCCGCGTTGGCTGATCTGCGACGAGATGACCGCGATGCTCGACGCGTCGACAACTGCCGCACTGGTCAGAGCAGTCGAGGACTACCGACGGTCGACCGGCGCGGGCCTGCTCGCCGTAGGGCATGACCGCACCCTCCTCAACCGCTGGTGCGACCGCACCATCCACTGGGAGACACTCCGAGGCTGACCATGCGCCGCCGGGCCAACCCGACCTCAGCCGCACCCCCACCGCCTGCGCTGTTGAGCCTCCCCAAGTCGGCCCAGCCTTGGACGCCACGCTGTTGCCGACCACGCTCGCACAGCCCGGACACCGACGCCGTCCAGGCTGCCCGGATGCGGCACCTCCCAGACTCTCCGGAGGGCCTCTCCTCAAGGCCTGAGTCCACTCGGACACCGTGCAGGACTCCCTACCCACCGTCGTCGCCTCTGATCACCCAGCTGACCTGCAGCAATCCGCTGCTCGCGGCGAAAGGAAGGTGAATTCGACCCGGATTCGCCCCCGCCCCTTCCCCACGCGGACATCGACCAGCTTTGATCTGCAGTAATACAACTTCTGCTGCTGTACCGGCCGTATGCCGCCGGAGAAACGCCAGAGGGGCTCCACAAAAGAAGCGATAAGGACATGTCTCGCAATTGAATGGTCGGGGATCAACACCGACCGACACCGCAGGCACACGGCCTGATGGCTGTCCCCGTTGTCGGCGGGCAGCGGAACGACGCCTCGCATCAAGGCTCTCACCAGGGATTTTCCAAGCACTCTTCCGTGACACGGAAGCCGTATTGCGCCCCCGCACAACCCTTCCCGACGATGTCGCCACGACCCAACGACGGGAGCCGAACACCATGCCGCACACGACCGCCTTCGCCAGGAACCAGTGGTACAGCTAGCGCATCTTTCTGACCTGCGCTGATGTGGGGGCGATGAGGCTGTGACCTGCTAGGACGGGTTGCAGAGGCGAGCGGAGGCAGTCAGAGGAAATCGCTCTGATTCGACCCCGGTTCGACCCGGGTCGCTCGGAGGCAGTCAGAGGCATCAGCCCCTGAAACTGGCCTTTGAGGGACCTGAGTTGGCCGGTGTGGATCACGGTTGGGCGACTCTGGCGGTGCTCTGTTTCGATCTCGGTCGAGCTGCGATGGGGACGCCTGCCTCCGCTCGGGGCCGGGCTTACAAGGGCCTCCAGGACGGCCATCCTGGAGACCTTGCCGGCGCCGATGGAGGTCGGTTCCAGACGCCGCCCGTGGTTTTAGCGGGCCTGGGTGGCGTCCACGTCTTTGCGAGACGACCCCACCGTGCCAGACAGCACCCACCAGCCACTCCCCCAACGACACGTCACCCACCTCCGCAGCCCGCTGGGCCTGTCCCGACTGCCGTCAGCTGCGGCCGATCTGATCCTGCTCGGCGACCTCACCGGCCGCTACGCCACCGGCAGTTACAGCCGACTCGCCTCCGACAGGCGGACCGTGATCCTTCGCGGGGACCGCCAGGGCGTGGCCGAGCACGGACACCGGATCACCGCGGCCATCGCCTGCCACGTCGCCCGCGCCGGCGGCAGCGCCGACCAGCTCACGCAACTCCTGCTGCACCCTGAGCACGAAGGCGGACAGTACACCCGTAGCATCGCGCTGCGGTCTGGGCAGAGCCGCGCCCTGGACTACATCCGCCGGGTCTGGGCCAACGCCTCAGCCGCAGTCGGAACGACCTTGGCACTGGGTTCCCGGCACGACGCATTCGAGGTGCTCGCCGCGCTGCGGGACCGCGTCGAGACCACGCCCTGGCGCGGGGAGCGGGGACGGACCGCGCTGCGGGTGCTGCGGGCGCATCTGAACTTTGCCGAGATCGCCGGCGGCCCTCTGCACCACGCGAGCGAGCGCCAGACCGCCGAAGAGGCGGGCATCTCCCGCACGACACTGCGGGCCGTCTACGACACGGTCCTCAAGCCGGGAGGCTGGCTTCGCCGCCTGCGGGTCGGCCACGGCCGGGAGGGTTCGACCTGGTATCTCGCCCTGGGCAGCGCTCCGTCTCGTTTGTGGACCACTCAGTTCCCCCCCGACCCGGCACTTGAGGAGTGGACCACCCCTGAGACGGCCACGACGGCCGACATCGACTCCACCGCCCTCGCACGTCTGATGGGCCACGACGCCTTCGCCCACCACGGCCTCGGCACCGCCGCCCTCGTGATCATCAGCGCTCTGCACTCACGCCAGGGCCAGACGGCCGACGAGCTCGTCGGAACGTCCTCGGTCTCCCGCGCCACCACCTACCGGGCGCTGAATCGCCTCGCCGACCACGGCCTCGTCCAGCACACCGG
Source organism: Streptomyces sp. NPDC005811 (assembly GCF_040630405.1). Lineage (NCBI taxonomy): Bacteria > Bacillati > Actinomycetota > Actinomycetes > Kitasatosporales > Streptomycetaceae > Streptomyces > Streptomyces sp. NPDC005811. Next base: position 89,059 of record NZ_JBEXXK010000044.1, read on the forward strand.
AGAGACCTGGGCCCTCGCGCCGCGTGCACTGGAGGGCTTCGGCATCCACCTCACGGACGCCGACACCGGCCACACCACAGCGCCGGCACAGGGCTGGGACAAGGTCGCCGAGCAACACGGCACCTGGGGCATCGCGGCCCGGCGGAGGGCCCTGCACAGGGCGGAGCGGGCGGCCTACCAGGAGGTACTGGACCGGTTTGCGGAGCATCGCAGCAGGGCTGTGGTGCTCGTCCGTGACGGCCGCCAGGTCCTGGTCCCAGCACCACGCCCCGACGAGATCCCGCCGACATGGCACACCCAGGACGGGCGCGTCCTCGACCCGGTCACGGGCCGCCCTGCCGACGGCTGGCGCATCGCCACCGACGGCCGACTGATCCTCATCACCCCATCCGACCAGCGCAGTTACGACGAGCTGGCCGCCGCCCATGCCGAAGCCCTCAGCGAATGGGAGTCCGTCGCATGAACCCAGAACCCCCGGCACCCTCCGACGCGAGCGAGGAGGTGACGCTCCAGTCCCTGCGCCAGCAGTACGAGTCCGGCGCCACGGTCGACGAACTCGTCACCGCCAGCGGCCTGTCCTACGGCACCGTCCTCAATCGGCTGCACGACGCCGGGACCGTCATGCGCACTTCCTGGCAGACCCGCCGGATGCGCCAGAACCCACAAGCCCGCCAGCGCCTCGCCGCCCACCTCCGCACCCTGTACGAGCAGCACGGCGCGACCCTCGCCGAACTCGCCGCCGCGGCGGGAGAGACGCGGCGCGGTGCCCGGCGCTTGCTGATCGAGGCCGGCGGCGCCGTGCGCACCACACAGCAGTCCCTGCAAGTGCGCGCGGCAGCCCGGGCCGCCGAACGGAACAAGGTCGCGCTGTCCCTGCGGGCCCGGTACGAGGCCGGAGCCACAGTGCCCGACCTCGCCCGGGAGCACAGCTACTCCATCGCCACCGTCTACCGGCTTCTCCACCAAGCCGGCACCCGCATGCGGCCCCAGCACCATCACGGGCCCGCCCACGCCCCAAGGAAGCAGCCATGAGCCCCCATGCCCTCGTGGGCGTTTCCCGCCCTGCCCTGCAGACCAAGGCCGCGGCCGTGTGCCGCGTCGACCGCCAGAGGCCAGCACGGGCGCCCCCGCCGCCAGCCCGCTCGCCGACGCACACACGCACCAAACAACACCTCTTCCTCTTTCAGGAGATCAAGCACACGTGAACGAGAACACCCGCCACAAGACCCTGGCCGCAGCCACAGAACACGTCTGGGACGCGTTCGTGATCGTCGTCGGCATGCTCAAGGGCGGCACCGGAAAGACCACCTCCGCCTGGTTCATCGCCCTCTACTACGCCGTTGTCCTCGGCGTCCCGACGCTGCTGCTGGACGCCGACGCGACCAGCCAGTCCGCCTACGACTGGTTCAAGGTCGCCCAGGCCGCCGGCTTCGAGATCCCCGCGAACCTGGTCGTGGAGCGGTACCCGTTCGACGACATCGCCGAGTACATCCGGACCAAGCGCGCCGAGTTCGGTGCGATCGTGGTCGACGCCGGCGGCGGCAGCGCCCGGATCTTCCACGAAGCTGTTACCGAGGCGAACCTGCTGCTCGTGCCGGTCGCCCCCACCAAGATCGAACGCCGCAAGCTCGTCGCCACCTTCGACGAGGCCGAACGCGCCGCCGCCCGCAACGAGCACGACGTCACCGCCCACGTCGTCATGGTCAAGGCCGACGACCGCACCAGCCTGCCCAGCCGGGCAAAGGACCAGCTCCTCGACCCCGCCGAGGGCGAAGGCATCGGCCCCGACCGCGACGAGCCCTTCCCACTCGCCGAGACCACCATCCACTCCTGGGTCCACTACATGGAGGCCTTCGGCGAGATCCCCACCGAGCTGAGCGAGTACGCCGAGCTGATGAAGGAGCTCACGGCATGAGCGAGCGCATGAAGCCCCCGGCCCGCCGCACCGGCGGTCGCACCCTCGGCGGGGCCAAGAAGGCGACCCCGCCGCCCCCTCCCCCGGCCGCCGAACTCACCCCCGAGCAGTACGCCGCCGAACAGACCGCCACGCGTGTTACGGCCCAGACGTCCGCGAACACGCTCCAGGCGGACTCCGCAGTCGCTTCCACGCCCGTCGCGGCATATGGGGAAACGGACGTCGCGGCGGCGGACGCTCCGTCGGCTGCTGCGGATCCCCCGAGCGATGCCGCCTGGGAAGCGGCCAGGGGCCAGTCACCTCTCGTGGCTGGTACCACGTCCGATCCGAGTCCGGTCACGGTTGAGGAGTCGGTGACACCAGCCCATGGGCATGGTGAGCCGCCTGTAGTGCTGGGGTCTTCCATCGTCGAGGTTCACGGTGCGGCTCCGGTCGCTGAGGTAGCGGTACGCCCGGCAACGTCTCCGGCGCCGACAAGTACGGCCTTCCCCGTACATGGTGCTGAGCTGACTCCTGGGCACCACCAGGCAGCTCCATCGAACGAAGCACCCAGCGAGGGCGCACCGTGGGCGCAGGGCCCCGGCCGTCCCGGAGACATCCCCGACGTCGCCGTCCTTCTCAATCAGCGCGTCATCACGAGGGAGAGCTTCGACTCGTCCGTGCCCGCCGCGCTGAAGCTCAAACGACGGATCAAGCGCTTCGCCCTGGACAACGAACTCGACCACCTGCCCATCGGCGACATCGTCGCCGTCGCGATGGACGAGTGGCTCACCACCCGGGGCTTCTGACCATCCGACGCTTCACCCAGTACGGCACAAGGGTGGACGCGGCCCTGCGGGACCGCGTCCACCCTGCCGACTATTCCAATAGCCGAATAGTCGACTAGGCGGATCACTATTCAACTAGTCGCCGCAACCCGGAGCACCACGATGCCCGACCACACCCACCACATCCGCCTGCTACGCGACCTCGCCGCCATCCTCGAAGCCCAGTCCGAAACCTCCGACGATCCCCTCATCCCCCACCCCGACACACAAGCAATCCTCAGCACACGCCACACCAGCCGGGGGCAACTCAACTACGCCGTACCCGAAGCCCTCCAACTCCAACGCCGCATCCGCCGCTACAACGCCGACAGCAACATCCCCCACGGCGACATCGTCGCCCTCGCCCTCGACACCTTCCTCCGCGCCAAGGGCTACCCGCCAGAGCCAGCTTCTACCACTGCCTAACTTCCCTCCGACAAACCATGCCGGAGTCCGGCCGCAGCGTCGTGACGGCGTCGCGGATCAGAATCTGTACGCCTCGCCGCCGACGACTACAAGCGGCGGCACGCGATTGAGTGCGGCATCACACGCCACCGATGAGTGGCTGCGGCCTGCGCTTTCGCAATGGGCCCTGACAGGGGCCTACTCCAGGCCTTGATGCCGTCGCTCTGCCTCCTGGTCCTCCCGCCTGGCGTCAGCTTCGTACGACTCCGCAAGCCCTTTGAGCAACTTCCTGGTTCGCGGCCACGCGCGTGCGCGTTCGGCCTGCTCCCGGAAGGACCGGGCCAGCTCCGACTCTTGAACTCCGCCATCCAGGAGTCCCCGGCTGGTCACACCTCGTTTGTTGTAGATTCCAATGCTGAGACCTCGTTCGAGATCGCTGCTATTGATCTCTTCAAGTAGGTCTCGGACAGCTTCTGGAATCTGCAAGTCGTCCTGGTCGCGCGGGGCGAAAGCAAGTACCTCACCGATCTGCACATCACCTACCCTGGCACGATCCCTGGCAGCCAGTTCTGCCCGTGCCGTCACGACCCACGTGCGCAGTGCAACTGGGTCGAGGGCCCCATCGGCCGTAAGTCCCGGACATGTACGCAAAGTGTGAAGGGCTCTGTAGGCGTGGTTCGCGATATTGCGTCTGTTCTCCTGCTCGACGGCATCTGCCGTGTCCTCCTCGGAAACGGTGCTGGGGCGGAAGGACCACGTCACCAAATCCGCGAACGCCTCTGGGTCCTCAACGAGCGTCTTGTGGAGGATTGGAGCCTTCGCGTCGAACCCGAGTGCAGGCAAGAGTTGCCACTCCAGATTGAGGATGCGTTGACGCCCGACCTGCTCATGGTGCCGGGCGAGCAACGCAAACAGGTCCTGGAAACGTGAACTGAGTCGTCCGATCTCAGGATCGCTCAACCTACCTGCGATGAGGTCTTCAAGCCCGGTGACGACGACCTTGGCGGCCTCTACGCTGTCCCCTTCCCTGTCGTACAGGAGGATCAGGTCCAGCGCCGCTGCGGGACGTCCTGCGCCCAATAGCGACCGGGCCGCATCCAACGCTCGCGGGAAGTCGGGGCCGAGCCCGAAGTAGGAGAACTCACGCCAATAATGTCCGGCTACTTCCGGACTGAGTTCAGCGAGCTTGGACCACGCGGTAGTTGGTTCTGGGGCGAGCCTCAGAATGGTTGCCTGAGTCTGCGGAACCTCTGTGAGGGAAAGAAGCCTGTCGCGGAGATCATTCCCCTGGGCCCAGATACGCCGACGAAGGTACCCAGTCGCGACCTCCTTGGCTGGTGAGGCGTCCTCCTCAAGCCAGGACAGCAGCTCTTGGTCATGGTCCTCGGAGTGCTCTGCGAGAGCGATGCCCACCAGGTCGGCGAACTCGGTTGCGGAGGCCAGCTCGACGAGAGCCGCCAACGTTCCGTTCGCGACTGTCTCCCCGACCGCTGCGGCCCGCCGGGCGAGGAGTTCCGCGTCGTAGTCGGCGAAGTTGTCACGGCGCCTGATGTCGCCAAGCGTGATCCAGCCGGATTGGAACAACCATGCGTACCGCTTCACCGGATTCCGAGGCTCCAGCGCTTCGCACGCGGCTAGGAGGGGGCGAAGCTCGTCCGCGGGAAGGGCCCACGCGGTGTCCGCGTACTCCTGGTGCCGGGCGACCTGATCGCGCAGTGCGCGGTGGAGAACCGCACGCTGATCGTCATCTTCCAGGTCGCCGGCCAGCTCGGTCAGCCGTCGCGCGACCTCAGCGCGGTGTTGGGGAGGTAGAACGTCGATTTTGCCGATCAGGTCGGCATACAGCTCGGGGGCGGCGTTGAGTTCGTTAAGGAGCAGATCGGCTACGGCGGTGGTAACTCTCCATCGGTCATGCGGGGTGACGACGATGTCTCTTTTCCAGTCACGGAAGCGCGGACCAGAATGGCTCATCTGCGTAGCGTGACTGTCAGGTATGAGCTGGAGGAGCAACTTGCGGCCGAGTGCTGGCCACCTGCGCACCAGGCGTCGGATCACTCTGATGCGGTCCTCGGCGTGGGCGTTCGTGTTGGGAGCCCACGCGCTGAGAATCCCCACCAGACTCGCGAGGGGACGATTCGAGAGCCGGCCGCCCGGGTCCACGACAGCCAGCGCGGTCAGTAGGTCCACGGCGTCATCGAGGTGCTCCGGAGACCATGCCAGGATCTCCAAGGACCACAGAAACCTTGTATGAGGAGAGCTGGATCCCAGCCCCATGTTGTCAGGCTGGTTGTCGGTGAACATGGCGGTGTGAAGAGGTGTGGTGCCACTGAGGCCCTCGTCCATCGCTTCTAGGAACTCCTCCGGGGCGGCCTCAGCCAGCAAGGTCAGCACATCGCCCAGGGAACGCCACTGGCTGTACGTGCCATCAGCGTTGGCCTGCTTCAGCAGATCACGAACCAGCATCCGTGCCCATCGATCTCCCGTGACACCTCCGGGACCCCGTAGGTCCGCGCCCAGGGTGCCCAGGAGGGCGAGTGACTGGGCGAGCCCTGCTCGAAGGGTGTGTGAGAAGCACCGGCTCACGCCCATCACCCCGGCCTTCCACCGCTCACCAGGGTCGAGGTCGAGGGTCGGGTCCGTTTCAGTCAGTACCTCCAAGACTGCCGTTCGGAAGAATTGGAGATCGTCGCTGGTAAGGGATGCGCCGAGCAAGGCCCAGGCATCCTCGGCAGCGAGCACGTGCCAGATCCCTTCCTGATGGCCGAGGAAAGGGATGTCGGACCCTGCGGCGAGCTCACGGGCCCGCTCCTGCAACTCTTCGTATTCAAGTCCCGAGCACTGTCCAACCACACGGCGGTCTTCCCGATTGTCCCCGTTCCAGGAATTCAGCAGGAGCAGCCGTCGGCGGACCACATCGAGCGTCGAGGCCCGTTCCGGTGTGAGTGGCTCCGGATGGTGGGCCAGAGCTCGCCGCAGCGCCAGCAGGCTGCGGCGACCGAGCGCGCCGAGTCGGGCCGCTCGCTCGCTCGGCATGCCGTCAGAGAGCAGCAGGGACTCGATGACCTGGCTGTGGAGCCTGGGCACGTGCACGTCGCACGGGACGCCGGGCATCGCCGCCCACACCAGCTGGTGAGGCTGCTGCTGCGGAATGTCCCGGGCGAGCGCCGGATCCGCGAGGACCAAGATCAAGGGCTGGCGCTGCGTCACCAGTTGTTCGATACCGTGCTTGTCGGAAACGAATAGGACGCGCGTCCCCACCTGAGTGGCCCCCAGGTCGCCTTCCTGTTCTAGGGCAGCGGCAACGAAAGCGCAGACTTCGTCGGGGCGCAGATCTCCGCCTAGCGTGATCACCGACCGCCCTGTGGCGAGTAGGGCACTGAAGTCGGCAGCTGCCTTCTCTCTTCCTCCCAGCACCACCGCCCGATCCAGTGGGATACGCGTCGATCGGAGCCAAATGTCAGTCCACCACGATTCAACAGACCGCACGCCCGGCTGCGACTTTCCCAGGCGGGCAGCAAGCCAGGCCGCGGTGGCGGGCGCTTGTTCCAGCCAGAGGTCGATCCCGTCGAGGTTGTACCCACGTACCCCCCGCCACCGACCGTCCTCGGTGTGGCGCGCGGCCCACGTTCGAGCATCTCTCCACGTGTCGAGGACGACTTCAACGTAGGTGACATCTTGGGTCGGAAGTCCGTTCGGTCCCTTGACCCTCTTCTCGTAGTCCCCCTCGGCCTTACTGTTGCCGCCGCCAACAGACAACTCCCACACCGAAGTTCCCTCCGGCACGAACACCGATGGTCCCGACGCTGTGACGATGCCGTCGAAACCTCCGACCGCGATGCCGGAGCCTCCCGGCATGTCCAAGGAATCCAACCCGCTTGCGGTCTCGGCTATCAAGCGCCTGATCAGCAGCGGGAGGACGGCATCGAAGCCCGCGTCACCACGTGCCTTGCGAAGATCATCACGATCAATTGGCGGCCATGCACTCATCCCCCGACGGTACTGCCACCCACCGACACTCACGTCGGCTGAGGTTTGCCGTCCGGCCTTGTACTGCCGGTCTTGGCGCCTACGGAGCTTGGACAACCTGGTGGATGCCCGCTCGCAACCGCGCCGCCAGGGCCTGGCTTCGCAACCGGCTCCAAAAGAAGTCCTGCCCCACCAGACCCTGCTGGCCTGGCTCGACCAGCGCCGGGACACCTGGCCGAAGACCCCCAACCGGCACGTCCCGATCAACGCGAAGACCGCCCTGGGAACCGGGCCCGTCAGCCCCGAATACCTCAAGCGGCACCTGCTGCACCAGGGCGTCTACCTCGAACGCGTCCACAGCGACCGGGTCCTGAACGAAGCACTGACCGTCGGCGCCGACCCGCGGCACCTCGCCCTGGTCTTCAACCTGTCCCACACCACCGCGAGCAGCTACGCGGCCATCGCCCAGAACCTGCTCGACGACACGGCTGCTGTCGAGGAGCTGCCGTCAAACCAGTGGCGTACCCGTCGACGAACCTCATAGCTTGTGCGCTCGTGACTGACGCTCCGAAGATGCGCCCGAATCCACACGACCTCGGCCGGGTGTTCAACGAGGTACCGGAGCTCTAGGACCGGGTCCGGCCGGGATACCCCGAAGAGCTGTTCGCGGACCTTGTCGCCGTCACCGGCGTGGCCGACAGGTCGTCGGTGCTGGAGGTGGGCTGCGGCACCGGTCAGGCGACGCGCTCGCTGGCAGCACTCGGATGCTCAGTGACCGCCATCGAGCCTGGCGCAGACATGGCCGCACTTGCTCGCCAGCGGATGGCCTCCTTCCGTAACGTCGCAGTCGAGACGTCGACGTTCGAGGAGTGGGACGACCGCGGCCGACGCTTCGATGCTCTCGTGGCCGCGTCGTCGTGGCACTGGGTCGACCCGTCGATCGGCTGGCAGCGGGCGCACGACGTACTCCATCCCGGAGGCTGGATGGCGCTGCTCGGCCACGTCGCTGTCCGCCGGCCGGGAGAGCCGGAGGTGTACGCCGAGACCGCCGATCTCCACGAGCAGTTCTGCCCCGGGAACCCCGACTGGGGTCATCCTCCCCTGGAGGACGACGTGCGCACCACCGACGAGGGCTGGGGCCTGGTCGAAGACCCCGGAGGACTGTTCGGCCCAACGATCGTGCGCTGGTACCCGACCGTTCAGTGGTTCAACGGAGACGGCTTTGCCGAACCGCCGTGCTCGGCGAGCGTCCAGCAGTTCTTGCGGGGCAGGTCAGACAGCAACCCGAGCACGAACGCCCGTGCCCGGCGCCGTGGTTCCACCCGGACGAACCGTCCAGCGATACGGTCCATCAGGACCTCGAACGTCTCCTGCCCGCGGCCGCCGTTCTTCTGTCTTCACACACCGATGATCAACGGCGGCCGTACCCGTTCACGGACTGGCCCCGACCAGCAAGTGCCCTATGTCATCGAAGTCTGACCATCAGCCAAGGTAGTTCGCATGTCCCTCGTCGTCGAGCTCGAAGGGGCCCTCAGGGATGATGCAGAACTCATTACCCTCGGAAGGAGCGATGGCGCAGGATAACAAGATCGCGATCTACAGCTGGAGCACTAACCGAAACAACAAAGGCTGAACTTGCTGGACGCACTGTAATTCACCACAGCGGAATCCCAGTTTTCGTTTGTCACTCCTCGCGATACGTTGACAGGTTCAGGGTGCAGCCGAGTACTATCCGCAGCCTGACCTTGGTAGGCATCTTCGTACCGGATGCAACTCGACCCTGTGTACAGTTTTACGACCGTCGATATTACAGGTGCACTGAAGTCAGCGGGAACGCGCACCTTGAATTGCACCCAGCCCACGGTATCGCCACCTGCACATGCTTCAATGTAGTGGTTTTTCGCACCATGGTCTGAAAGCGATATGAGGAAAGTGTGCGAGAAATGATAGTTGTGCCTATAGTTTCGTATCCCCAAAAACCCACGGCTGCGCACTTCTAGATTTCCCGCAATGGTAATCGTGTGACCAGGGCCGAAGGGCAACGGGTCAGCATGCGCGACACCGGCAAACGAGATTGACGTAGTGAGCAGCACAGCGGCTGCTAGGGTGCGACCACGCATTTCAGCACCTCGGGAACTTTGACGCTGAGCGATTAGAATCGGCACGACACCATCAAGTATTCGCAGATGCGCCCTGAGGTAATAGAGTCCCAGACATGAGCGTCTTGACTGGCGTAACGCCCCAGAAAGCCATTCTTGGCTTTAGTGCTGCGGTTGAGGGACGCCTCAATTCCATAGTGCATCGCTCGGCCGCGGGACGCCAGTCGTCGGAGAGATGCGCGGGGCTCTAACAGAGCCTCTGAGCGTGTCAATGGAAGATCAGGCAGATAGAGGGCGTCTGAAAAGCCTGTCAGCGGGAAGTGGCCTGGAAGCGGGGCGGTGACGCACTTTCGGGGGCTGGGGTGTGCGGGCTGCGTAGCCGTTACCCGACGGATCTGTCTGATCCGGAGTGGGAGATCCTCCGTGCGCTGGTTCCGGCGGTCAAGCCCGGTGGGCGACCGGCAATACACGCGCGGCGGGAGATCATCAACGCGCTGGTCTACTGGCTGCGGCCGGCTGTGCCTGAAGGCTGCTGCCGCACGACCTGCCGCCGCGGCAGACCGTCTACCACTACTGGCGGCGCTGGCAGCAAGAAGGCGTGTGGGAGCGGATGTTGACGGCGCTGCGCGAAAGCGAGCGGGTACAGCTCGGCCGGGATCCCACTCCCAGCTCGGCCATCGTGGACAGTCAGAGCGTCAGGGCCAGTGAGCGCGGCGGCCTGCACGGGTACGACGGCGGCAAGAAGGTCAGCGGCATCAAGCGCCACCTTCTCGTCGACACCCGCGGCACTGTCCTGGTCACGTGCGTGAGCCCGGCGAGCGTCGGCGATCGCGACGGGGCTGCAGTCCTGTTCGCCCGGCTGCCGATGCCTTCCCACGCCTTGGGCACGTGTGGGCGGACCAGGGCTACCGCGGCGCCGCCTTCCATACCTGGGCAAGGGAAACCACCGGCATTACGGTGGAGGTGGTGCAGCGCCGCGACGGAGGGTTCCGCTCGACCTGGGTGAAGGTGGGCACACCACCTCCGGAAGTGCCCCTCTTCGCGGTGGTCCCGCGGTGTTGGGTGGCAGAACGGACGTTCGCCTGGCTCGGACGGTGCCGGCGCTTGTCGAGGGACTACGAGTACCTGCGCGTCTGCTCGGAGAGCGCCATCTACCTCACCATGGCCATGCTCCTCGTGCGCCGCCTCGCAAGACCAGCCTCCTGACAGGCTTTTCAGACGCCCTCTAGTACTCCAGCAGGATTTCGCTGTCTGACCTGGTCTTTCGCTGGGTGGCGGGAGTGTAGCGGGACTTCGATCGTGTGGGGGCGGTCTCAGGGAGACCGCCCCTCGATCGTGCGACAACGCCGCTGGTAGTGACAGCGGCGGGGCAGCCTCCGAGGGTGATCACCGAGTATGCCGCCGCGCAGTGGGACCTCGAACTGGACGATCTCTTCCTGACCATCGGGCACCGCTTCGGTCGGGTCAAGCTCCGCCGACGCATACGTGATTACGTACGCGGGCTGCTCGCCCCGGTGGCCCGCAAGAACAGCTGGCAGCTGGCCGAACAGGCCGGCCACCGCACGCCCGACGGGCTGCAGCACCTCCTTGCCGGGTCGAAGTGGGAGCCCGATGACATCCGCGACGACCTGCAGCACTACGTCGCCGGCAAGCTCGGCGAGGCCGACGGCGTCCTGATCATCGACGACACCGGGTTCATCAAGAAGGGCACCACCTCAGCCGGGGTCCAGCGCCAGTACTCCGGAACCGCCGGCCGAACCGAGAACTGCCAGATCGGCGTCTTCGCCGCCTACGCCTCCGCTCGCGGCCGGGCCCTGGTCGACCGCGAGCTCTACCTCCCGAAATCCTGGACCGAGGACCGGGAACGCTGCCGCGCGGCAAGGGTCCCCGACGAGCGGGAGTTCGCCACCAAGGGCGAACTGGCCCGGCACATGGTGCTGCGGGCCCTCGCCTCGCCGCTGCCCATCGCATGGGTCACCGCGGACTCCGCCTACGGGCAGGACAACCGCTTCCGCCGACTGCTGGAACAGTCGGGTGTCGGCTACGTGCTGGCTGTCCCCAAGTCCCAGTTCAGCGTTGGCTGTTCACGGATCGAGGTTCTGTTCGCGCAGGCCCCGGACGAAGCATGGGAGAAGATCTCCTGCGGTGACGGCGCGAAGGGGCCACGCGTCTACCACTGGGCAGCGGTGCGGCTGCCGGCCGTCGCCAAGTTCGACTACCAGGGCGAGGTCCCTCACCGGATGCGGTGGGCACTGGCCCGGCGCAGTATCAGCAAGCCCGTCGAGATCGCCTACTACCTCGCCCACACGCCCCTTCAGGTCACCGTCCGGGAGCTGGTGCGGGTCGCCGGGGCACGCTGGGCGATCGAGGAGTGCTTCCAGGCCGCGAAGAACGAGTGCGGCCTGGATCAGTACGAAGTCCGCCGCTACCCGGGCTGGTATCGGCACATCACGCTGGCCATGCTCGCGCACGCTTTCCTGGCCGCCACGGCACACCAGGCCCAGGAAAAGGGGGCGGAACAGGTGGGACGGCCGGGGCCATCGAGCTCACAGTGGCGGAGGTTCGGCGACTCCTGGCAGCTTGTCGTGCCCGGCCCCCGCACCTGAGCGGACGCCGAGGACGACACCACGCACTGAGCTGGTCGAACTGGCGCCGCCGACGCCAAGCAGTCGCCCGCCGCTGTCACTACCAGCGGCGTTGTCGCACGATCGAGGGGCGGTCTCCCTGAGACCGCCCCCACACAATCGAAGTCCCGCTACACTCCCGCCACCCAGCGAAAGACCAGGTCAGACAGCGAAATCCTGCTGGAGTACTAGGGCGTGTTGTGGAAGTGCCAGGGCCCCGACAGGCGTAAGTAGCCGACTCGTAGTCTTCGTCAGGTGACTGACACGTCTGACGACTCGAATTGGACGCCCGCGCACAAGGCCGTGGAGGCCAGTGACTACGAGGCGCTCACCGTTCACCTTTCGTCCGGAACGGATCCGAACGAAAGGTGTTTCGGCCACACGCTGCTCACGCACGCACTCGACGTGGAGGGCGACGGCCACCTGCAGACGGGATACCCGTGGAACACGGCAGCGACAGCCATTCTGCTCGCGTACGGCGCGGATCCTCAGCTGCCAGCCGACAACGGGGAAACTCCCATGCAGATTGCCGAACACTACGGTCATCTCATGGGACAAACACTGCTCAAGCGTTTCATCTCTCTGCGTTAGGGCCTGCTGGGAACGCGCTGGTCATAGCCACTCGTTGAGGACTGCGACCAGCACGGTCGCCTCGTAGCGGACGGCAAGCTTGTCGTACCTTGTGGCCACGGCCCGGTGGCGCTTGAGCCGATTGATCCCACACTCGACGGCGTGGCGCTCGCGGTAGTCGGTCGTGTCAAACTTCGGCGGCCGACCGCCCCGGGAGCCGAGCTTCTGGCGGTTGCGAGCCCGGTCCGCAGGGACCGGGATAGTCGCCTTGATGCCGCGTCTTCGCAGGTAGGCCCGGTTGCGCCGGGAGTCGTACGCCTTGTCGGCCCGCACCCGGTCCGGCCTGGTACGGGGCCGCCCGCGCCCCAGCCGGGGCACCCGGATCGCCTCCAGGACCGGCTCGAACTGCGGAGAATCACCCCGCTGACCAGCAGTGATCACGACGGACAGAGGCTTCTGCCTCTGCTCGACGGCGAGATGAATCTTGGTGGTCAGCCCGCCCCGGGAACGTCCGAGCCCGTGGTCAGCCGGCTCGACGGCAATGCCGCCAGGCGGCTCCTTTTGCAGGTCCCCCTTTTCGCCGCCCCTGCGGCGTGCTGGTGAGCCCGGCAGACGGTGGAGTCGACGTTCACCTCCCAGGTAATCAAGCCCTTCGCGTCCGCCTGGGCCTGCAGCTGGGTGACAATCCGGCCCCAGGTGCCATCACGCTGCCAACGACGGAAGAGGTCGTAGACCCGGTCCCAGGGCCCGTATCGCTCGGGCACGTCCCGCCAGGGGGCACCGGTCCGGGTCCGCCACCGTATGCCGTCTATCAGCTGCCGCCGCGTCCACACCGGCGGACGGCCCGGCTTGATGCCCCTCGGCAACAACGGCGCCAGCTGGGCCCACTGCCCGTCCGTCAGATCACCACGCCCCACAGAGTGTGATCATCCACCGTCAAGATCCACTTTCGCAACAGGCCCTAGTCGCAGCACCCGGAGCACCTCATGCCCGACCACACCCACCACATCCGGCTCCTGCGCGACCTCGCGGATGTCCTCGAAGCCCTGCCCGGGCCCACCGACGACCCCTTCAGCCCACACCCCGACACACAGGCAATCATCAGCAACCGCCACACCCGCCGCGGACAGCTCAACTACGCCGTTCCCAACGCCCTCCAACTCCAACACCGCATCCGCCGCTACAACGCCGACAGCAACATCCCCCACGGCGACATCGTCACCCTCGCCATCGACGCCTTCCTCCGCGCCAAGGGCTACCCACCCGACCTCAAACCGCCCAAGGTCGAAGCGCCGTGACCGGGCACCAGACGATCTTGCGCTGGAACCGCTTGGCACGGTGGCCTGTGAACCCGGACGCTGTGCGCTGGGTTGGATGAGCGGTGTCGGCCGAATTGCCTTCACCGACGCGTGAAGGCACAGCCCGGCACCCAACGACCGAAATCGATCAGCCAAGACAGAAACGTATGTAATCTGTCAGATCATTGACCACTTTGAGCCAAGTGGGCACCTCTGTCCCTTCCGTATCAGATACTGCTCTGACTCTCGGTAGTCGCAGGCGTATGCCGCCCCGGGAGGTGGGGTTGGGAACGACGTCGGGAGTGCGATGCAGCTGACCCATGCCGAAGTGATCAACTTTCGCGCCCTGGAGAGGGTGGATGTCCGGGTTGATCCCAAGGCCACTCTCATCGTCGGACGCAACAACAGCGGCAAGACGTCGTTCGTCAATCTCTTCGAGAAGTTCTTCGGTGAGGAGGACACGAGGTTCGTCCTGGAGGACTTCTCCACCTGCCGTATCGCCGACATCGAGCAGGCCCGGCAGATCTTCGGCGAGGCACAGACGCACGCTGCCCAAGGCGACACCGAGACGAGCGAGGAGCTGCTGGCCAAGGCCTACGACCTCGTCCCCGCCATCCGACTGGTCCTCACCATCGAGTACGCGGAGGAGGACGACCTTGCTCCGCTCACCGGAGTGATCCTCGATCTGAACGACGCCTGCTTCGAGGTCAAGATCGAGGCGGCGCTGGAGGCGGCGCGCCCGCACGACTTCCTGAAGGACTTCTGGTCGGCCAGCCAGCGGCAGCCGTTCGACCGCATCAAGTGGCTCCGCAAGAACTTCTCGGACCACTTCGCCCCGGCCTATCGAGGGGTCAGCCCGCTGGACGAGAACGTCCGCAAGGACATCAAGCGGGGCACTGCTGAGTCCATTTTGTCGGTCAAGTTCGTCTACGCGCAGACCAAGGTGGACGACACCCCGGGCGACAAGGCCCGCACCCTGTCGAAGACGTTCGAGGCCTACTACAAGGTCAACAGTGGGCACGAAGACCGCCACCAGAGCATCGAGCAGATTGAGACGGCCCTGGAATCCGCCTCGAAGCAGCTCGACGACAACTACGCCGCCCTGTTCGACCCCATCTTCGAAGACCTGCGCACCTTCGGGGTCGGCACCATCACCCCGGTTCAGAAGCCCCGCATCGTCTCCCTCATCGAGGCCTCAGGAATCCTGCGCGGCAGCACCCGCATCCAGTACCCCTCCGGGGATGACGACTTCCATCTCCCCGAAGGCCACAACGGGCTGGGCTACAGCAAGCTGATCTTCACGATCCTGCAGGTCATCAGCTTTCACCAGACCTACGAACGCACCACGCCGAAACCGGCGCTGCAGGTGCTGTTCATCGAGGAACCGGAAGCCCACCTGCATCCCCAGATGCAGGAGACGTTCATCAAGAACATCCAGGACTTCATCGAACGTAAGACGGGATGGAAAGTGCAGGTGATCATCACCACGCACTCCTCCCACATCGTCGCCAGCAGCGGCTTTCACACCGTGCGCTACTTCGACCGTTCCGGGCCACAGCTCACGGTCAAGGACCTGTCGACCTTCCAGGCCAACGTCAAGACCACCCCTCAGGGCGACGAGACCTTGCGCTTCCTGCGCCAGTACATGGTCTTACACCGGTGCGACATGTTCTTCGCCGACAAGGTGATCCTCATCGAGGGAACCGCAGAACGCCTGCTCCTCCCCGAGATGGCGAAACGGTGCGCCAAAGAACTCCTGCACCAGTACGTGTCGGTCATCGAGGTCGGCGACGCCTATGCCGTCCGCTTCCGCGAACTTCTGACCTTCCTTAACGTCAAGACCCTCGTCATTACCGACATCGACTCCGTGTGCCCCCGACACCGCAAGGCCTGTCCCCCCAGCCAGGGGCCCACCGTCACCGCGAACTCGACGCTCAAGAACTGGCTGCCCGCAGAGTCCAGTACCGCCGAACTGCTCGCCACCGACGCGGCCGACAAGGAGCAGGGACACGTCCGCGTCGCCTACCAGGTCCCCGAAAGAGACTCGGGAGTCTGCGCGCGGAGCTTCGAGGACGCCTTCATCATCGCCAACGCAGAACCTCTCGCCCGTGACTTCCGTCAGCTCGCGCTGAAAGCGGCCTTCGTCAAAGAGGTCGGGGCCGACCCCTCCGCCGACGACATCGAGGCCAAGGCATACGACATCGCCCAGCATCTCAGCGACCACAAGACCGACTTCGCCTTCGACGTCATGCTCCTAGAGGACTGGGCCGTTCCCCGCTACATCGCCGAAGGACTGCAGTGGCTCGCCTAGACACACTCAAAGCCGTCGCAATAGAACTGAAGGCCCGGCGCAGCTTCCTCGTCGAAGCAGGGGCCGGCGCGGGCAAGACGACCACCCTCGTGCGCACCCTGCAGCACCTCCTCACCCACCAACGCGCCGGCCTGGAGGCAAACGGCCGGCGGATCGCCTGCATCACGTACACGAACGTCGCCAAGAAGAAGATCGTCGAACGCATCGCCGCAGACCCACTCGTCGACGTCGCCACCATCCACGAATTCCTCTGGCAAGCGATCCAGCTCTACCAGCGTGAACTCTGGCAGCAGATCCTCGACTACAACAAGGACCTGGCCAAGCCCGAAGACCTCGACGAAGTCACCACTCCCCCGGCCATCGAGTATTCCGACCGCGGGCGGAGGCTGAGGGAAGGACGCATCTCCCACGACGACGTCATCGCGCTGTCACTGCGCCTCGTCAAGACCCACTCCAAGCTCATACGCATCATCACCAGCACGTACCCGGTCATCTTCGTCGACGAGTACCAGGACACCTCACCCAAGACGATCCAACTCCTGCTGGACCACCTGGCGGGCGCCGGGCGAGAGGAATGCGTGGTCGGACTCTTCGGCGACTCCATGCAGAAGATCTACGAGTCCGGTGTCGGAGCGGTGAAACGGCCTGGGCTGCTCACCGAGATCACCAAGCACGAGAACTACCGGTGCTCGCCTCCCGTCGTCGAGGTGCTCAATCGGATGCGCCCCGAGCTCATACAGGACCCTGTCGGTAGCCAGTCATCCCGAGGCCTTTCGGCCTCACCCCGGGGCCGGGAAAATGGGGCGGGGTGCCCGTCCGGAGGACGTCGTTTTTGCTTGGTGCGA
>NZ_JBEXXK010000045.1:0-103717 GCF_040630405.1 Streptomyces sp. NPDC005811
GCCGCCATGATCCGGCGCTTCGGCGCACTGACCAGGTCCACGCCCTCACTGAGGGCCTACCACCGGGACATGACCGACCGACTGGTCACCGCCCCACTCTCCTGACCGGAGGGTCACTGGTCGCGGTACATCTCCGCGACGAGGAACGCCAGGTCGAGGGACTGGCTGCGGTTCAGCCGCGGGTCGCAGGCCGTCTCGTAGCGCTGGTGCAGGTCGTCGACGAAGATCTCGTCGCCGCCGCCCACGCACTCGGTGACATCGTCACCGGTGAGCTCGACGTGGATGCCGCCCGGGTGGGTGCCGAGGCCCTTGTGGACCTCGAAGAAGCCCTTGACCTCGTCGAGCACGTCGTCGAAGCGGCGGGTCTTGTGGCCGGAGGCCGCCTCGAAGGTGTTGCCGTGCATCGGGTCGGTCACCCAGGCCACCACCGCGCCGGACGCGGTGACCTTCTCGACCAGCTCGGGCAGCTTGTCGCGGACCTTGTCGGCGCCCATGCGGACGATGAAGGTCAGCCGGCCGGGCTCACGGTCGGGGTCGAGGCGCTCGATGTACTGGAGCGCCTCCTCGGCCGTGGTCGTCGGGCCGAGCTTGATGCCGATCGGGTTGCGGATCCGGGAGGCGAACTCGATGTGCGCGTGGTCCAGCTGCCGGGTGCGCTCACCGATCCACACCATGTGCCCGGAGACGTCGTACAGGTGCCCGGTGCGGGAGTCGACCCTGGTCAGGGCCGCCTCGTAGTCCAGCAGCAGGGCCTCGTGCGAGGAGTAGAACTCGACGGTCTTGAACTCCTCCGGGTCGGTCCCGCAGGCCCGCATGAAGTTCAGCGCGCTGTCGATCTCGCGCGCCAGCTGCTCGTAGCGCTGGCCGGAGGGAGAGGACTTCACGAAGTCCTGGTTCCAGGCGTGCACCTGGCGCAGGTCGGCGTAACCGCCGGTGGTGAAGGCGCGCACCAGGTTCAGCGTGGAGGCCGAGGCGTGGTACATGCGCTTCAGCCGCTCGGGGTCCGGGATCCGGGCGGCCTCGTTGAAGTCGAAGCCGTTGACCGAGTCGCCGCGGTACGTCGGCAGGGTCACGCCGTCGCGGGTCTCGGTGCCCTTGGAGCGCGGCTTGGAGTACTGGCCGGCGATCCGGCCCACCTTCACCACGGGGACGGACGCGGCGTACGTCAGCACGGCGCCCATCTGGAGCAGGGTCTTCAGCTTGTTGCGGATGTGGTCGGCCGACACCGCGTCGAAGGCCTCGGCGCAGTCGCCGCCCTGGAGGAGGAACGCCTCTCCCTTGGCGACGGCCGCCATCCGGGCGCGCAGCTGGTCGCACTCGCCCGCGAAGACGAGCGGCGGATACGACTCCAGCTCCGCAACGACTGCGCGCAGAGCCTCGGTGTCGGGGTACTCGGGCTGCTGCGCCGCGGGCAGGTCTCGCCAGGTGTTGCCAGCGCTCGCGCTGGTCTTAGCGTTCACGGTCACGCCCTCAACATTACGGGGTCGTGTCGAGTCCTTTTCGCCCCGGCTCGACAGGTGAGACGCCCCCGCGCTCAGGTGGGCGTGGGGTAGGGTGCGGCTCATGTTCGCGCACTCGACCCGTAACTGGTGGTGGACCGTCCTCCCGGCGGCCCACTGACTGCGCGTACGCACGACGTCGCGAAGGCCGCCCGAGGGGCGGCCTTCGGCGTTTCCGGGGTCCGTTCCTCACCTACCTTGCAGAGGAACCATGGACCTGACACAGCTGTCCCACGACGACCGCCCCTTCGCCCTGCTGCGCCGCCGCACCCCCGGCCACGACGAGCAGACCGTGGAGCTGTTGCTCGGCCCGGTCGCCGCGTACGACCGGCTGGCCGACCTCCCCGACGAGGGCCTCGCGCTGGTCCCCTTCCGCCAGATCCGCGAGCGCGGCTTCGACGTCCGCGACGACGGCACCCCGCTCGCCGTCCTCACCCCCGAGGAGCGGTACGACATCCCGCTCGCCGAGGCGCTCGCCCAGCTCCCCGCGCACGAGGTGCGGGTCGAGGGCGGCGGCTTCGACGTCACCGACGAGGAGTACCGGGGGATCGTCGGGCGGGTGCTGAGGGACGAGATCGGGCGCGGTGAGGGCGCGAACTTCGTGATCCGGCGGACGTACGAGGGGGAGATCCCGGGGTTCTCACGCCGGGACGCCCTCGCGCTGTTCCGGCGGCTGCTGGAGGGCGAGCGGGGCGCGTACTGGACGTTCGTCGTGCACACCGGGGAGCGCACGCTGGTCGGGGCGAGCCCGGAGGTGCATGTGCGGATGTCCGGCGGGACGGTCGTGATGAACCCGATCAGCGGGACGTACCGCTATCCGGCCGAAGGGCCCACCCCGGAGCATCTGCTCGGCTTCCTCGCGGACGGCAAGGAGATCGAGGAGCTGTCGATGGTGGTCGACGAGGAGCTCAAGATGATGTGCACGGTCGGCGACATGGGCGGGGTGGTCGTGGGGCCCCGGCTGAAGGAGATGGCACACCTGGCGCACACCGAGTACGAGCTGCGCGGGAAGTCCTCGCTGGACGTGCGGGACGTGCTGAGGGAGACCATGTTCGCGGCGACGGTCACCGGGTCGCCGGTGCAGAACGCCTGCCGGGTCATCGAGCGGCACGAGGTCGGCGGCCGTGGTTATTACGCGGGGGCGCTGGCGCTGCTGGGCCGGGACTCCGGCGGGGCGCAGACCCTCGACTCCCCCATCCTCATCCGGACCGCCGACATCGACGCGGCCGGGCGGCTGCGGGTGCCGGTCGGCGCCACGCTCGTCCGCGGGTCGGACCCGGCGGGTGAGGTCGCCGAGACGCATGCCAAGGCGGCGGGGGTGCTGGCGGCGCTCGGTGTACGGCCGGGCCGGCCCGCGGAGGAGGGGACGCGTCCCCGGCTCGCGGACGATCCCCGGGTGCGGGCGGCGCTGGACGGGCGGCGCGCGTCGCTGGCGCCGTTCTGGCTGCGGATGCAGGAGCGGACGCCGGACCTCACCGGTCATGCGCTGGTCGTCGACGGGGAGGACACGTTCACGGCGATGCTCGCGCACGTGCTGCGCTCCGGCGGTCTGGAGGTGTCCGTCCGGCGCTACGACGAGCCCGGGCTGCGGGAGACGGTTCTCGCGCACGAGGGCCCGGTGGTGCTGGGCCCCGGTCCCGGTGACCCCGCCGATCTCGGCGACCCGAAGATGCGGTTCCTGCGGGAGCTGACCGCGCGGGTGCTGCGGGAGCACCGGCACGGGGTGCTCGGGGTCTGCCTCGGGCACGAGCTGATCGCGGCGGAGCTGGGGCTGGACATCGTCCGCAAGGAGGTGCCGTACCAGGGGGCGCAGACCGTGGTGGACCTGTTCGGGCGGGAGGAGACCGTCGGGTTCTACAACAGCTTCGTGGCGCGGTGCGACGACGGGACCGCGCAGGAGCTGGCCGGGCACGGCGTCGAGGTGAGCCGGGCCCCGAACGCGGAGGTGCACGCCCTGCGGGGGCCCGGGTTCGCGGGGGTGCAGTTCCACCCGGAGTCGGTGCTGACGGTGAACGGGGCGGTGATCGTGCGGGAGTTGATGAGCGCGTTGCGGCCGGTCGGCTAGCCGAAGAACACGCCCACCTCCGCGTACAGCGCCGGGTCGACGGTCTTCAGCCGGGCCGTCGCCTCCGCGAGCGGTACGCGGACGATGTCCGTGCCGCGCAGGGCGACCATCGTGCCGAAGTCGCCCTCGTGGACGGCGTCGACGGCGTGCAGGCCGAAGCGGGTGGCGAGCCAGCGGTCGAAGGCGCTGGGGGTGCCGCCGCGCTGGACGTGCCCGAGGACGGTGGTGCGGGCCTCCTTGCCGGTGCGCCGCTCGATCTCCTTGGCGAGCCACTCGCCGACACCGGACAGCCGGACGTGCCCGAAGGAGTCCAGCGAGCCGTCCTTGAGGACCAGGTCGCCGTCCCTGGGCAGGGCGCCCTCGGCGACGACCACGATCGGCGCGTACGAGGCCCGGAACCGGGAGGTCACCCAGGCGCACACCTGCTCGACGTCGAAGGGCTGCTCGGGGATGAGGATCACGTTGGCGCCGCCGGCCAGGCCCGAGTGGAGGGCGATCCAGCCCGCGTGACGGCCCATCACCTCGACCACCAGGACCCGCATATGGGACTCGGCGGTGGTGTGCAGCCGGTCGATGGCCTCGGTGGCGATGCCGACGGCGGTGTCGAAGCCGAAGGTGTAGTCGGTGGCGGAGAGGTCGTTGTCGATGGTCTTGGGGACGCCGACGCAGGGGACGCCGTACTCGCCGGAGAGTTTGGCGGCGACACCGAGGGTGTCCTCGCCGCCGATGGTGATCAGGGCCCCGATCCGCTGCCGGGCCAGGGTGTCCTTGATCCGGCGGATGCCGTCCTCCTCCTTCAGCGGGTTGGTGCGGGAGGAGCCGAGGACGGTGCCGCCGCGGGGGAGGATCCCGCGCACGGCCGGGATGTCGAGGCGG
Organism: Streptomyces sp. NPDC005811; assembly: GCF_040630405.1. Lineage (NCBI taxonomy): Bacteria > Bacillati > Actinomycetota > Actinomycetes > Kitasatosporales > Streptomycetaceae > Streptomyces > Streptomyces sp. NPDC005811. The sequence goes on from NZ_JBEXXK010000045.1 coordinate 4,441, forward strand.
ACCGACCGCCCTTCCAGGGGGCCGCGCCAGCCGTCCCGGAAGCCGATGAACTCGTGCCCGTACTCCTGGACGCCCTTGCGGACGACGGCCCGGATGACGGCGTTGAGCCCCGGGCAGTCACCGCCTCCGGTCAGTACTCCGACGCGCATGGAAGAAGTCCCTTCGCCGAGAGCCAGTGGCTGTCTGACGAAGAGTCAGTGTCCTGCGGGGCTCACTCGTCGTCGAGACCCCGCTCGATCGCGTAGCGGACCAGCTCCACCCGGTTGTGCAGCTGGAGCTTGCCGAGGGTGTTCTGGACGTGGTTCTGGACCGTGCGGTGGGAGATGACGAGGCGTTCGGCGATCTGCTTGTAGCTGAGCCCCTTGGCGACCAGCCGCAGCACCTCGGTCTCCCGGTCCGTCAGCCGCGGCGCGTCCGGCTCGTTCGGGCCGGACGCGGGGCCGGGGTCGGAGGCCAGCCGCCGGTACTCGCCGAGGACCAGTCCGGCGAGGCCGGGCGTGAACACCGGGTCGCCGACGGCGGTACGGCGCACCGCGTCCAGGAGTTCCTCGGTGGACGCCGACTTCAGGAGATAGCCGGTCGCACCGGACTTGACCGCCTCCAGGACATCGGCGTGCTCACCGCTCGCGGAGAGCACCAGGACGCGCAGCGCGGGGTTCGCGGCGACGACCTCCTTGCACACCTGGACGCCGGGCTTGGCCGGCAGGTTGAGGTCCAGGACGAGGACGTCCGGGACGGCCGCGCGGGCGCGGCGCACCGCCTGCTCGCCGTCGCCCGCGGTGGCGACCACCTCGAAGCCGGACTCGGCGAGGTCCCGGGCGACCGCGTCGCGCCACATCGGATGGTCGTCGACCACCATGACCTTGATGCTCATCGCCTGCTGTCCTTCCCCGCCACGGCCTTCGGCACGGTCAACTCCACTTCGGTGCCCTGTCCGGGCGTCGAGATCAGCTCGGCGCGCCCGCCGAGGTCGCGCAGCCGGCCGCGGATCGACTGGGCGACCCCGAGCCGCCCCTCGCCCTCGGCCTGGGCGAGCCGCCCCTCCGGGATGCCCGGCCCGTCGTCCCGGACGGTGACGATCACCTCGCCGGGTTCGTCCTCCACCAGGATCCAGGCGCGGGCCTCCTCGCCCGCGTGCCGGCGGACGTTGTCCAGGGCGGCGCCCACCGCGGCGGCCAGCTCCCGGGCGGCGGCCGGCTCCAGCAGCACCGGGGCGCCCGGCTCCGCGAGGGCGACCTTCGCGGCGGCGTACGGCGCGAGCAGCGTGCGCAGATCGACCGGGCCGTCGCTCCCCGCCGGCTTCTCGGGCACCTCCACCAGGCGTACGACGGCCCCCTCGGCCAGGTCCTCCGACACCCGGGAGACGGGGACGAGCCCGCCGGAGACCAGGGTGCGCAGCGCGACCTCCTGCTCCCCGGCGAGGCGGCCCAGCTCGGCCGCCTCGCCGCCGAGGACCGCGCCGCGCCGCTGCACCATGGCCAGTACCTGGAGCACACCGTCGTGGATGTCCCGGGCGAGCCGCTCCCGCTCCCGCGTCGTGGCCTCGATCTCCAGGGCGCGGGCGAGGGTGCGCTCGGAGGCGCGGGCGACCTCGACGACGTACCCGATGGCGATGGAGGCGACCCAGACGAGGATCACGTTGTGGACGGTGTCGCGGGCCGGGTGGCCGCGCTCGATCAGGTTGGCGACGGCCACGGGCGTGGAGGCGAACGCGGCCCAGCGCCAGCCGCCCTTGATGGCGAAGGCGAGCACCGAACCCGCCGTCCATATCGAGGGCAGGGTGGGGCCGCCGTCCTGGATGTGCTGGTCGCTGACCACGAACGGGGTGAGGACGATGCCGGTGAGCGCGACGGCGAGGTCGACGGCGAGGAAGCGTTTGGTGCAGGCCGCCGCGTTCTGCACCCGGGGCAGGGTCGCGAGCGTCCAGACGAACAGGACGGCGAAGTAGGCGATGGCGACGCCGGGACGGTCGTAGTCGTCGTAGGCGGTGGCGAACAGGCCGACCGCGTACAGCATCGTCAGGACCCGGTAGCCGGAGAGCGCGCGCCACAGCGGCAGCTCCACCGACATCCTCATGACTCTCTCGCGCCTGGCCATCCGTCCAGTCCCCCCGCCCCCGGAGCGTCCCCTGCTGCTCTTGTTCCGCTACTGCCGCTGTTCCTTCTTGGCCTGGTCCTTCTCGGCCTGCGCGAGCGCCGCCCGCGCGGCCTTCTCCGCTTCCCGGTCGGCCTTGGCCTCCTCCGCGATCTGCCGTTTGGCGGCGGTCGCGTAGATGTCGACGTACTCCTGGCCGGAGAGCTTCATGATCTCGTACATCACCTCGTCCGTCAGTGCCCGCAGCACGAAACGGTCGTGGTCCATGCCCTCGTAGCGGCTGAAGTCCAGCGGCTTGCCGATCCGGATGCCGGGGCGCATCACCTTGGGCATCACCTTGCCCGGCGGCTGGATCTTCTCCGTGTCGATCATGGCGACCGGGATGACGGGCGCGCCGGTGGCGAGCGCCACGCGCGCGAGGCCGCCCGGCTTGCCGCGGTAGAGGCGGCCGTCGGGCGAGCGGGTGCCCTCGGGGTAGATCCCGAACAGCTCACCGCTCTCCAGCACGTCTATGCCGCTCTTGATCGCCGCCTCCCCCGCGCCGCGCGCGCCGGAGCGGTCCACCGGGAGCTGGCCGACCCCCTTGAAGAAGGCGGCCGTGAGCCTGCCCTTGAGGCCGGGCGTGGTGAAGTACTCGGCCTTCGCGATGAACGTGACCTTGCGGTCCAGGACCGCGGGCAGGAAGAACGAGTCCGAGAAGGACAGGTGGTTGCTCGCCAGGATCGCGGGGCCCTCGGCGGGAATGTTCTCGAGGCCTTCCACCCAGGGCCTGAAGGTGACCTTCAGCGGTCCCCCGATAGCGACCTTCATCGCGCCGTACAACAACCCAGTGCCTCCTGTATGTGTCCTCAGACCTTAACCCGGGGCGGCGGCAAAGGCTCCGACGGCCCTGGTCGGTGTCAGTGGGGTCGCGTACCGTGAACCTCACGTCCCTCCCATGCTGAACAGACGAAGACAGGAGACCGAAGGTGCCGGTCCTTCCTGGAGCCGAGCCGTACCGCCACGAGGGCGGGGAGGTCGGGGTCCTCCTCTGCCACGGCTTCACGGGTTCCCCGCAGTCTTTGCGCCCCTGGGCCCGGTATCTGGCCGGCCGGGGTCTCACCGTGTCGGTGCCCCTGCTGCCGGGGCACGGCACCCGCTGGGAGGACATGGCCCTCACCGGCGGCCCCGACTGGTACGCGGAGGTGGACCGCGAGCTGCGCGCCCTGCGCGAGCGGTGCTCCCGGGTGTTCGTGGCCGGGCTGTCCATGGGCGGCGCGCTGGCGCTGCGGCTGGCCGCCAAGCACGGCGCGGGCGTCGAGGGCCTGGTCGTGGTCAACCCGGCGAACAAGGTGCACGGGCTGTCGGCGTACGCCCTCCCGGTGGCCCACCACTTCGTGCGGTCGGCGAAGGGGATCGCGAGCGACATCGCGAAGGAGGGGATCGTCGAGACCGGGTACGACCGGGTGCCGCTGCGCGCGGCGCACGCGCTGCGGAACCTGCTGCGGCAGATCGACGGGGAGCTTCCGCAGGTCACACAGCCGCTGCTGCTCCTGCGCAGCGTCCAGGACCATGTCGTCCCGGCGGCCGACTCGGCCCGGGTCCTGAGCCGGGTCTCGTCCACGGACGTGACCGAGATCCTCCTGGAACAGAGCTACCACGTGGCAACGTTGGACCACGATGCGGACCGGATCTTCGAGGAGAGCTACGCGTTCATCGCCCGGATCGCGCCCAGTGTCGGCAAGGAAGGGACGGCCGTAGGTGGCTGAGCACGACTCCGACCGCGAGGACCGGGAGGACCGGGACGGGCGGGAGGGCCTGGACGGCCAGGACGCCCGTCGGGGCCGGGAGCCGGAGGAGCAGAACGTGCCCTTCGACGAGGATGCCGCGTGGGCGGCGATCGTCGCGGGGTACGGGGACGAACCGCCGGACCCGCCGGGGGCCAAGCCGTTCAAGTCGATCGAGGACCTGGCCCTGCTGGAGACCCGGACGAACGAGGACGAACCCCGTGACTCCGGGGAGGAACAGGAGCCGAAACCGGCCAAGCCGCTCGGCAGCTCCGTCTCGTTCGCGCCCGGTGTGGGCCCGCGCGACCACAGCGCGCCGGAGCCGGCCGAGGAGGACTTCGACGACGAGGACGAGGGGCACTTCGTGCCGCCGGAGCCGCCGCCGCTGCCGGCCGCCGACACCACGGCCAAGTTCGCGTGGCTCGGGGTGGTCGGCGGGCCGCTGCTGCTGTTGCTGGCGGTGCTGCTCGGCTGGGACATGACGTGGTGGCTGACGACGGTCTGTGTCGGCGGCTTCCTCGGCGGCTTCGCCACGCTGGTGGTGCGGATGCGGTCGGACGACGAGGACGACGGGGATCCCGGCCGGGGGGCGGTCGTCTAGCCGACGGCGGGGATACGGAGGGCGGCCAGTACGGGCAGGTGGTCCGTGGCCGCCCTCAGGTCGTTCCCGGTGACGCCGGGGAGGCCGACGGGGACTCCGCAGCCCAGGACTTCGACGCCCTTGGTCGCGAAGACGCCGTCGATACGGCGGTCGGGGGCGGCGGAGGGGAAGGTGTGCTCGGCGCCCCAGGGGGCGGTGGTGCGGCAGTCGCTCAGCGCCTCGGAAAGGCGGGCGAAGGCGGGGCCGTCGGGGCGCTCGTTGAAGTCGCCGCCCGCGATCGCGTGCTCCACGCCCAGGCCTGCGAGGCGGTCGAGGAGCAGGCCTGCCTGCTCGTGGCGCTCGTCCCGGTGGAGGCTGAGGTGGCAGCTGATCACGCCGAGGCGGGCGCCTGCGAAGCGGACGACGGCGGTGGCGAGGCCTCGGCGGTGGTGGCCGGGGGTGAGGGGGAGCAGGACGTCCTCCGTGCGTTCCACGGTGGCGCGGAGGGAGCAGAGGACGGCCGGGCCGGCGGCCGTGCCGCCGCCGGTGAGGATCACCAGGTCGGTGGCCGCGGCCAGGCGGGCGAGTTTCTTGCGCCAGCGGAAGAAGAGGGGGGCTTCCTGGAGGAGGACCAGGTCGGGGGCACAGGCCGTGATGACGCGGGCGAGGGCGTCGGTGTCGTCGCGGAGAGAGCGGATGTTGTAGGAGAGAACCCGGATGACGGCTGAACCGTCCGGTTCGGTAACCGAGTTGGGAAGCACCAGGGTGGTCGCCATACCGGTCAACATACGACGATGCCCGCCGCCCCGACACCGGACACGGCGGGCACTGCCCCACTGCACCGCTACATGATCGGGTCGGGTTCTCTCGCCAGGTCCGCCGCGCCGACCAGGCCCGCCTTGTTGCCCAGCTGGGCGGCGATCACATCGGCGACCGGACGCCAGTTGCCGCCCACCAGCCAGCGCTTGTACGACTTGCGGATCGGGTCGAGGACCAGTTCGCCCTCGTCGGAGAGGCCGCCGCCGACGATGAAGGCGGAGGGGTCGAAGAGGGAGGCGAGGTCGGCGAGGCCGGCGCCGGCCCAGCGGGCCAGTTCGCGGTAGGAGTCGACGGCGACCGGGTCGCCCTGACGGGCGGCCACGGAGATGTGCTTGCCCTCGATGCCCTCGGGGGAGCCGTCGCCGAGGGCGAGCAGGATCTCGGCGTTCTCCGGGGTGGCGTTGGCGCGCTGCTTGGCGTACCGCACGAGGGCGCGGCCGGAGGCGTACTGCTCCCAGCAGCCCTGCGAACCGCAGCCGCACAGCAGGCCGTCCGGGACCATCCGGATGTGGCCGAACTCGGCGGCGACGCCGAAGTGGCCGCGGCGCAGCTTGTTGCCGATGATGATGCCGCCGCCGAGGCCGGTGCCGAGCGTGATGCAGATGACGTTGCGGTGGCCCTTGCCCGCGCCGAACTTGTACTCGCCCCAGGCGGCCGCGTTGGCGTCGTTCTCGACGACGACCGGGAGGCCCACGCGGGCCTCGACGTCGTCCTTGAGCGGTTCCTGGCGCCAGTCGATGTTGGGCGCGAAGTAGACGGTGGAACGCTGCCGGTTGACGTAACCGGCGGCTCCGATGCCCACACCGACGATCTCGTGGCCCGCGCGGGCGCCCTCCACGGCCGAGGCGATGGCGTCCACGATGGCCTCGGGCGTGGTGGGGGTCGGCACCTTGAAGGTCGAGAGGATGTTGCCTTCCTCGTCGACCACGCCGGCCGCGATCTTCGTGCCGCCGATGTCGACGCCGATGGTGAGTCCCATGAATCCCTCAGTTTCGGTCGAGCCCCGCTACGGCCAACGGTACCCGAGCCGGTGTTCCCGGATTCCCGTCGTCCGCCGGGCGGACAGGCGCCCCGGGGCCTCCTGGAGGGTCCGCGCGGTCAGTCGAGGTCGATGCGCTGTCCCGGGCCGGTGCCCTCGCCGTCGTCGCGGGGGTCGTCGCGCGGGTCGTCCTTCAGGTCGCGGTCGGGGCTCGTCCAGCGCTGTTCCTGGTGCTGGACGGCGGAGCGGTAGGCCGCGAGGAGTTCGCCGCCGGCCGCCGCGAGGTGGTCGAAGACATCGGGGTTGCGCTCGATGACGGGTTCGACGGCGGCCTTGGCCTGCTGGACGACCTGGCGGACCACCTGCTGGGCGGCGCCGCCCGCCACCGCGCCGAACAGCGGGGACTGGATGCCGGAGAGCTTGTCGGCGACGGTCTCGACGAGCTTGCGCAGTTCCTCGGCGGCCGAGCCCTCCGGCCGGCCCTGTCCGGCCCGGCGGCGGGCCTTCTCACGGGCCAGGTCCTCGGCGCAGGCGGTGGCCCAGGCGTCCGCGTCGGTCGCGCGGGGCTCCTCGGCGGCCTCGTCCCGGGCGGCGTCGGGCGTGGGGCGCTCTTCGCTCATGACGGACTCCTGATGGCTTCTGCGGTCCTGCTTCTGCTGTCCTGCTGCTGCGGTCCGGCTGCAGCGGTCCTGCTGCTGTCCCGACGGGACGACGCCGATGACGGTCGTCCCTCTCGACGTTACCCGAACGGGGGTACGCCGTTCACCGTCCCTGCGGCCACAGGCCGGGATCCGGGGCGAACCGGATGCGCAGCTCACCGTCGCGCAGGGCGGCGCCGTCCACGGTGCAGCGGCGCAGGGCCGAGGGCAGCGGGACGATCCGGCGGAAGGGCCCGGCGGCGAGGACGAGTTCGTCGCCGCGCCGGACGAGGTCCAGCTCGTCGCGCAGGGCGCCGGGCAGCGGGATGTGCCAGACGAGGACGCCGTCCTCGGTGAGGCGGTCGGCGACGGCCCACTCGACCGGGGAGACGGCCGTGTTGACGGGGGGCACGGCGAGCGCCGTGAGGTCGTCGGCGCCGCGCGGGTCGTGGCCCAGGTGGGCGACGGTCCGCGCCGCGCCCTCCCACTCCCCGAGGGCCTTGCGCTGCTGGCCGACCAGCCGGCCGAGCCAGCCGTCGTCGGCCGCGGCCTCCGGCAGGACCCGGTTGGCGACGAGCGACTCGACGGGCAGGGCGCGCAGGGCGAGGCCGAGGCGGGCGTCCCGGACGGCGTCGGCCCCGGCCGGGCCGGGTTCGGCGACGAGCCGTACGGCGGTGCGGCGGTCGGCGAGGACCGCCTCCACGGCCGCCAGCTCCGTGTCCCAGCGGCCGGTGGTCTCGTACAGCCACTCTGCGGGCATCGGCACCCCGGCGAGCCGTCCGAGGACGGGCCGCAGCGCCCGGGCGGCCTGGCGCTCCGGCGGCAGCAGCCGGCGCAGATAGCGGCGCAGTTCCTCGGGGAGCGCGAGCAGCGCGAGGGCCTGGGCGGTGGGCGGCAGGTCGACGACGAGCAGGTCGTGCGCCTCGGCGAGGGCGGCGTCCCGCAGGGCCCGCAGCAGGGTCAGCTCCTCGGCCCCGGGGAGGGGGGTGACCTCCTCGGTGTCGAGGCGGGCGGCCCCGAGCAGATCGAGCACGGTGGAGGCGCGGTCCTGGAAGGCGGCGAGGTCGTCGCGGAACCCGGTGGTGGCGTCGGGCCGCCAGGCGGTGAGGTGCGACAGGACCCGGACCGGCTCGCCCCCGGTCGCGACACCGAGGGCGGCGCCGAGGCTGTCGCCCCGGTCGGCGCTGAGGACGAGGGTCCGCACGCCCGCGCGGGCGGCGTCGAGCGCGGTGGCCGCCGCGACGGTCGTACGCCCGCTGCCGCCGGGCCCGATGATCAAGATGGTGCGCATGAGGAGGAACGCTAGAGGAACGCCGACCGGGACGCTTCCCCAGCCTACTTGCCGGACTCGACCCGCTTCTTCAGACCGGCCAGCGCCCGGTCGATGATGACCTTCTCGGCCTTGCGCTTGATCATCCCCAGCATCGGGATCTTGACGTCGACGGTCAGCTGGTAGGTGACCTCGGTGGCGCCCGCGCCGGCCGGCTTGAGGAGGTACGACCCGTCGAGCTGCCGGAGCATCTGGGACTTCACCAGCGTCCAGGACACCTCGTGCTCCCCGGTCCAGGTGTAGCCCAGCACCTGGTCGTCCTTGATCGCGCCGGCGTCCATGACGAGCCGCACCTGCTCGGCGCGCCCCTGGCCGTCCTCCTTGAGGACCTCCGCCTGCTTCACCTCGCCGGTCCAGTCCGGGTAGCGGGCGAAGTCCGCGATCACGGCCATGACGTCGGCCGGTGCCGCCTCGATCGTGATGCTCGAACTGGTGTGTTCCGCCATCGCCGTGACTCCTCCGGATACGGGCCCGTAAAGGTACGTGTGTGCAGCGTGAAGGCTACCGCGCGCCCGACCTGCCGCCTTCACCCCACCTCGTGATCGGGTCACGGTCCCCCGTCACCACTCCAGCGCCCAGGGCTTCCCGCTCCCCGCGAAGTGTCCGACGTTGACGCATTCGGTGGCGCCGATCCGCATCCGGCGGGCCAGCGGCTGGTGGACGTGTCCGAAGAGGGAGTACCGGGGACGGGTGCGGTGGATCGCGTCCAGCAGGGCGCGGCTGCCGCGTTCGAAGCGGCGCGCGACGGTGTCGTAGACGAGTTCGGGCACCTCGGGCGGGATGTGGGTGCAGAGCACGTCGACCTCGCCGACGGCCTCGATCTTGGCGGCGTACTCCTCGTCGCTGATCTCGTACGGGGTGCGCATGGCCGTGCGCAGGCCGCCGCCGACGAAGCCGAAGACCCGGCCGCCGATCTCCACCCGTTCGCCGTCCAGGACGGTGATGCCGGGGCCGGCGAACTCGGGCCAGAGCTGGGGCATGTCGACGTTGCCGTAGGTGGCGTACGTCGGGGTCGGGAAGGCGGTGAACATCTCGGCGTACTGCCTGCGCACGGCCTTCTCGATGACGGCGGCGCGGTCGCCGTCGACGCCGCCCCACAGCCGGCGGCCGAGTTCGCGGGCCTCCTCGAAACGGCGGGCGGTGCGCAGCTCGACGAGCCGGTCGGCGTTCTCGACGCCGAAGAGGTCGGGGAAGATCCCGCGGGAGTGGTCGGCGTAGTCGAGGAAGAGGACGAGGTCGCCCAGACAGATCAGCGCGTCCGCGCCCTCTCCGGCCCGGGCCAGGTCACGGGCGTTGCCGTGCACGTCACTGACCACGTGGATGCGTGTCCTGCGGTTACCGGCGGGTGTGGAGGCCATGACGATCAAGAGTAGGCGTGTGCGGCATAAGTGAACAGTGCCGACGGAAATAGCGGTTACTGGCCAGTCAGTAAAGGGGTGGACTACTGTGCGCGAGGAAACACCAATCTGTGTGACGCAGCGAACATCTCGTCGGACCCCCCTGTCGAAGACGCCATACCGGCGGGTAACGTCCGGGCAGTCCAGTCGTGCTCAGGATTTCAACCATCGATGTCCGAGCACTGCCCGAGCCGTGGACCGCACCGTCGCATCACACAACGTCGTGGCGCCGGCGCCCTATGAGGAGCAGCAGTCTTGCGCGAGTTCAGCCTTCCGGCTTTGTACGAGGTCCCCGCGGACGGCAATCTGACCGACATCGTCCGCAGAAACGCCGCGCAGCACCCCGGGGTGGCCGTCATCGCCCGCAAGGTGGGCGGCGCCTGGCAGGACGTGACCGCGACGGCCTTCCTGGCCGAGGTGAACGCCGCCGCCAAGGGCCTGATCGCCTCCGGTGTGCAGCCGGGCGACCGGGTCGCCCTGATGTCGCGCACCCGCTACGAGTGGACGCTGCTGGACTTCGCGATCTGGTGCGCGGGCGGGGTCACCGTGCCGGTGTACGAGACCAGCTCGCCGGAGCAGGTGCAGTGGATCCTCTCCGACTCGGGCGCCACCGCGATGATCGTCGAGCTGGACGCGCACACGGCCGCCGTGGAGTCGGTGCGCGACACCCTGCCGGCGCTGAAGCACCTCTGGCAGATCGAGGGCGGGGGTGTGGAGGAGCTCGGGCGGCTCGGCCAGGGCGTCTCCGACGCCACCGTCGAGGAGCGCGGCTCGCTCGCCAAGGCGGACGACCCGGCGACCATCGTCTACACCTCGGGCACGACCGGCCGGCCCAAGGGCTGTGTGCTCACCCACCGCAGCTTCTTCGCCGAGTGCGGGAACGTGGTGGAGCGGCTGCGGCCGCTGTTCCGCACGGGCGAGTGCAGTGTGCTGCTCTTCCTGCCGCTCGCGCACGTGTTCGGCCGGCTGGTGCAGATCGCCCCGATGATGGCGCCGATCAAGCTGGGCACGGTCCCGGACATCAAGAACCTCACCGACGAGCTGGCCGCCTTCCGGCCGACGCTGATCCTCGGGGTCCCGCGCGTCTTCGAGAAGGTCTACAACTCGGCCCGGGCCAAGGCGCAGGCGGACGGCAAGGGCGCGATCTTCGACAAGGCGGCGGACACCGCGATCGCCTACAGCCGGGCGCTGGACCTGCCCTCGGGGCCGTCCCTCGGGCTGAAGATCAAGCACAAGGTGTTCGACCGGCTGGTCTACAGCAAGCTGCGGGCGGTGCTGGGCGGCAAGGGCGAGTACGCGATCTCGGGCGGCGCGCCGCTCGGCGAGCGGCTCGGTCACTTCTTCCGCGGCATCGGCTTCACGGTCCTGGAGGGCTACGGTCTGACGGAGTCCTGCGCGGCGACCGCGTTCAACCCCTGGGACCGGCAGAAGATCGGCACGGTCGGACAGCCGCTGCCGGGCTCGGTGGTGCGGATCGCCGACGACGGCGAGGTGCTGCTGCACGGCGAGCATCTGTTCAAGGAGTACTGGAACAACCCCGCGGCGACCGCCGAGGCGCTGGCGGACGGCTGGTTCCACACCGGTGACGTGGGCACCCTCGACGAGGACGGCTACCTCAGGATCACCGGCCGCAAGAAGGAGATCATCGTCACCGCGGGCGGCAAGAACGTGGCCCCGGCCGTGATCGAGGACCGGATCCGGGCGCACGCGCTGGTCGCGGAGTGCATGGTGGTGGGCGACGGGCGGCCGTTCGTGGGCGCGCTGGTCACCCTCGACGAGGAGTTCCTGGGCCGCTGGGCCGCCGAGCACGGCAAGCCGGCCGGGTCGACCGCGGCGTCGCTGCGCGGGGACGCCGATCTGCAGGCTGCCATCCAGTCGGCGATCGACGACGGCAACGCCGCGGTCTCGAAGGCGGAATCGGTGCGGAAGTTCCGCATTCTCTCCTCCCAGTTCACGGAGGACTCGGGCCATCTCACGCCGTCGCTGAAGCTCAAGCGCAACGTCGTGGCGAAGGACTACGCGGCGGAGATCGAGGCGATCTACGCCAAGTAGTCACACGAGCAGCACGATCATGGCGCGGTGTCCTCGGCGAGGACCCGCGCCATCGTGCGTTCGGCGAGCGCGGTGATGGTGACGAACGGGTTGACGCCGATGTTGCCCGGCACCAGCGAGCCGTCGGTGACGTAGAGCTTGGAATACCCCTTCACGCGCCCGTAGTTGTCGGTGGACCTGCCCAGCACACAGCCGCCGAGCGGGTGGTAGGTGAAGTCGTCGGCGAAGATCTTGCTGGACGAGCCGAAGAGGTCGTACCGGTAGATCGTCGCGTTGGCGGAGTTGATCCGGTCGAAGAGCTTCTTCGCCATGCTCACGGAGACCGCGCTCTGGGCGGCGCTCCAGTTCAGCTTGAGCGCGCCGTTGGTCCAGGAGAAGGCCGCCCGTTCGGGGTTCTTGGTGATCGCGAGATAGAGGCTGACCCAGTGCTCCAGACCGGTCGGCAGCGGGGCGATCTCGGCGAAGACGGGGTTGTCGGCGTTGGCCCAGTCGTCGATGCCCATGACCGGCATGGTCGACTGGTTGGCGCCGACGGTGTCCCACAGGTGGTTGGCCCGGCCGAGCATCACGTTGCCGTTGGTGCCCCAGCCGGTGCCGACGCTGGCGTCCAGCGCCGGGAGCGCGCCGGTCTGCCGTGCCCGGACGAGGAGTTCGCTGGTGCCGAGGCTGCCCGCGCCGAGGAACAGATAGGTGCAGCCGTACTGCTTGGTCTCGACGACGGCGCCGGTGTCGTCGATGCGCTGGACGGTCAGCAGCCAGGTGCCGTCGCTCGCCCGGCTGATCGCGGTGACCTTCTCCATGGTGTGGATGGTGACGTTGCCGGTGCCGAGCGCGGAGGCCAGATAGGTCTTGTCGAGGCTCTTCTTGCCGTAGTTGTTGCCGTAGATGACCTCCTGTCCGAGGGCGGACTTCGTGGCGGTGCCGGCGGCCTCGCGCTGCATGTAGCCGAAGTCGTAGACGCTGGGCACGAAGGTGGTCTTCAGACCGGTGTTGGCGGCGGCCTTCCGGGAGGTGCGGCTGAACTGGTACCACTCGGTCGACTCGAACCAGGCGGGGTCGATCGTGTTGACGCCGAGCATGGCGCGGGCGCGCGGGTAGTAGGTGCTGTACATCTCGGTGACGTCGACGGTCGGGAACTGCTCGGCGAAGTAGGACTGGAGCGGGGTGACCGCCATCGAGCCGTTGACCAGGGAGCCGCCGCCGACCCCGCGGCCCACGAAGACGGACATGTTGTCGAAGTGCACCCGGTCCAGGACGCCCGGGTAGGCGCTGATGTCCTTGTTGACGACGTCCAGCCAGAGGAAGGTGGCCAGCGGCGCCTCGGTGCGGGTCTTGAACCACATGGAGCGCTGGTCGGGGCTGGCCGTGTTGCAGAAGATCTTGCCGTCGGCGCCGGCGGTGTTCCAGAGCCGGCCCATCTCGAGGACGAGTGTGCGGATGCCGGCCTGGCCGAGGCGCAGGGCGGCGACGGCGGCTCCGTATCCGGAGCCGACGACGATCGCGGGCGCGGACTCGACCGCGGCGGGCTCGTCCGCACGGGCCGACTGCAGGCCGATGCGGGTGAAACCGAGGGTGGCCGCCGTCTGGAGGGCGGCCATACCAAGGATTTGACGTCTCGTCAGCTGACGCTGCATCAGTTTGGCTGTCATGTGCGCAGCATCAGCGGATTTCCGCCGTCCGGCTAGACCAAAAGGGGAAAAGTCTAGAGCAAGGTTTTCAGCCGCTCCGCGAGCAGGTCCCAGCGCCACTTCTCCTCCACCCAGCGCCGCCCCCGCTCCCCCATGCGACGGCGCAGCTCGGCGTCCCCGAGGAGGGCGACGATCCGCTCGGCGGCCTCGGCCGGGGAGCCGCCCCGCACGACCCAGCCCGTCTCCCCGTCGAGCACGGCGTCGGGCGCCCCGCCGGAGTCCCCGGCGACGACGGGCAGCCCGGTGGCGGACGCCTCCAGGTAGACGATCCCGAGGCCCTCGACGTCCAGTCCGCCCCGCCGGGTCCGGCAGGGCATCGCGAAGACGTCCCCGGCGCCGTAGTGTGCGGGCAGCTCGCTCCAGGGCACCGCCCCGGTGAACCGCACGGAGGCGTCGACCCCGGTCTCCCGGGCCAGCCGGCGCAGATCCTTCTCGTACGGCCCGCCGCCGACGATCAGCAGCACGGCGTCCGGCTCGGCGGCCAGGATCCGGGGCATCGCGAGGATCAGCGTGTCCTGGCCCTTGCGCGGCACCAGCCGCGAGACGCACACCACCACCGGCCGGTCGGTCAGCCCGAGCCGGGCCCGCACCTCGTCGCCGCCCGAGCCCGGGTGGAAGGTCTTCTCGTCGACGCCCGGCGGCAGCTGCACCATCCGCCCGGCCGCCGCCGGGCTCAGCGCGGTCGCTATCCGCGAGCGGGTGTACTCGCCCAGGTAGGTGATCGTGTCGGTGGCGTCCCCGATCCGGCCCAGCAGCTGCCGGGCCGCGGGCAGCTGCGCCCAGCCGGCCTCGTGCCCGTGCGTGGTGGCGATCAGCCGCTCGGCACCGGCCCTGCGGAGCGCGGGCGCCATCAGCCCGAGGGGTGCGGCGGCCCCGAACCACACCGAGGTGCACCCGTGCTCCCGCAGCAGCCCGACGGCCCGCCGGGTCGCCCCGGGCGTGGGCAGCAGCATCGTCGTGGAGTCGCGTACGACGGTGAAGGGCTGCTCGGCGTCGAAGGCGGCGGTCGCCTCGGCGCCCTCCCGGCCCCGCTTCCAGGTGGAGGCGTACACGACGAGCCGGTCGGGGTCGAGCCGGAGCGCCATGTTGTGCAGGAACGCCTGGATACCACCGGGACGGGGCGGAAAGTCGTTCGTGACGATCAGGGTCTTGTGCATCGGGGCCGACCCTATCCAAACCCCGCTCACAGCCGTGCCCGGCCGCGCCTCACAGCCGGCGGGGGGATCATGGGCGCACGGGACGGACAGTGCCGTACAGATCATCTCGGACGGCGACAGGACGGACACCGGTGGAGATCACGGAGGCGAGACGGCCGCTCAGCTGGCTGCTGGCGACCTGGGGCGTGACCCGGCTCGTGCTGCTCCTGTTCGTCTTCCGGGTGTTCCTCTTCCCCGGCCCGGACGTGACGACCGATGTGTCGTCCATCTACCAGGGCTGGTACGAGGTGCTGCGCACCGGCGGCTTCCCGTCGGCGGACGTCACCTGGCAGTACCCGCCCGCCGCCGCCCTCGCGATCCTCTCCCCCGCCCTGCTGCCGTTCCTGGACTACGCGCAGGCGTTCTTCGTCCTGGCCTTCCTGGCCGACCTGGCCGTCCTCGTGCTGCTGCTGAACGCGGGCCTGCGTCCCCGCCGCTCGCTGCGCGGCGCCTGGCTGTGGGTGGCGGGCCTCCCGCTGCTCGGTCCGACGGTCTACGCCCGGTACGACGTGATGGTGACCGCGGTCGCCGTGGCCGCCCTCCTCGCGGGCGTCCGCCACCCCCGGGTGATGGGCGCGCTCACCGGCTTCGCCGCGCTGCTGAAGGTGTGGCCGGTGCTGCTGCTGGCGGGCGCGGTACGGCGCCGGGCGTGGGGCGCGGCGGCGGTGACGGTCGCCGCGCTGTCGGGCCTGTTCGCCCTGCTGATGCCGGGCGCCTTCGCCTTCCTCACCTTCCAGCGCGACCGGGGTACCGAGGTGGAGTCGCTCGGCGCCCTCGTCCTCCATGTGGCCCGGCAGTTCGGCTGGCGGGGGCGGGTGCTGCTGAACTACGGCTCGGTGGAGTTCCTCGGCCCGTACGTGTCCGTGGTGAGCGACGCGGCGCTGTTCCTGACGGCGGTCGCGTTCGGCTGGCTGCTGCTGTGGCGGCTCACGGCCCGCAGGTTCGCACCGCACACCCTGGCCGACGCGGCGTTCACGGCCGTCCTGCTCTTCACGGTGACCAGCCGGGTGATCAGCCCGCAGTACCTGGTGTGGCTGGTGGGCCTGGCCGCGGTCTGCCTGTGCTCCCGCGCGACCCGGATGACCGGTCCCGCCGTGCTGGTCCTGGCCGCGTCCGCGGTGACGGTGCTGGAGTTCCCGGTGTACTTCGCGGACGTCGTGAACAGCACCCCGCTCGGGATGGCCCTGCTGTTCGCCCGCAACGGCCTGCTGCTGGCCGCCGCGCTGACCGCCGCCGCCCGCCTGTGGCGCTCGACCGTACGCGAGCCCGTAAGCGAGCCCGTAAGCGAGCCCACCGAGGCCCCGGAGCCCGGCACCGGCCGGCCCACCCGCACCGGGGAGACCGCCGCCGCCACCCCCTCCTGACACCACGAGCCCCGTGTCGGCTCAGGCGAGCTGAGCGCGCAGGTACGTCTGCCAGTCCGCGGTCAGCTGGGGCAGGGACACGCCCAGCACGCTGCGCAGGGCCCCCTCGACCGCGCCGGCGCGCTCCTGGTGGGCCCCGACGGCCCGGTAGAACGCGTCCAGCTTCACCTCGCCCCACCGCCCGGCGATCATCCGGCAGGCCAGCCAGCCGCCCTCGTACGCGCGCGCCAGCCGGTCCGGGTCGCCGGAGAAGCCGAAGTCGGCGTCGGTGGGCAGCGCGGCCGGGACCCGGCCCCCGGTGACCGCGCTCCGGAGCTCGGGCGCGACCTGGCGCGGGGTGCGCCCGGAGTCGCGGTAGCCGACCCAGTCGGCGTATCCCTCGGACAGCCACAGCGGGGTGGCCGCGTCGGTGTGGGCGCGGGTGGCCACATGGGTGGTCTCGTGGGTGAGGACGACCTGCCGGCCGAGCGCGCCGAGCAGGGAGTACGCGTCGGGGTTGACCACCACCCGGTCGGCCGGGAACCGGGTGCGGCCGTCGGCCCCGCCCCCGGTCTCCCCGGTCGTCACCGCGGCGATGCCCCGGTAGGAGGAGGCGGGCGAGCCGAGCAGGGACGCCATGCCGTCCAGCGACTTCGGTACGAGGACCACCACGTGCCCCGCCCAGTCCGTGCCCCAGGCCGCCGACACCGACGGGACGGCGTCGTCGGCGAGACCGGCGAAGGCCCGCAGCCGCTCCGCGGTCTGTCCGGTGCCCAGCACCAGGCTGTGCTCACCGCGCACCACGGTCACCGTGCCCTGGTCCCAGAGCTGCTCGGCCGCCTTCTGCGCGGGCCGCTCGGAGGTCACGCCCCAGCGCCCGCCGGCGTCCCGGGCCAGCCGCAGGGTGCGGGCGACGGTGACCGGGGCGCTGTCGTAGTCCCGGAGGCGGTAGCTCAGCTCGGCGCCGGCCGTCAGCGTGTCGCCGGCCCGGCGCACCGAGGTCACCCGGTACGACCAGGCCGCGAGCGGCACGGTCCGCAGCCGGGCGTAGTCCGCGCGGGCGCCGGTGGCGGCGTAGGCGCCGGCGTCGTGGTGCAGGACGGCCGCCGCCCGCCGGTCCAGCAGCCGCTGCACCTCGGTCCGGGAGGTGTCGGTGGGGGGCCTGCCGCCGCAGCCGACGAGAACGACAAGGAGGCCGACGAGCAGCAGACGGAGACCCGGGACCCCGGATCCACGCACCCGCCCACGACCAGCCATCCTCCCGATCGTACGGCCGTCCCCGTGCGGGAGCCCCGGTCAGGGCCGTGTCACCGAGGACACCGGCATCATCCCGACCGGGTCGTAGCGCACCGGCGCGCCCGGGTAGGGCGCGTGGATGACCTGGCCGTTGCCGGCGTACATGCCGACGTGGCTGGCGTCGGAGCGGTAGGTGACGATGTCGCCCGGCCGGGCCTCGGAGAGCGGGACGCGGCGCCCGGTGTGCGCCTGGGCCTGCGAGGTGCGCGGCAGGGCCACCCCTGCCTGCGCGTACGACCACTGCATCAGGCCCGAGCAGTCGAAGCCGGTGGGCCCGTTGGCGCCCCAGACGTACGGCCTGCCGAGGGCGGAGCGGGCGGCGGCGAGGGCGGCGGCCGCCCGGCCGGAGGCGGGGACGGCGCCCGTGAGGCCGGGCAGGTCGGTGCGGCCGGAGCGGGAGGCCCGGTCGTAGGCGGCGCGCTCGGCGGCCGGCAGGGCGTCGAGGAGCTGCCGGGCCCGGGCGAGCTTGCGCTCGACGGTCCGCTTGTGGCCGGCGACGGCCTTGCGGCTCCTCTCCAGCTCGGCGAGCTGCCCGGCGGCCTCGGTGCGCTCCTGGGCGAGGTCGCGCAGCGCGAGCTGGAGCTCCCTGAGCTCGCCCGCCTGATGGGCGGAGATCCGGTTCAGGACCGACGCCTTGTCGAGGTAGTCGGCCGGGTCGTCGGAGAACAGCAGCGCCAGGGACGGGTCGAGGCCGCCGGAGCGGTACTGGGCGCCGGCCAGCGAGCCGAGCTCCTCGCGCAGCTCGTTGATGTGCCCCTGCTGGCGGGCGATCCGGTCCTGGGCGTGGCGCAGCTGCCCGCGCAGGACCTCGGCGCGCTCACCGGCCTGGTTGAAGGCTTCGGTGGCCTGCTCCGCCTCCTCGTAGAGGCGGTCCACCTCGGATCGGGTGTCGTCGTGCGGCGCGGCCGAGGCCGGTACGGCGGTCAGGGCGCCGAGGGCGGCGGCAGCGGCGGACAGCACACCGAGGGCTCCGGTGGCGCCCCGGTCGAACCCGGACGGTGCAAGGCGGCGATGGGACCCCACGGGAAGCCGCGCTCCTTCCACTGGTGGACGAAACGCGGCAGACAGTAGCCCCGTGTCAGGGGGGCGGCCAAAGACCTTCGCGGGCACACAACGTGACGCCCCGCCGCTGACGCAGGTCACCGGCGGGGCAGGGGGTCACTTCGGGTTGCCGTAATTCGCCCGTTCGGGCGGTGCCGTGTCCTGATCTTGGAAGGATCGGGACGCCGGGATCCCGACGGCTCGGGGTCACGGCGGATCAGACGCGGACGCCCCACATGAAGGGGCCGCCGATGGTGCTCATCGACTCGTAGCGGACCACCGTGCCGGTGCGCGGCGCGTGCAGGATCTGGCCGTTGCCCGCGTACAGGCCCACGTGGTGCAGGTCGTTGAAGAAGAACACCAGGTCGCCGACCTGGAGGTCGCTGGCGGAGTAGATCTTCGTGCCGTAGCTGGACTGCGCCTCGGAGGTGCGCGGGATGGAGACACCGGCCTGGGCGTAGGCCCAGGAGGTCAGACCCGAGCAGTCGAACGAGGAGGGTCCCGAGGCACCGTAGACGTACGGCGAGCCGATCTTGGACTGGGCGGCCGAGAAGGCGGCGGCGGCGCGGCCGGAGGCGCTGCCGGTGTCGCCGAGGTCGACGCGGTCGGCGGAGGAGCGGCTGGCGCGGTCGTCCTCGGCGGCCAGCGCGGCCTTCTCCTTGGCGGTGAGGGTGTTGAGCAGCTTCTGCGCCTGGGCCAGCTTGCTCTGCACCGCCTTCTTCTGCTTGGCCAGCTCGGCGCGGGTGGCCGAGAGGTCCTTGAGCTTGTCGGCGGCCTCGGAGCGCTCCTGCGCGAGCTCGCGCTGCTTCTCCTGGATCTTCTTCAGCGCCTCGACCTGCTGGGCGCTGAGCTGGTCGGCGGTGGACGCCTTGTCCAGGTAGTCGTCCGGGTTCGAGGACAGGAAGAGCTGGAGGGAGGAGTCGATGCTGCCCGTGCGGTACTGGGCGGCGGCCGCCAGGCCTATGGAGTCGCGCAGCTCGTTGAGCTCCTCCTGGCCGCGGGCGACGTTGTCCTGGATGGTGGAGATCTCCTTCTGGAGCTTCTCCTGCTTCTCCTCGGCCCCGTTGAGCTTCTCGGTGGCCTGCTCCGTCTCCTCGTAGAGCTTGTCGACCTTGGTCTTCACCTCGTCCTTGCTGAGCTTCTCGCTGGGGGCCGCGTTGGCGGCCTGGGAGCTCAGCACGACGGCAGCGGCGGCTGCGGTGGTCAGCACGGTCACGCGTGCGCGGGACGGCTGCTTCGGTCGACGATGGGACGCCACGGAGACGGGCTCCTTCTTTTGAGTGATCACCCGTGTGGAGGTTCGAGCACCAGACCTTAGTGACCTCGCTGTGATCAGTTCAAATCCCCAGCCACAAAAATCACGTCACGCAACGCAGTTTTTTCCTGTAACTCACGTGCTGTGATGCGCGCTTGACCCTACGTTGCGTGACGATCCCGCCAATTCGGGCATTAAACCTGCAACTTCGACCTTCAGGACAGTCGCTTGAGAAGCATCGCGGAAGCCACGGGTCGGGCACCCGCCTTCGCGACCCCGTCGGCGACCTCGCGGTCGGTCGAGGCGACGATGACCGGTCTCCCCGGGGGCTCGGCCCGCACGAGCTGGCGGATGAGTTCGTCGGCGGTGACCCCCGCCTTGGAGAACAGCACCCGCACCCCGCGCGGAGGCGCCAGCAGCACCGGAGCGGCCAGTTCGGCCCCGTCGAAGACACAGGTGACCTCGGCGCCGGTCTGGGCGGCGAGCGCCGAGAGCTGGCCGAGCAGCCGCAGCCGCTGCTTCTCCAGCGGCATCTGCGGATAGCCGGTCTTGGTCACGTTGTAGCCGTCGACGACCAGATGCGCCTGCGGCAGGGCCAGCAACTGGTCCAGGATGGCCGGATCGTGCTCCGACAGGGCGCGTGCGGCGATGTCCTTCGGGGTCATTCGTCCCGGTTCGACCGCATCGACCGTCTCCGCCGGGCGGACCGACACCGGGGGCAACGCCAGTTCCCTGCGCAGCCCTTGGGCGGCGTCGAGCACGGTGTCCAGCAGCAGCCGTACCCGCATGTCCTCGACGCTGCGCCCCTCGCGGGCCGCCCGCCGGGTGGCCTCCAGGGCCGCCTCGGCCTCCCCGAGGCGCGCCTTGAGCCGCCGGGTCTCGCTCTCGGCGGCGGACACCTGGGCCTGCCCCTCGGCGCGTACGGCCTCGATCTCGCCCTGCACCTTGCGCAGGGCCGCCTCGCCGCGCTTGACGTCACTGAGGGCCGAACGCAGCTTGCGGTGGACCGACTCCGCGTCCTTGCGGGCGGCGTCCAGCTCGGTGCGCAGCCGTTCGGTGTCCGCGCGGGTCTGCTCGCGGGCCTGCGCCAGTTCCTCGCGCAGCCGCTCCAGTTCGGCCCGGCTCTCCTCGTCGGCCCGCTCGGCGTCCGCCCGCTGGGCCTCCTCGCCGGCCGCCGTCACCAGCTTCACCCAGCCGGGGGGCCGCAGCACATAGGCCGCGGCCGCCACATCGAGCGGGTCCGCGGCCGGGGTCGGCGAGCCGGAGTCCAGGGCGCCGGACAGCTCCGGCTGGGCGTCTCTGAACTTCTCGCCGATGCGCTGCCGGAACAGCGGATCCGTCTCCAGCGCGGCCGCCATCGCGTTGCCCGCGAACTTCGCCCGGCGATTCGGGGCGAACCGGGCGTACTGCCGCAACTGGGCGGGCAGTTCGGCGACGGTCAGGCCGCCGAAGCCGTCGGAGACGATCTGCACGACCCGGCGGCGCACGCCGTCGGGCAGCGGACGGTCGAGCATCTCAGCGGCGCCGTCGCCCGGCCCCCCGCCTGCGCTCTCCGCCATCCGTCACACCCCAATACCTGTACGGGGCCAGCTCCGCTCAGGAGCCGGCGCCCGGCCGATCCACGAGTTCCACCTGATCCACGGCGTTGCACCAGCGGCACCGCACCGACTCGATGGTCTCACTGACCACCTCGCGCTCCTCGACCTTCGGCTCTCCGGCGAGGTCGAGGTGCACGTACTCCACGACCTTCGACGAGCGCGTCACGTCGAACCTGGTCAGGTTGCCGCAGAGGGTGCAGCGCCACCGCGTGGTCGCGGTCGGCAGGGGAACCGTCATCGTGACTGTCCTTCTAGTGTCGGTCTTCCATCAGGGTCGCGCCGGAGGCTCCCCGCTGTGCATGGCTCGTAACCCTACGGCCTGGCGGGTACTCGCCGCCCCTCCGTCCCACCGCCCTGCCGAGCGGCGAGGCGATATCGACCGATCTGCCGGGGTGCGTCATGCTCTGTGGTCATGATCGGCAACTGGAGCGGGACCGTCCGCAAGGCTCTGCGCGGCCCCTCGGCGCCGGTGACGTACGGGCTGATCGCCGTGTGCTGTCTGGTCTTCGTGATCGGCCCGGCCTCGGGGCTCGATCCGGCGTACGGCACCGGGGACGGGCTGATGGCCGCCCAGCGGGCCTATTTCCGCCGCTGGGGCGTGGTCCCGGTGGAACTCTTCACGGGCTCCGCGCGCGCCGTCCTGACCCCCGCCACGGCCCTCTTCGTCCACGGCAGCTGGGTGCACCTGCTGGGCAACATGCTCTTCCTCTACGTCTTCGGGGCGATGACCGAGGAACGGATGGGCCGCGTCGAGTTCACCTTCTTCTACGTGTGCTGCGGCTACCTCGCCCTGCTCGGGTACGCGGCCGCGCACTCCGGGTCGCCGCAGTCGCTGGTGGGGGCCTCCGGGGCGATCTCGGCGGTCCTCGGCGCGTTCCTGTACCTGTTCCCGCGGGCCCGGGTGACCAGCCTGCTGCCGTTCCTGTTCTTCCTGCCGCTGCGGTTCCCGGCGTGGGTGGTGCTGCCGTTCTGGGCGGCGCTCCAGTGGATCGCGGTGGGACGGGCGGCCCAGGGGCCCGGGGTGGCCTATCTGGCGCACCTGGTGGGCTTCGGCCTGGGGTTCGGCTACGCGTGGGCGCGTTTCGGCCGTACGACTAGAGTGAGGCCCGCCCCAGCTCCGGCCCCCGAGGGAGAGAACCAGCCGTGATCACCGCGATCGTCCTCATCAAGACCAGCGTGGACCGGATCCCCGAGATCGCCGAGCGGATCGCGGCGCTGGACTCCGTGAGCGAGGTGTTCTCCGTGACCGGGACGTACGACCTGATCGCCATGGTCCGGGTGCAGCAGCACGAGGACCTCGCGGAGGTCATCCCGGGCAGCATCAGCAAGATCCCCGGCGTCGAGGCCACGGACACGCACGTGGCGTTCCGTACGTACTCCCAGCACGACCTGGAGGCGGCGTTCGCGATCGGCCTGGACTCCTGACCGGCTGAACCCCGCCTCCGGCGCGACGGCGCCTCACACCGCCGGGACGCAGCGGCCGTCCTCCGTGCGGTACGTCCACTGCGGGCCCTCGGTCACCAGCTCGCGGACCGCCGTCACGAAACGGTCCACGTGCTCGTCCGGGGTCCCCGCGCCGAAGCTCACCCGGATGGCGTTCAGGGACTTCTCGCCCGGGGCCGCCTCGGGGGCACCGCACTCGCCCTGGGTCTGGGGGTCGCTGCCCAGCAGGGTGCGGACCAGGGGGTGGGCGCAGAAGAGGCCGTCGCGGACGCCGATGCCGTACTCGGCGGAGAGGGCCGCGGCGAAGTGGGAGCTGTTCCAGCCCTCGACGACGAAGGAGATCACACCGACCCGCGGGGCGTCGTCGCCGAACAGGGACAGGATCCTGACCTGCGGAACCTCGGCGAGGCCCGCGCGGACCCGGCCGATCAGGTGCTGCTCACGGGCGACGAGGTTGTCGAAGCCGGCCTCCGTGAGGGCCTTACAGGCCGAGGCGATGGAGTAGGCGCCGATGACGTTCGGGGAGCCGGCCTCGTGGCGGGCGGCCGTCTCGTGCCATTCCACGTCCACTCCCCCGTCCTCGCGCCGGGTGACCTTGCGGCTGGCGCCGCCGCCCGCGAGGTAGGGGTCGGCGGCCCGGAGCCAGTCGGCGCGTCCGGCGAGAACGCCGGAGCCGAAGGGGGCGTACAGCTTGTGGCCGGAGAAGGCGACCCAGTCGACGTCCAGGTCACGGACCGACACGGGGTGGTGCGGGGCCAGCTGCGCCGCGTCCAGGACGATCCGGGCGCCGTGCGCGTGCGCGGCCGCCGCGAGCTCCCGTACGGGCCACAGCTCGCCGGTGACGTTGGACGCGCCGGTGACACAGACCAGGGCCGGACCGTGGGGGTCGCGGTCGGCGAGGGCGCGCTCCAGGGTCTCGACGGCCTGCCGCGGGGTGCGCGGGGCGTCCAGGTAGGTGACCCGGGCGTCCTTCCAGGGCAGCAGGCTCGCGTGGTGCTCGGTCTCGAAGACGAAGACCTGGCAGCCGGCCGGGAGCGCGGCGGCCAGCAGGTTCAGGGAGTCGGTGGTGGAGCGGGTGAAGACGAGCTGGTCGTCCTCGCGGCAGTCCAGGAACGCGGTGACCGTGCGGCGGGCGTTCTCGAACAGGTCCGTGGAGAGCTGGGAGAGGTAGCCGGCGCCGCGGTGGACGCTGCCGTAGTACGGGGCGTAGGCCGCCACGTCGTCCCAGACGCGCTGGAGGGCGGGGGCGCTGGCGGCGTAGTCGAGCGCCGCGTAGGTGACCTCGCCGCCGGTGACGAGCGGGACGGTGACATCGCGGCCCAGAACGGGCAGCTCCGCCGAAAGGTCGCAAACGGGGCGGGTGGTGGCAGCGCTGGAGACAGACATGGCGAACTCCTGTGAAGGGCAAGCGGAATCACCGTGCGAGCGGGTACGGCTCGAGCACGGAGAAAAGTGAAAAGGGGTGTGCGGAGGCGGGGCTCGGCGCCCTATCGCATTCGCTTGCTCACAGAAGGCTCCCTCGACGACCAGGACCCCTGGTGTTTCGCGAGGGGTCCGCGCTTGCCGTGGACCTCGCTGCCCACGGCCTGGTCTTCACCCGGGGCACCCCGCCACGGACGGAGGGTTGCCGGACAGTCGGCCGGGGCCTCATGACTGTCACTCATGACCTGTACAGGAACGTACGGGAAGTGATCGCGGTCCCGCAACCCGTGTCCGAATGACGGGACCGCGCTCCTTCGCCGTCGTCAGGAGTTGGTCGCCGCGACCCAGCGGTCCAGGGCCTGCTTGGCGGCGCCCGAGTCGATGGACTCGGCCGCGCGGTCCATGCCGGCCCGGATCTGCTCCGCCAGGGTGCCCGTGCCCGGCTCCAGGGCGACCAGGGCGGCCGCCGAGTTCAGCAGCACGGCGTCCCGCACGGGGCCCTGCTCGCCGTCCAGCAGGCGGCGGGCGACCTCCGCGTTGTACGACGGGTCGCCGCCCCGCAGGGCCTCCACCGGGACCAGCTCGATGCCGACGTCCCGCGGGTCGAAGACCTCCTCGGTGACCTTGCCCTCGCGCACCACCCACACCCGGGAGGTGGCCGTGGTGGTCAGCTCGTCGAGGCCGTCGTCGCCCCGGAACACCAGGGAGGAGTGGCCGCGCTCGGCGAAGACGCCCGCGACGACCGGCGCCATGCGCGGGTCCGCGACCCCGACCGCCTGGGCCCGCACCCGGGCCGGATTGGTCAGCGGGCCGAGGATGTTGAAGACCGTGCGGATGCCCAACTGGCCGCGCGCGGCGCCCGCGTGACGCAGCGCCGGATGGAACTTGACCGCGAAGCAGAAGGTGATCCCGGCCTCCCGGGCCACCTCGGCCACCCGCGCCGGGGTCAGCTCCAGATTGACGCCCAGCTTCTCCAGCACGTCCGAGGCACCGGAGGCGGAGGACGCGGCCCGGTTGCCGTGCTTGACGACGGTGGCGCCGCTGCCGGCCACGACGATCGCCGACATGGTGGAGATGTTGACGGTCTTGGCGCCGTCGCCGCCCGTCCCGACGATGTCGACGGTCCGGCCCGGCACCTCGATCGTGTTGGCGTGCGCGTACATCGTCCGCACGAGCCCGTTGATCTCCTCGACGGTCTCGCCCTTGGCCCGCAGCGCCACCACGAACCCGGCGATCTGCGCGTCCGTCGCCTCCCCGCGCATGATCCGGTCCATCGCCCACGCGGTGGCGTCGGCGCTCTGGTCACGGCCGTACAGCAGGGCGTTCAGCACGTCGGGCCAGGAACGGCCCGCCGCGGTGTCGCCTCCAGCGGGGGTCACAGCGCTCATAGCCGCTCCTGGGTGTCGTAGAACCACGTGGAGCCACCTTATCCAGCTCAGGACACGGCGAAGGGCCCCGTCCGAACACCGGACGGGGCCCTTCGATCACGGCGTGGCGACGCCGGACGATCAGTGGTGGCCGTGGCCGCTCGTGATCTCCTTGTACTCCTCGACGGTCGGCTTCGGGATCTGCTGGTCCTCGCCGAAGTACGCGCCGCTGATCTTGGCGCGCAGCTTCTCGGACCGCTTGATCTTGCGCTCGACACCGTTCTCGTCGACCGCCGGGCCGACCGCGGCCGGCTGGTACTGCTCGTGCGCCGTGATGGTGTGGAGCTGCTCCTGGCTGAGCGGCTCGTGGACCTCGATGAACTCACCGTGCGGCAGGCGCTTGATGGTGCCGGTCTCGCGACCGTGCAGCACCTTGTCCCGGTCCCGGCGCTGGAGGCCGAGGCAGATGCGCTTGGTGAGGAGGTACGCGATGACCGGTCCGACGAAGAAGAAGATCCGGACGAACCAGGTGATCGAGTTGATCGACAGGTGGAAGTGGGTGGCCCACAGGTCGTTGCCACCGCCGACCAGCGTGATCATGTACATCGTGACCCAGGCGACGCCCAGCGCGGTGCGCGTGGGGGCGTTGCGCGGACGGTCCAGGATGTGGTGCTCGCGCTTGTCGCCGGTGATCCACGACTCGATGAACGGGTACACCGCCATCGCCACGAGGACGACACCGAACAGCGTCAGCGGGATGAAGACGCCCAGGACCAGCGTGTGGCCCCAGATGTTGACCTCCCAGCCCGGCATGAAGCGGATCAGACCCTCGGCGAAGCCCATGTACCAGTCGGGCTGGGCGCCGGTGGACACCTGGTCCGGACGGTAGGGGCCGAAGACCCACACCGGGTTGATCTGGGCGAGCGCCGCGATGGCCGCGATCGTGCCGAAGACCAGGAAGAAGAACCCGCCCGCCTTCGCCATGTACACGGGCAGCAGGGGCATGCCGACGACGTTCTTGTTGCTCTTGCCGGGGCCCGCGAACTGCGTGTGCTTGTGGTAGAAGACCAGGATCAGGTGGCCCACCACCAGGCCGAGCATGATGCCCGGCAGCAGCAGGATGTGGATCGAGTAGAACCGCGCCACGAAGTCGTGGCCCGGGAACTCGCCGCCGAAGAGGAACATCGAGATGTACGTGCCGACGATCGGGGTCGCCAGGATGGCGCCCTGGGTGAAGCGGACACCGGTGCCGGAGAGCAGGTCGTCCGGGAGCGAGTAACCGGTGAAGCCGGTGAACATGCCCAGGACGAACAGCAGGAAGCCGAACAGCCAGTTGATCTCACGCGGCTTGCGGAACGCGCCGGTGAAGAACACACGCATCATGTGCACGAACATGCCGGCGAGGAAGATCAGCGCCGACCAGTGGTGGATCTGCCGGATGAGCAGACCACCGCGCACGTCGAAGGAGATGTGCATGGTCGAGTTGAACGCCTCGGACATCAGCTGTCCCTGGAGCGGGACGTAGCTGCCGTGGTACTCCACCTCGTTCATCGACGGGTGGAAGAACAGCGTCAGATACACACCCGTGAGGATGATGATGATGAAGCTGTACAGGCAGATCTCGCCCAGCATGAACGACCAGTGGTCGGGGAAGATCTTGCGCATGTTGGCCTTGGCGAGGGAGTAGATCCCCAGCCGGCCGTCGGCCCAGTCGGCGATCCGCTCGCCGGCCGGCGCCTTCCCGCGGTCGCGGGACTGTGCGTTCTCGTTGGTGCTCATCCGCGCTCCCAGAAGGCAGGACCGACGGGCTCTTCGAAGTCGCCGAGCGCCTCGAGGTAGCCCTCGTCGTTCACGCCGATGCGCAGCTGCGGCAGGGCGTGACCGGCCGGGCCGAAGATGACCTTGGCGCCGTCGGAGAGGTCGAAGGTGGACTGGTGGCAGGGGCACAGCACGTGGTGCGTCTGCTGCTCGTACAGCGAGATCGGGCAGCCGACGTGGGTGCAGATCTTCGAGTAGGCCACGATGCCCTGGTGGGACCACTCGAGTTCCTGCTTGTCCTTGATGTCCTGCGGCTGGAGCCGGACGATCATCAGGGCAGCCTTGGCGATCTCGTTCTGGAAGTCCTCGTCGTGCTCCTCCAGGCCCCCGGGCTTGGCGAAGGTCAGCGAACCGACGGCCACGTCCGAGGGACGCAGCGGCTCGTTCGTGTTCATGTTGACGAGGAGCTTGCCCTTGGCCCACAGCGTGTGGCGCAGCTTGTCCTCGGGCAGCGGACCGAGGTCGCGCAGCAGCATGACGCCGGAGAGCGGCACCAGGGCCAGCGCGCCGAACATCGTGTTGCGGATCAGCTTGCGACGGCCGATCACCGATTCCTTGGCGCCCTGCTTGAAGTCCGCGTGGACCTTGGCCCGGACCTCGGGCTCGGCCGCGATCGGGTGCCGCTCGTCGGCGACCTCGACGTCGGACATCAGGGTGCGGGCCCAGTGGACCGCGCCGGCACCGATGGTGAACAGCGCCGTGCCGAGAGTCAGACCCAGCGCGAAGTTCAGCGCGCTGATGTGGCCGATCGGGAAGACGAAGATCGACTTGTCGATCGGGATCGCCACGTACGAGACGATGAAGCCGACGGTGGCGAGCATCGACACCGTGAACAGCAGGGCGACCGCGCGCTCGGACCGCTTGGCGGCCCGCTCGTCGATGTCCTGGATGCGGTGCTCGTGGGGCGGCAGTCCCGGGTCGGCGAACGGGTTCTTCTCGTCCGCGACGGCTACCGCGCCGTGGCTGTCCTGCGCAGCAGGCAGGTTCTCTTCTGGAATGTCTTGGCTACTCATGACTTCTTGGCCTTTGCGGTCCGAGCGGCGACCCAGACGGCGACCGCGATCAGCGCACCGAGGCCGAAGATCCACGCGAAGAGACCCTCGCTGACCGGGCCGATGCCGCCCAGCTCCAGACCGCCCGGGTTCACCGTCTCGTCGCTGTCGATCGCGTCCAGGTACGCGATGATGTCCTTCTTGTTCTGCTCGGTGAGCGTGGTGTCCGGGAAGGACGGCATGTTCTGCGGGCCGGTCTGCATGGCCTCGTAGATGTGCTTCGGGTCGACACCCTCGAGCGTGGGGGCGAACTTGCCGTGGGTCAGGGCACCGCCCTTGGCGCTGGCGGTGTGGCACTGCGCGCAGTTGGTGCGGAACAGCTCGCCGCCCTTGCCGATGTCGGCGCCCTCCGTGCCGTACTCGGCATCGGTGGGGACGTTCGGGCCGGCGCCGAGCGAGGCGATGTACGCGGCCAGCTGGTCGATCTCGGCCTGGGTGTAGATGACCTTCTTCCGCGGCACCTGGGCGCCCTGGGAGGTCGCGGCCGGCATGCGCCCGGTGCCGACCTGGAAGTCGACGGCGGCAGCGCCCACGCCGACCAGGCTCGGGCCGTCGGAGCTGCCCTGACCCTTGGTGCCGTGGCAGCTGGCGCAGCCTACGGCGAAGAGCTTCTTGCCCTCGTCGATGGCCAGGGACTGGGCGGTTTCATCTGCCTGCGCCTTGCTCGCGGGCGCGAACGCGGCGTACAGCCCCCCCGTGCACGCCAGCGCGAGGAGTAGGACGACGAGCGCCGCCAGCGGATGGCGTCGTCGTGCGGAGAGCTTTTTCACGGATTACCCCGGTGTCAGGATCTTCTGCGTCGATGCTTGCGTTGGCGGGAACGGGCCCGTGCTACTTGATCATGTAGATCGTGGCGAAGAGGCCGATCCAGACGACATCGACGAAGTGCCAGTAGTAGGACACGACGATCGCGGCGGTCGCCTGTTCGTGGGTGAACCTCTTGGCCGCGTAGGTGCGCCCCAGGACCAGCAGGAAGGCGATGAGGCCGCCCGTCACGTGCAGTCCGTGGAAGCCGGTGGTCAGGTAGAAGACCGAGCCGTACGGGCCGGAGGAGAGCGAGAGCCCGTCCTTCTTCACCAGCTCGGTGTACTCGAAGATCTGACCGCCGACGAAGATCGCACCCATGATGAACGTAACGATGAACCAGCCCCGGAGCTTCTTCACGTCACCGCGCTCGGCGGCGAAGACGCCGAGCTGGCAGGTGAGGGAGGAGAGCACCAGGATCGTGGTGTTCGTCGCCGAGAACGGGAAGTTCAGGAACTCGGCCTGACTCTTCCAGTACTCGGTCCCCGTCACCGATCGCAGGGTGAAGTACATCGCGAAGAGGGCCGCGAAGAACATCAGCTCGGAACTCAGCCAGATGATGGTTCCGACGCTGGTGAGGTTCGGCCGATTGACCGACGGGTGCGCGTGCCCGGTTTCTACTGTCGTTGCTGTCGCCACGACCGACATTATGTCGGTCGCTTATCCCGCCCTCACTCCGGGGGGTGCCGTTCGGAGTGTTCGCAGGCCGTGTAGGGCCCGTATGGCCCATCGAAGTGGTGTTCCAAGCGCTGTTGACGAGGTGTTCAAGGGAGTAGCATCCGCCGCATCGGTTCTGTCCGTACGACGCTGAAGTCACGGAGGAAGCATGCAGGCGACCGCGACGGTGCTGGTCTACAGCGACGACTCCAACACCCGCGAGCAGGTGCGGTTGGCCACCGGCCGGCGACCGGCTCCCGATGTACCGGTGGTCGAGTTCGTGGAGTGCGCCACTCCGGACGCGGTGCTTCGGGAGCTGGACAAGGGCGGGATCGATGTGTGCGTGCTGGACGGCGAGGCCGTGCCCATGGGGGGGATGGGGATGTGCCGGCAGATCAAGGACGAGGTGTTCCAGTGTCCGCCGGTGCTGTTGCTGATCGCCCGGCCGCAGGATGCGTGGCTGGCGACGTGGAGCCGGGCCGATGCGGCTGTGACGCTGCCTGTGGAGCCTGTGGAGTTCGCGGGGGCGCTGGCTTCCCTGTTGCGGGAGAAGAGGCTTCAGAGCGCCTAGAGGGGCGCCTGGGGGCGTTGCGGAGCGGGTGCGGCACCGTGGTGGCTTGGCGCGCCCACGCGGCGGAGCCGCACATCGATACAGCCCCGCGCCCCTGAAAGGCTCCTTACACCGCCGTAGGCCTCAGGGTTGACGTGTCCGGCTGGGTCTTGTGCTTGCCCGTGGTCAGGGCGCTGCCGGTCTTCCACTTCGGCCAGTCGACGTTCCAGTCGCCGAAGCCGTTGCCGAAGGGCTCCATCGTGTCGCCGTAGCTGTTGACGACCTTGACGACGTCGCCCTGGCGGACGTGGTCGAAGAACCACTCGGCGTTGGCGGTGCTCATACCGGTGCAGCCATGGCTGACGTTCGCGTAGCCCTGGGAGCCCACGGACCAGGGCGCGGCGTGGACGTACTCGCCGCTCCAGGTGAGCCGGGTGGCGTAGTAGACGGGCAGGTCGTACGACTCCGAGGAGCCCTCGGCGATGCCGACCGTGGCGCTGCGCATCCGGACGAACTGTTCCTTGCCGAGGACGACCTTGACGCCGTTGCGGGTCTCGAATCCGGGCTTGCCGGTGGTGACCGGGATGGTGTTGATCACCTCGTCGTTCTTGTAGAACGTCAGCGAGTGGGACGAGGCGTCGGTGACGGCTATGACGCGGTCCCCGATGGTGAGGCTGACGTCCTTGGACGTGGTGCCCCAGAGGCGGTCGCTGATCCGGATGCCGTCGAGGTTGCTGTGGGCGCGGACCGTGGCGTGGGCGGGCCAGTACTCCTGGGGGCGGTAGTGGAGTTCCTTGTCGTCCACCCAGTACCAGGCGCCCGGCACGGAGGGCGTGGAGTCGACCTTGAGACCGCGCTCGACTATCGCGCGCTGGGCCGGGTCCTTGACCGGCTCGCTGAGCTTGGCGGTGACGGGCTGGCCGACGCCGTACGTGCCCTGGTCCGGGCCCAGCTCGACCGTCAGGCGCTTCTTGCCGCTGGGCCTGCCGGTGTCGAAGGTGAGGACCCGGCGGCCGGGGGCGCCGTCGGCGTCCTCGGTGCTCACCCGGACCGTGTAGTGGGCGTCGGCGGCCAGCGGCTCGGTGCTGTGCCAGCGGCTGCCGTCGGCGGCGAGTTCGCCCGCCACGTAGCGCCCTGAGGCGTCCACGGCGGTGACGTCGGTGAGGGGCTCGTCGTCGTCCCGGGCGACGACCTCCAGCGGCTTGTCCGGGTCGGCCTTCTTCCTGCCGTCGCCGTCGGGGCCGTTGAAGGAGATCCGGTCGCTCGCGTCGTAGGGGCGCTCGGCGAGGGGGTTGCCGTCGGATCCGCAGGCGGTGACGACGCCCGCTCCGAGGGCGATCACCAGCACCGTGCAGCTGACGACTGTGCGGGGGCGGGGTGTGTGGCTCATGGCTTCACGCTAGGGAGCCGCGTCAACCACGGCGCGCTGGACGCCACGTATGGAGGACAGGGATTGCGGCGAACGAAGGAGCCCGGACTCTCCTTGACGGAGTGTCCGGGCTCCCGTGGGTTCGGCGCGTGCTACTGGGTGCGGTTCTCACCGCGGTAGTACTCGAAGACCCAGCCCCAGATGCCGATGAGGATGATCGGGGCGGAGAAGTACAGCAGCCACCAGCCGATCGCGACACCGAGGAAGGCGATGGCGCCACCGACGCCGAGCGCGAGCGGCTGCCAGCTGTGCGGGCTGAAGAAGCCCAGCTCGCCGGCGTCGTCCGCGACGTCCGCCTCCTTGTTGTCCTGGGCGCCCGCGTCCACCCGGCGGGCCGTGAAGCCCAGGTAGAAGCCGATCATGATGGACAGACCGAAGGCCAGGAAGAGGGCCGTGGTGCCCGCCGGCTCCTTCGACCAGACGCCGTAGACGATCGCCATGATGAGGATGAACACGCTCAGCCACGTGAACATCCTGCCTTGGACCTTCACTTGCCGGCCTCCTTGCTGCCCGCGATGGCACCGTGGCCGGCGTGCTCCAGCTGCTCGAGCGCGGCGATCTCCGGGTGGTGCAGGTCGAACGCCGGGGATTCACTGCGGATCCGCGGCAGGGTGAGGAAGTTGTGCCGCGGCGGCGGGCAGGAGGTCGCCCACTCGAGGGAGCGGCCGTAGCCCCACGGGTCGTCGACCTCGATCTTCTTGCCGTACTTGGCCGTCTTCCACACGTTGTAGAGGAACGGCAGGATCGACAGACCGAGGACGAACGAGCTGATCGTCGAGATCGTGTTCAGGGCGGTGAAGCCGTCCTGCGCCAGGTAGTCGGCGTAACGACGCGGCATGCCCTCGGCGCCCAGCCAGTGCTGCACCAGGAAGGTGCCGTGGAAGCCGAAGAACAGCGTCCAGAAGGTGATCTTGCCGAGGCGCTCGTCGAGCATCTTGCCGGTGAACTTCGGCCACCAGAAGTGGAAGCCGGCGAACATCGCGAAGACGACGGTGCCGAAGACGACGTAGTGGAAGTGCGCCACCACGAAGTACGAGTCGGACACGTGGAAGTCCATCGGCGGCGAGGCCAGGATGACGCCGGTCAGACCACCGAAGGTGAAGGTGATGAGGAAGCCCGCCGCCCAGAGCATCGGGGTCTCGAAACTCAATGACCCCTTCCACATCGTTCCGATCCAGTTGAAGAACTTCACGCCCGTCGGGACGGCGATGAGGAACGTCATGAAGGAGAAGAACGGGAGCAGGACACCACCGGTGACGTACATGTGGTGCGCCCACACCGTCACGGAGAGGCCGGCGATGGCGATCGTCGCGGCGATCAGGCCCATGTAGCCGAACATCGGCTTGCGGGAGAAGACCGGGATGATCTCACTGATGATGCCGAAGAACGGTAGCGCGATGATGTACACCTCTGGATGGCCGAAGAACCAGAAGAGGTGTTGCCATAGCAAGGCTCCGCCGTTGGCGGCGTCGAAGACATGGGCGCCGAACTTGCGGTCCGCCTCCAGGGCGAACAGCGCGGCCGCGAGGACCGGGAAGGCCAGCAGGACCAGGACACCGGTCAGCAGGACGTTCCACACGAAGATCGGCATGCGGAACATGGTCATGCCCGGCGCGCGCATGCAGATGATCGTGGTGATGAAGTTGACCGAGCCGAGGATGGTGCCGAAGCCGGAGAAGGCCAGACCCATGATCCACATGTCGGCGCCGATGCCCGGGCTGCGGACCGCGTCCGACAGCGGGGAGTAGGCGAACCAGCCGAAGTCGGCCGCACCCTGCGGGGTGAGGAAGCCGCCGACGGCGATGAGCGAGCCGAACAGGTACAGCCAGTAGGCGAACATGTTCAGCCGCGGGAACGCCACGTCGGGCGCGCCGATCTGGAGCGGCATGATCCAGTTCGTGAAACCGGCGAACAGCGGCGTCGCGAACATCAGCAGCATGATCGTGCCGTGCATCGTGAACGCCTGGTTGAACTGCTCGTTCGACATCAGCTGCAGGCCCGGACGGGCCAGTTCGGCGCGCATGAAGAGCGCCATCACGCCGCCGATCAAGAAGAACGCGAACGACGTCACCAGGTACAACGTACCGATGGTCTTGTGGTCGGTGGTGGTGAGCCACTTGACCACGACGTTGCCGGGCTGCTTGCGCCGGACCGGCAGCTCGTTCTCGTATGAGTCTTCAGCTGCCGCGGCACCCTGGGGTTCGTTGAGGATGCTCACAGGTTGTTCGTCTCCCGGTTCTTCTCATGGGCGGTCTGCTCGATGCCCGCGGGAACGTAACCGGTCTGCCCCTTCTTGGCGAGGTCCTTGAGGTGCTGCGCGTAGCGCTCGGGGGAGACGACCTTCACGTTGAACAGCATCCGGGAGTGGTCGACGCCGCAGAGCTCGGCGCACTTGCCCAGGAAGGTGCCCTCATGGTTGGGGACCACCTGGAAGGCATTCGTGTGACCCGGGATGACGTCCTGCTTCATGAGGAACGGCACCACCCAGAAGGAGTGGATGACGTCACGCGAGGTCAGGACGAAGCGGACCGTCTTGCCCTCAGGAAGCCAGAGGGTCGGGCCCGGGTTGTTGGTCTGCGGGTTCCGCTCACCGGGGACACCGCAGGTGTAGACGCCGCCCGCGTCGGCCGGGAAGTCCTTCTTGAACCGGTCCGGGATCGCGGCCAGGTTCTCGTCGGTCTTCGCGTCGCCGGTAGAGCCTTCGACGTTCTCGACGTAGTTGAAGCACCAGCTCCACTGGAAGCCGACCACGTTGACCGTGACATCGGGCTTCTTCTCGAGGCTGAGGAGCTTCGACTCGTCGCGGGCCGTGAAGTAGAACAGCACCGAGACGATGATGATCGGGACCACCGTGTACAGCGCCTCGATCGGCATGTTGTACCGGGTCTGCGGAGGAACTTCGACCTTCGTACGGCTGCGCCGGTGGAAGAAAGCACTCCACAGGATCAGGCCCCACACCAGCACGCCGGTGGCCAGCGCGGCCGCCCAGGAGCCCTGCCACAGGGAGAGGATCCGCGGAGCCTCTTCTGTGACGGGGGTGGGCATGCCAAGGCGGGGGAAGTCCTTGTATGTGCAACCGGTGGCGGTCGCCAGGACCAGGCCCGCGGTCATTGCCTGCAGCAGCTTCCGCCGCATCGGGCGCCGCGGCGAGCGGTCGGAGCCGTTGGGACTCACGTAGCGCCTTCCCGAGAGTCTCGCCCGCGCGGATCGGCTGCGGCCTTCTCGCTGGTCGGTCGCCGCCCTGCGTCGGGCAGGGGTTTGGATGTTTATGCGGACCAAACCCTAGCCGACGCCCTCCGGGGGTTCTCGGGGAGGGGTGCCATACGCGCCGCGGGTCAGCCGAAAGCGCCTAGTAGTTCGTCGAGTGCGGCTGTTCGGCGCGTGCGGGTGCTTTCGTGGCCGGTCGCGCAGTTCCCCGCGCCCCTGATCCACTTCCCCTCGTTCTAACGTTGCCGTATGGCCTACTTCGACGCCGCTTCCGTCGCTCCGCTTCATCCCGTCGCCCGTCAGGCTCTGTTGGCCTCGCTGGACGAGGGGTGGGCCGATCCGGGGCGGCTGTACCGGGAGGGGCGCAGGGCGCGGATCCTGCTCGACGCCGCCCGCGAGGCCGCCGCCGAGGCCGTGGGGTGTCGCGCGGACGAGTTGGTGTTCACCTCGTCCGGAACCCGGGCCGTCCAGACGGGTGTCGCAGGGGTGTTGGCCGGCCGTCGGCGGATCGGGCGTCACCTGATCGTGTCAGCCGTCGAACACTCCTCGGTGCTCCATTCGGCCGAAGCGCTGGAGGCGGACGGCGGGACGGTGACGCGGGTGCCGGTGACGCGGAGCGGGGCGGTGGCGGTGGCGGCGTACGAGGAGGCGCTCCGCTCCGACACCGCGCTGGCGTGTCTCCAGTCGGCCAATCACGAGGTGGGCACCGAGCAGCCGGTGGCGGCCGTCGCCGAGGTGTGCCGGGCGGCCGGGGTGCCGTTGCTGGTGGACGCGGCGCAGTCGCTCGGGTGGGGGCGGGTGGACGGCGACTGGTCGGTCCTGACCGCCAGTGCGCACAAATGGGGCGGACCGTCGGGGGTCGGGCTGCTCGTGGTGCGCAAGGGGGTGCGGTACGCGGCCCGCGAGACGGAGGAGTTCGGGAACCTGCCGGCGATCGTGGCGGCCGCCGCGTCCCTGCGGGCCGTACGGGCCGAGGCCGGCCGGGAGGCGGTACGGCTGCGGGAGCTGACGGAGCGGATCCGGGTACGGGTGCCCGAACTGGTCCCGGACGTCGAGGTGGTGGGCGATCCGGAGCGACGACTGCCGGGGATCGTCACCTTCTCCTGTCTGTACGTCGACGGGGAGGCGCTGCTGCACGAGCTGGACCTGGAGGGGTTCTCGGTGTCCTCGGGCTCGTCCTGCACCAGCAGCACCCTGACGCCGAGCCATGTGCTCAAGGCGATGGGGGTGCTGAGCGAGGGGAACGTACGGGTGTCGCTGCCGGCCGGGGCGGCCGAGGAGGACGTGGAGCGGTTCCTGGCGGTGCTGCCGGGGGCGGTCGCCG
This sequence comes from Streptomyces sp. NPDC005811, assembly GCF_040630405.1. NCBI lineage: Bacteria > Bacillati > Actinomycetota > Actinomycetes > Kitasatosporales > Streptomycetaceae > Streptomyces > Streptomyces sp. NPDC005811. The sequence goes on from NZ_JBEXXK010000045.1 coordinate 40,586, forward strand.
GGGTCCGGGAGAAGCTCGGGGCGCTCGATGCGCCGGCACCCGCCACGGCCGTGGAGGAGGACGTCCTGGTCGTGGACGCCCTCGGCAAGCGCTGCCCGATCCCGGTCATCGAACTGGCGAAGGTCATCGGGGACGTGCCGGTGGGCGGCCTGGTCCGGGTCCTGTCCGACGACGAGGCGGCCCGCCTGGACATCCCGGCGTGGTGCGAGATGAGGGGCCAGGGGTACGAGGGCGAGGAACCGGCGGAGAGGGGAACCGCTTATCTCGTACGTCGGGTGAGCTGAGGGGGCCGGGGGCGCGGGGCCGTGTCGACATGCGGCTACCGCCGCGTGTACGCGACCAGCCCCCACGCACCCGCACCTGTACGAAGGCGTCAGCCCACGTGCGCGCGCACCTCGTCGGCCGCTTCCTCGCCGTACGCCTTGGTGAACCGCTCCATGAAATGCGCCCGCCGCAGCCGGTACTCCTGCGTCCCCACGGTCTCGATGACGAGCGTGGCCAGCATGCAGCCGACCTGCGCGGCACGCTCCAGGGAGACACCCCACGCGAGCCCGGAGAGGAACCCGGCGCGGAAGGCGTCGCCGACGCCGGTGGGGTCTGCCTTGCGCTCCTCGTCGGGGCAGCCGACCTCGATCGGGTCCTCGCCGTCGCGCTCGATACGGACGCCGCGCGCGCCGAGGGTGGTGACGCGGTGGCCGACCTTGGCGAGGATCTCGGCGTCGGACCAGCCGGTCTTGGACTCGATGAGGCCCTTCTCGTACTCGTTGGAGAACAGGTACGTGGCGCCCTCCAGCAGTATCCGGATCTCCTCGCCCCCCATCCGGGCGATCTGCTGGGAGAAGTCGGCGGCGAAGGGGATGGCACGGGAGCGGCACTCCTCCGTGTGGCGGAGCATCCCCTCCGGGTCGTCGGCGCCGATCAGGACCAGGTCGAGGCCGCCGACGCGGTCCGCGACGGTCTTCAGCTCGATCAGCCGGGCCTCGCTCATCGCGCCCGTGTAGAAGGAGCCGATCTGGTTGTGGTCGGCGTCGGTGGTGCACACGAAACGGGCGGTGTGCAGGGTCTCGGAGATACGGACGGACTCGGTGTCCACGCCGTGCCGGTCCAGCCAGGCGCGGTATTCGTCGAAGTCCGCGCCCGCGGCGCCGACCAGGATCGGCCGGGTGCCGAGCTGTCCCATCCCGAAGGCGATGTTCGCGCCCACCCCGCCCCGGCGGACGTCCAGGTTGTCGACCAGGAAGGAGAGCGAGACCGTGTGGAGCTGGTCGGCGACCAGCTGGTCGGAGAAACGTCCGGGGAACGTCATGAGGTGGTCGGTCGCGATGGAGCCGGTGACTGCGATGCGCACGGCGTGGACTCTCCTGTGGGGAGGGGGATTGACAGTTCACGCTACCCGGTGGAGCGGCGCCACTGAAGCAGCCGAAACTACCCGATAGTAGATCTTTCTTCGCGGGCGTCTCCGTGCTTACGGTTCCGCTATGACGAACCTCGAGTTCCGCATCGCCCCCGCACCGGCCGACCTCGAAGGCGGCCTCGCCTCCCTGCGGGGCGACTGCGCCCGGATGGCTCCGCACTGGGCGGCTCCGGAGAAGATCACTTCCCACCCGGTCTCCCCGTCACGCATCCACGGTGTCTCCGTCCCGGCGCGGTCGGCGCGGCTCCTGGAGGCCATGCCGGACTACGGCAACTAGGGGGTTTCCCCGCATTTCCTTTCGCTCTTTCCTTACGGCTTTTCCGGCCGGGGCGCTCACAGGGAACCGTGCGCTCCCCCGCCGCGTCCCATCGCTGTCCCTCGTCGAGGGGATGTGAGGTACGACAGCAGGGCAGCCGAAGGAGCGATGCGGTGAACACCGAGCGACCCGAGAACGACGACGCCGCGCGCGAGCCGGAGAAGACGGGCTCCGCGGAGCAGACCGAGAAGGTCGCACAGCGGAAGGCGGCGGAGAGCACGCCGGAGGAGGCCGCCGACGCGGTCACGGAGTCTCCTGAGCCCGAGGCACCCGAAGCGGCGGTGGCCATCCCGAAGCCCACGCCGACCGGGGAGGCCCCCGTGGCCCCCGGGACCGGGGAAGCCGATGGGGTCCCCGAGACCGGGGAAGCCGCTGAGGCCCGCGAAGCCGCTGAACCCCGGGGTGCCAGTGAGGCCCGGGAAGCCCGGGAGGCCCCGGAGGCCGAGGAGGCTTCACACGTCCGGGAGGCCGGTGAAGGTCCGGATGACGCCTCCCGGCGGGAGGCCGCGGAGGGCCCGGAGGGCCGGGACCAGGAAGCTCAGGAGGTTCTGGAGGCCCGGGGGATCAGTGAGGCCCCGGATGTCGAGAAAGCTTCCCAGGTCCGGGAGGTCCTGGAAGGCCAGGAGGCCGAGGGGATCCGGGGCAGTCAGGAAGTTCTGGTCGCCCAGGAGGTTCCGGGGCCCCTCGCGGTCGGTGGTGGGGACGAGACCCTGCCTGTTCGGCGTCGGCGGTCCCCCTTCCTCGTTCTGTCCGTCGCCGCCGCCGTGCTGCTGGTCGGTGGGGGCGGGGCGTATCTCAGCGCGCAGGCCGGCGGGGGCGGCGGCGCCGGTGCCGGGGCGCCCTCCGGTGGCGGCACCCCCGTACCGCTGGCGCTGGACGACTACCTCGGGACCGCCTCCGGTGGGGGGCCGAACGGCATCGCGCCCGGTGAGCCGAACCCGTACGGGGTGACGTACCAGGCGGCCGGCGCCCTCCCCGACGGTCCCGGTTCCGCGCCCGTGTACTGGGCGAAGGGCGAGGTCGGCAAGGACGAGGTGGCGCGGCTGGCGAAGGCGCTCGGGGTGGACGGGACGCCCGTGGCCGACGGCGAGGCCTGGAAGGTGGGCGCCGGTAACGACGGCTCGGGGCCGGTGCTGCGGGTGAACCGGCAGGCGCCGGGCATGTGGACGTTCAGCCGGTACGCGCCGGGCACGGACGCCTGCAAGGGCGGTATCGCCAAGTGCGCCAAGGATCCCGCGGCCCCGGCGGCCGATCCGGTGAGCGAGGCGGCCGCGAAGAAGGCGGCGGCGCCGATCCTGAAGGCGGTCGGGCAGGACGACGCCAAGGTGGACGCGAGCCAGGTCATGGGCGCCCAGCGGGTGGTGAACGCGGACCCGGAGGTCGGCGGTCTGCCCACCTACGGGTGGACGACCGGGATCAGCGTCGGCGCCGACGGGGTCGTCATCGGCGGGAACGGGCAGCTCAAGGCGCCGGTCGAGGGTGCCGCGTACCCCCTGGTGACCGCCACGGAGGCGCTGAAGGCGCTGAACGCGGCGCCGGGGAGCGACCACCGAATGGGCATCGGCGGATGCGCCAGCCCGGTGCCGCTGAAGGACCGGCTGGAGAGCCCGTGCGGCTCGTCCACGAGCTCCGGCTCAGGTTCCACGGAGACCGTGACCGTCGAGGACGCGGTGCTCGGGCTCGCCCCGCACACCTCGGACGGGCGGCAGGTGCTCGTGCCGTCCTGGCTGTTCGACGTGCAGGGCACGGGAGCCGCGGACGCGTACCGGGTGACGCAGCCGGCGGTCGACCCGGCCTATCTGCTGGCCGCCACGCCGCTCACCCCGGAACCGAGTGCCTCCTCGGGTACCCGGAACGTGCAGGTGGACGGCTATACGGCCGAGGGCGACGAGCTGGTCGTGAGCTTCACGGGCGGGGTGTGCGCCGACTACGCGGCGAGCGCGAAGGAGTCCGACGGCCAGGTGACGGTCACCGTGACCGAGACGCCTTGGCCGGACAAGGTCTGCATCCTGATCGCCAAGCAGTACCACGAGACCGTACGGCTGGACGCGCCGCTCGGCAGCCGGAAGGTGGTCGGCTCGGACGGGGCGGCCGTACCGCTGGAGAAGGCGGGGGCGCGCCTGCCCGAGGTCCAGTAGGCACAGACACCGCGCACATACGGCGAAGGCGGCGGCCCCGGGGAGGGGTCGCCGCCTTCGTCGTACGTCTCGGCGAGGCTCAGCTGAAGGAGTCGCCGCAGGCGCAGGAGCCGGTGGCGTTCGGGTTGTCGATCGTGAAGCCCTGCTTCTCGATGGTGTCGACGAAGTCGATGGAGGCGCCACCCAGGTACGGGGCGCTCATCCGGTCGGTGACGACCTTGACGCCGTCGAAGTCCTTGACGACGTCGCCGTCGAGGGAGCGCTCGTCGAAGAAGAGCTGGTACCGCAGGCCGGAGCAGCCGCCGGGCTGCACGGCGACGCGCAGCGCCAGGTCGTCGCGGCCTTCCTGGTCGAGCAGGGCCTTGACCTTCGCCGCGGCGGCGTCGGACAGGATGATGCCGTCGGTGGCGGTGCTGGTCTCGTCCGATACGGACATCTACATCTCTCCCGGGTTGTACGGAGGCTGCTTGCCGACGGTTGCAACCGACGGGGCCGCGGATTCATTCCGGGCCGGGCACTACGTTCATGCTCGCACACCGGCGGCGAAGCGAACAGCGACCGCCCGGCCCGCCCGGCGGCCTGTCCTCGCCGTCTCCGGGCCGTCCACGTGCCGTCTCCGGGATTCATGTCACATCGACGCGATGACCATCGTCAACGTGACACGAAGCAGGCTATCATAGATAGCGTCAGTTCGACGAAAAGCAGTTCGACGAAAGTAGAAAGGGTGCGTGACGTGACCACCGCCCAGACCACGGAGCTCGACGTACAGCCGACTCCGCTCGCCCTGTTGCTGCTCGGCCGCGAGGCCGACCCGAAGAGTGAGCGGGGTGTCGAGTGCCCCGGCGACCTGCCCTCGCCCTCCGACCCGGACCTGGTCGAGCGCGCCCGCGCGGCCAAGGAGAAGCTCGGTGACAAGGTCTTCGTGCTCGGCCATCACTACCAGCGCGACGAGGTGATCCAGTTCGCCGACGTCACGGGCGACTCCTTCAAGCTGGCCCGGGACGCGGCCGCCCGCCCGGAGGCCGAGTACATCGTGTTCTGCGGTGTGCACTTCATGGCCGAGTCGGCGGACATCCTGACGTCGGACGACCAGAAGGTGGTCCTGCCCGACCTCGCCGCCGGCTGCTCGATGGCCGACATGGCGACGGCCGAGCAGGTCGCCGAGTGCTGGGACGTGCTGACCGAGGCCGGGATAGCCGAGCAGGTCGTGCCCGTCTCGTACATGAACTCGTCCGCGGACATCAAGGCGTTCACGGGCCGGCACGGCGGCACGATCTGCACCTCGTCCAACGCCCAGCGGGCGCTGGAGTGGGCGTTCGAGCAGGGCGAGAAGGTCCTCTTCCTGCCCGACCAGCACCTCGGCCGCAACACCGCGGTCCGCGACATGGGCATGTCCCTGGAGGACTGTGTCCTCTACAACCCGCACAAGCCGAACGGCGGGCTGACCGCCGAGCAGCTGCGCGCGGCGAAGATGATCCTGTGGCGCGGCCACTGCTCGGTGCACGGCCGCTTCAGCCTGGAGTCGGTCGAGGACGTCCGCGCCCGGATCCCCGGTGTGAACGTGCTCGTGCACCCCGAGTGCCGGCACGAGGTGGTCGCCGCGGCGGACTACGTCGGCTCGACCGAGTACATCATCAAGGCGCTGGAGGCGGCCCCGGCCGGCTCGAAGTGGGCCATCGGCACCGAGCTGAACCTGGTCCGCCGGCTGGCGAACCGTTTCGCGCCCGAGGGCAAGGAGATCGTCTTCCTCGACAAGACGGTCTGCTTCTGCTCGACGATGAACCGCATCGACCTCCCCCACCTGGTCTGGACCCTGGAGTCGCTGGCCGAGGGCAAGCTGGTCAACCGCATCGAGGTCGACCAGGAGACCGAGGCGTTCGCCAAGCTGGCGCTGGAGCGGATGCTGGCGCTGCCGTAGCCGGACCCGCGCGGGCCCCGGATCACCCCGACACCGGCTCCAGGTCGGGGTGGGCCGGGTCCAGCGTGACGACGGTCCCGTCCGGGCACAGCACCACCAGGGCACCCTCGTCGAGGAACACGCGCGCCGCCGCGTAGCCCGGCTCGGCGACATGGTCGGCGCGCGCGGGGGACTCCCACAGCAGGGTGCCCTTGCCCGTGTCCAGGGCGGCGACCCGCCCGGAGGCACTGGCCGCGAACACCGTGCGGCCCTGCCCGTCGGCGACGGGCACGCCGGGCTGCTGGAGGGTGGTCGAGGTCGCCCACAGGCGCTTGCCGGTCCCGGGCGCGTAGGCGGTCAGCAGGCCGCTGGAGGAGGCGAAGCAGAGCACGCCGCCGACCAGGGAGACCGTGCCGCGCGGACCGCCCGTCAGCTTCTTCTTCCGTACGGCCGCGGTGTCCGGGTCGATCAGCAGGACCTCGGTGTACGTCGTCTCCGCGGAGGTCCGGCCCTCCCGCCGGGACATCACGAAGACCAGGTCGCCGTCGACGGTGCCGACGTGCACGGCGTCGCCGTCCGGCACGCTCACCTTCCGGGGTGTGCCGTCGGCGGGGTCGACGGCGTAGAAGACGGTGCGTGACGGTGTGCCCGCGTTGGTGCAGCCCGCGTACGGAAGGCCGTCGACGTCGTGGACCTGGCAGGAGTAGCCGGCCCCGGCGTCCAGCGTCGTGGTCCAGCGCGTACCGCCGTCGCGCGGGTCGCGGGCCGTCACGCGCGGGCCGTCCGGGATCAGCAGCAGATCCCCGACGACGGCGGGCGCCTCGTAGCTGTCCGCCGCCGGGCGCGACCAGAGCCGCTCGCCGGTGCCCGCGTCGAGGGCGACGAGGGTGGCCGCCGTGTCGTTGCCCGCGCTGTTCAGGACCGACTGTCTGACCAGCACCACGTCGTCGTGCACCCCGACGAGCGTGCTGGCGTACCTCACCCGTGTCACGCCCGAGGGCAGGGGCTCCGCGCGCCAGTCGAGCCGGCCCGTCGTCCCGTCGACCCGGATCGGCAGGGTGCCGTCGCCCCCGCAGTACAGGGCGCCGCTGCCCGTCGTGCAGGACAGGGAGCCGCCGTCGGCCACCCCTCCGGCGCCGCCCAACGGCTCGCGCACCCCGCTCGCGGCCGTCGCGAAGACGGACGTCCGCCAGGGCTGCCAGCCGTCGGGAAGGGGGTCCCAGCGGGAGGACCCGGCGCCCGCGGAGCCGGGCTCCGCCGTCGAGTCGTCCCCCTGGAACGGGTCGAACAGGAAGGAGCCGGTGACCGCCACCGCGAGGACACCCGCCACCGCGGCCAGCACCGGCCACCGCAACAGCCAGGACCGACGGCCCGCCCGAACCCCCCGGACCGACTCTCCGGGCACGACCCCACCGGGCGCGAAGCCGCCGGACACGGACCCGCCGGACACGGGCCCGCCGGGCGCGGACCCGCCGGGCGCGAAGCTGCCGGGCGCGGATCCACCGGGCGCGGACCCGCGAGGCGCGGAGTCGCCGGACGCAGACCCGCCAGGCGCGGAACCGCCGGACGCAGACCCGCCAGGCGCGGAACTGCCGGGTGCGAAGCCGCCGGACGCGGACCCGTCAGGCGCGGAACCCCGGGGCGCGGAGTCGCCGGACGCAGACCCACCAGGCACAGAGCCGCCGGACACGGACCCACCAGGCGCAGACCCGCCAGGCACGGACCCGCCGGACGCAGACCCACCAGGCGCAGACCCGCCAGGCACGGACCCGCCGGACGCAGACCCACCAGGCGCAGACCCGCCAGGCACGGACCCGCCGGACGCAGACCCACCCGGTACGGAGCCGCCCGGTACGGAGCCGGGCGGCGCCGGATGGCTGGGCGCCGAACGGCTGGGCGCCGAACGGCCGGAGGCGGCCCGCCCGAACATGGCCAGCCCGAGTACGGCACGGCCGAGTGCGCCACGGCCGAGTCCGGCACGGGCGAGTGCGCCACGGCCGGGTGCGGCACGACCGGGTGTGGCGCCGCCGGGTGTGGTGCAGGCCAGTGCGGGAGGGGTCGGTGTGCGCAGGGGCACCGTCGGCTCGTCGCCCGGGTCCGGCTCGGGCAGCGCGCCCGCCAGCTGCCGGCCCAGTTCGTCGAGTCCGGGCCGCTCGCCGGCCTCCTTGGCCAGACAGCGAACCAGCACCGCGCGCAGCGGTTCGGCGACCGGGTCCACCGACGGTTCCTCGTGCATGACGCGGTACGCCGTCATGTAGGGGCTGTCGGCGTCGAAGGGGCCGCGGCCCGTGGCGGCGAACACCAGCAGCGCGCCGAGCGAGAAGACGTCCGAGGCGGGGCCCACCGAGCGGGCGTCCTTGAACTGCTCCGGCGACATGAACGGCGGGGTGCCGATCGCGTGCCCCGTCTCGGTGAGGGTCTGGTTCTCGGTGGCGCGGGAGATGCCGAAGTCGATGACGCGGGGGCCGTCCTCGGCCATCAGGACGTTCGCCGGCTTCAGATCGCGGTGCACCACACCCGCCCGGTGGATGTCCCGCAGCGCCTCCACCAGCCCGAGAGCCAGCCGGCGCAGCTCCGTACCCTTCAGCGGGCCGGCGTCGCGGATACGGGCGGAGAGCGCGGCACCCGGCACGTACTGGGTGGCCATCCAGGGCCGTACGGCCTCCGGGTCGGCGTCCACGACCGGAGCGGTGAAGGCACCGCTGACCTTGCGGACCGCCTCGATCTCCTGCCGGAACCGGGCCCGGAAGACAGCGTCCTCCGCGTACTGCGCGTGCACCAGTTTCACGGCGACATCACGTCCCGAACGGGACCGGCCGAGGTAGACGACGCCCATCCCGCCCGACCCGAGGCGGTCGACGATCCGATATCCGCCGAGCGCCTTCGGGTCGCCCTTGTGCAGCGGCACGTGCCGGTTCCCTTCCCCCGCCGGACAGTTCGATCCACAGGATAGGCAACGTCAGCCCGCCGAGACCGGTGTCCGGTCGGGGTGGGCCGGGTCGACGGTGAAGACCGTGCCGTCGGCGGTCACCACCACCACCGACCCCTTGTTGATCAGAACGCTCGGCTCGATCCCGCCGGCCAGGACCTCGGCACGGGCGTCCGACTCCCACAGCAGGGTGCCCTTCGCCGCGTCCAGGGCCGCCATCCGGCCGCTGGTGGTGGCCAGGTACACGGTGTTGCCCTCGTCGTCCAGGGTGACGGCACCGGGTGACTCCATGTTGGTGTGGCTCTCCCACTTCCGGTTGCCGGTGAGCGGGTCGACGGCGGTCACCAGGCCGCCGGAGGTGGAGAACCAGAGCGTGTCGTGCCGCAGCACCGCCTGCCCCCGGAACGTGCCGGTCAGTTCGGTCTCCTCGCGCTCGCCGCTGTCGGGATCGATGCGCACGATGCGGTGGTACGTGACGTCGCCGCTGAGGAAGGGGTCCTCGTCGTCCGACTCCACGAAGACGAGCCGCCCGTCGAGGGAGCCGACGAGGAACGCCTTGCCCTCCACCGAGGTCACCCGGCGGGTGGTGCCGTCGGCGGAGTCGATGACGAGGTACTGGGTGGCGTCGGAGTTCTCCTCCTGCGTCACGCACTCCACGTAGAAGCGGTCCTCCAGGGAGGTCGGTGTGCAGTAGTGGCCGGCGGGCAGGGACACCTGCCAGCGGGCCGTGCCGTCGCTCGCCGAGCGGGCGGTCAGCGTGCGGCCGTCGCCCTCCTCCATCAGGGCGAGACCGTCCGCGGAGACCGATCCGAGGCCGTCCTTGTAGGTGTCGCGGGTCCAGAGGGTCTTGCCGGTCTCGCTGTCGAGGCCGAGGACGGCCTGCACCTTCGTCCCGCCGGACTCCTCGTCGACGACCAGTTCCACGAGCACCACGCCGTCCTGCACGCCGAAGACCGACGTGGTGTACAGGTCGGCCGAGGTCCCGCCGGGCGCGATGTCGGCCCGCCACCGGATCTTCCCGGTGGCGCCGTCGATCCGTACCGGCAGGAGGGCGCTGCCCCCGCAGTAGACGGCGCCCCCGCCCCGCGCGCAGAACGGCGCGGTGGCGGTCCCCCTGGTGTCCGGGGCCTTGCGCAGTCCGCTCGCGGCGTCCGCGGTCACGGTCGTCTGCCAGGGCTTCCAGCCGGAGGGGAGCGCCGCCCAGCGGGAGGCGGCGGACGCGCCGGACGACGGGGCCGGGCCGCTGCTCGCCGCCGGGCTGTCGTCGGCGAATCCCGGACCGTAGGTGATGTAGCCGAGCAGGCCCAGGGAGAGCGCGCAGGCCGTGCCGGCCGCGGCCCACACCGGGCGCATACGCCGTCGTCGGCGGCCGGAGCCGGTGGTGGTGCCGGTCGCCGCGGTGCGGTCGGCGGCGTTGCCCGGGTCGGTCTCCGGGGCCGCGGCCCGCAGCGGGCCCAGCCGCAGGGTCATCGTGGGCGGATCGTCGTCGCCCACGGGCTCGGGCAGGACGGAGGCGAAGTCCTGCGCGAGTTCCTCTAGTCCGGGCCGGTCCTTGGCCTCCTTGGCCAGGCAGCGCTCCAGGACGGTGCGCAGGGGGCGCGCCACCCCCTCCAGCACGGGCTCGTGGTGGACCACCCGGTAGGCGGTCAGATAGGGGCTGTCGGCGTCGAAGGGGCCGCGGCCGGTGAGGGAGTACGCGAGCAGCGCGCCGAGCGAGAAGACGTCGGAGGCGGGGCCGACCGAGCGGGCGTCGGTGAACTGCTCCGGCGACATGAAGGGCGGGGTGCCGATCATCTGGCCGGTCTCGGTGAGGGTGTTGTGGTTCTCGGCCGCCCGGGAGATGCCGAAGTCGATGACGCGGGGGCCGTCCTCGGCCATCAGGACGTTCGCCGGCTTCAGATCGCGGTGCACCACACCCGCCCGGTGGATGTCCCGCAGCGCCTCCACCAGCCCGAGGGCCACCAGCCGTATCTCGGGGCCCCGGATCGGGCCGCCCTCGCGGATCCGGTCGGCGAGCGAGCGTCCGGGCACGTACTGGGTCGCCATCCAGGGGCGTGGCGCCTCCGGGTCGACGTCCACGACCGGTGCCGTGAAGGCGCCGCTCACCCGGCGGACGGCCGCGATCTCCTGCCGGAACCGGGCCCGGAAGACGGCGTCCGCGGCGTACTGGGCGTGCACCACCTTCAGCGCGACCTCGCGCCCCGACCGTGACCGGGCGCGGTAGACGACCCCCATGCCTCCGGCGCCCAGCCGGTCGACGATCCGGTATCCGCCGAGCGTCCTCGGGTCGTCCTTGTGCAGCGGCACGTCCCGATTCCCTTTCGCCGCCGAGCAGTTCGAGCGCACAGCATAAGGAACCGATCCACCGGAAAAACCGTCGGCGCGACGGACGGGGTGTCCGCCGCGCCGACGTGCCGTCAGACGCCGGCCGGTTCGGGCGTCTTCTCGGGCTGTGCGGCCTGCCGCTTCAGGGCCCGCTTCCTGGCCCGGCGTTCCTTGCGCAGTTCGAGCATCGCGTAGAGCGTCGGGACGAGGAGCAGGGTGAGCAGCGTCGAGGTGATCAGACCGCCGATCACGACCACCGCGAGCGGCTGGGCGATGAAGCCGCCCTGGCCGGTGACGCCGAGGGCCATCGGCAGCAGGGCGAAGATGGTCGCCAGCGCGGTCATGAGGATGGGGCGCAGCCGGTGCCGGCCGCCTTCCACCACGGCCTCGACGACGCCGTACCCCTGCTTGCGGTACTGGTTGATGAGGTCGATCAGCACGATCGCGTTGGTCACCACGATGCCGATGAGCATCAGCATGCCGATCATCGCCGGGACGCCCATCGGGGTGCCGGTGACGAGCAGCAGACCGATCGCGCCGGTCGCCGCGAACGGGATGGAGACCAGCAGGATCAGCGGCTGGACGAGCGAACGGAACGTCGCCACCAGCAGCATGAACACGATCGCGATCGCCGCGAGCATCGCCAGGCCCAGGTTCTTGAACGCGCTGTCCTGGTCGGAGGAGACCCCGCCGATCTGGGCCGAGGCGCCCGCCGGGAGCTTCAGCGCGTCGATCCTCGACTGGAGCTGGGTGCTGACCGCGCCCGTGTTGTCGCCGGTCGGCCGGGCGGTGACGGTGGCCGCGCGCTGCCCGTCGATCCGGGTCATCGACACCGGGCCGTCGACCAGTTGGACGGTGGCGATGTCACCGAGCCGCACGGAGCCGAGCCGGAGGGCCTTCAGCTCGGCCAGGGTCCGCGTGGGCGTCGCCGAGCGGATGACGACATCGCGTTCGGTGTCGTCGAGGACCGCCTTCGCCGTCGTCGTCCCGCGCACGGCCTGGGTGACCGCCGCGCCCAGCGTCTGGTCGTCGAAACCGGCCGCCGCCGCAGCGGAGTTCGCCCGGACGGAGATGCGCGGCACGCTCTGCGAGAGGTCGCTGGTGACGTCGGTGACGTGGTCGAGCCCGGCGACCGCCTTGCGGACCTGCTCGGACGCCGTGCGCAGCACGTCCGCGTCGGCCGCCTTCACCACGACGCTCAGGTCCTGGCTGCCGAAGCCGTCACCGGCGGCGACCGTGGTCGTGCCGATGCCGTCGAGCTTCTTCAGCCCGTCCTCGATCCGGCTCTGGACGTCGTCGTAGGACGCCGAGTCCTCCAGCATCACCTGGTACGAGGCCTGGTTGGTGTCGGTGCCGCCGCCGAAGGCCGCCAGGAAGCCGGAGGAGCCGACGGTGACCTGGTAGTCCTTCACCCCGTCGACGCCGGCGAGCAGGTGCTCGACCTTCTTCGCCTGGACGTCGGTCGCGGCGAGGCTGGTGCCGGGCTTCAGCTCCTGCTTCACCGTCAGGACCTGCTGCTCGCCCTGGTCGAAGAAGTTGGTCTTCAGCAGGGGTGCCATGCCGAAGGTGCCGAGGAGGACGACGACGGCGAGGGCCACGCTGGTGAGCCGGCGCCGGGTCGCGAACCTGAGGACGGGGACGTAGATCCGCTGGAGCCGGCTCCGGTTCTCCTTCTCCTCCGCCGCGCGGCGGGCTTCCTCGGCGTCCTCGGGGGTGCCCTTGGGAGCGCGCAGGAACCAGTACGACAGCACCGGTACGACGGTCAGCGAGACCAGGAGGGAGGCCAGCAGGGCGGCCGTGACGGTCAGGCTGAACGCGCCGAACAGGGCGCCCACCATGCCGCCGACCAGACCGATCGGCAGGAACACGGCGACCGTGGTGAGGGTGGAGGAGGTGACCGCGCCGGCCACCTCGCGGACCGCGGTGAGGATCGCGGAATGCCGCTCCTCGCCGTAGCCGAGGTGGCGCTTGATGTTCTCCAGGACGACGATCGAGTCGTCGACGACCCGGCCGATCGCGATGGTCAGCGCGCCCAGGGTCAGCATGTTGAGCGACAGGTCGCGGGTCCACAGCACGATCAGGGCGAGGACCACCGACAGCGGGATGGAGACCGCGGTGACCAGCGTCGAGCGGACCGACGCCAGGAACACCAGGATGACGAGGACCGCGAAGAGCAGACCGAGCGCGCCCTCCGTGGTGAGGCCCTCGATGGCCTTCGAGACGGCCGGGCCCTGGTCGCTGACGACGGTGATCGTCGCTCCGGAGCCGAGGTCCTGGCGCAGGCCGGGCAGCTTGTCCTCGACGGCGTCGGAGATGGCGACCGCGCTGCCGTCGTGGTCCATGGTGACCATCACGGCGAGGCTGGGCTTTCCGTCGGTGCGGGTGAGGGAGTCGACGGGCGCCTCCTCCTGCTTCACCGTGGCCACGTCACCGAGACGCACCGGCTTCCGGCCGGCCGCGCCGGGGATCCGCAGGTCCTCGATCTGCTGGACGGAGGTGTAGCCGCCGCCGACCCGGACGGTGCGGTTGCTGCCCGCCTCGTCGAAGGAACCGGCCGGGACGGTCGCGCCGCCCGCCTGGAGGGCCAGCGCGAGGGACTGCGTGGTCAGGCCCGCCTTGGCGAGCTTCGCGTCGGCCGGCGTGACGGTGACCTGGAGGTCGCGGACGCCGGCGACGGAGACCTGGCCGACGCCGTCGATGTCCTTCAGGGCAGACACCACGGTGGAGTCGAGCTGGTCGGCGAGGGCCTGCTGGTCCTTGCCGGAGGTGACCGCGAGGACGACGGTCGGCATGTCGTCCGTGGAACCGGCGACGACCTGCGGGTCCACCGAGTCCGGGAGCTGGGCGCGAGCCCGGTTGACGGCCAGCTGGACGTCGGCGACCAGCTGCTTGGTGTCGTTGCCGTAGTCGAAGGACGCCACGACGAGGGCGTTGCCCTCGCTCGCGGTGGAGGTGACACCGGTGATGCCGTCGACGCCTTCGAGGCTGTTCTCGATGGGTTCGACGACCTGCTTCTCGACGACGTCCGGGGCGGCGCCCTGGTAGGGGGCGAGCACGGACACCATCGGCAGTTCGATGGTGGGCAGCAGCTGCTGTTTGAGCTGCGGGACGGCGATCGCGCCGAAGACGAGCGCGATCAGGGACATCAGGCCTATCAGGGCCCGTTGCGCGAGGCTGAATCGGGACAGCCAGGACATGGGATACGGGTCTCTCTTCTGTGAGCGGCAGAAGTCGTGCCGAATACGGCCCCTCAACCCTGTGCCCTCACGACCCGGTGATCCGTAAGCCCCAGGTCCAATTCCTTATGTCCCTCATACTCCGGCCGCAGTACGCGCGGTCGGGGTCACTCCACCCTCGGGCGGACCAGCCCCGACTCGTACGCGATCACCACGAGCTGGGCCCTGTCACGGGCGCCGAGCTTGCCCATGGCCCGGTTGACGTGCGTCTTCACCGTCAGCGGGCTGACCTCCAGCCGCTCGGCTATCTCGTCGTTGGAGTGCCCGCCGGCCACCTGGACGAGGACCTCGCGCTCCCGCACCGTGAGGGCGCCGAGGCGCTGCGCCCGGGCGGGGTCGAGGTCGTCGGGGGCGTCGCCCTGCGCGAGGAAGCGGGCGATCAGGCCCTTGGTGGCGGCCGGGGAGAGCAGGGCCTCGCCGCCGGCGGCGATCCGGATCGCGCTGAGCAGCTCCTCCGGCTCGCTGCCCTTGCCGAGGAAGCCGGAGGCGCCCGCGCGCAGCGACTGCACCACGTAGTCGTCGACCTCGAAGGTGGTCAGGATGACCACCCGGACCTGGGCGAGGTCGGGGTCGGCGCTGATCTGGCGGGTCGCGGCGAGGCCGTCCGTGCCGGGCATGCGGATGTCCATCAGGACCACGTCCGGACGCTCCTCGCGGGCCAGCCGGACGGCCTGCGCCCCGTCGGACGCCTCCCCCACCACCTCCATGTCGGACTCGGAGTCGACGAGCACCCGGAACGCGCTGCGCAGCAGTGCCTGGTCGTCGGCGAGCAGGACGCGGATGGTCATACGGGGTCCTCGGCTGTCCGGGTACGGGTCTTGACGGGCAGGATCGCATGCACCCGGAACCCGCCTCCGTAGCGGGGACCGGTGGTGAGGGTGCCGCGCAGGGCGGTGACGCGTTCGCGCATGCCGAGCAGACCGTGCCCGCCGCCGGTGACCGGGGCCTCCTCGGGCCCGGGGGCTCCGTCGTCGAGGACCGTGATCTCGATGTGCGGTCCCACGCGTACGACGCTGACCTCGGCCTTCGCGTCCGCTCCCGCGTGTTTCTGGACGTTGGTGAGGGCCTCCTGGATGACCCGGTAGGCGGCCAGGTCCACGGCGGCGGGGAGGGTCGTGCCGTGGTCGGCCCGGGCCACCTCGACCAGCAGGCCGGCGTTGCGGAAGGTGCCGGCCAGCTCGTCGAGGCGGTCCAGGCCGGGGGCCGGTTCGGTGGGGGCCTCCGGGTCGCCGGACTGGCGCAGCAGGCCGACGGTGGCGCGCAGCTCGTTGAGCGCGGAGCGGCTGGCCTCGCGGACGTGGGCGAGGGCCTCCTTGGCCTGGTCGGGGCGCTTGTCCATGACGTGCGCGGCGACCCCGGCCTGGACGTTGACGAGGGCGATGTGGTGGGCGACGACGTCGTGCAGGTCGCGGGCGATGCGCAGGCGTTCTTCGGCGACGCGGCGGCGGGCCTCCTCCTCGCGGGTGCGCTCGGCCCGCTCGGCGCGCTCGCGGATGGCCTGGACGACGGCCCGGCGGCTGCGGACGGCGTCGCCGGCGGTGGCGCCGATGCCGGTCCAGGCGAGGATGCCGAGGTTTTCCTGCGCGTACCAGGGCAGCGGGCCGGCCAGCATGGCGGCGCTGGTGAGCGCGGTCGTCGTGAGCAGACCGGCGCGCAGGGTGGTGGGGCGGTCGGTGGTGGCGGCGACGGTGAAGAGGGCGACGACGGCGGACATCGCGACGGGGGCGCGGGGGTCGCCGGTGACCAGCTCGACGACGGAGAGGGTGCCGGTGACGGCGAGGACCGTCATGGGGGCGCGGCGGCGGAAGACCAGGGCGATGGCGCCGAGGGTCATCAGCAGGAGGCTGAGGGGGTCGGGGGTGCGGATGCTCCAGCTGACGCTGTGGCCGCTGTGGGGGTCGACGAAGGAGCCGGCGAGCATGCAGAGCAGGACGCCTGCGGCGAGGGCCGAGTCGAGGGCGAGGGGGTGGGCCGTCAGCTCACGCCGGGCCCGTGCGAGGGGGGTCACTGTGTGCTTACCGTCGCTCTCCTGGCCGTGGCTGGGGGCTCGCCGCCCCCAGGCCCCCGCTTCGGCCCTGAACGGGCCTCGTCCTCAAACGCCGGACGGGCTGTTCACCAGGACCTTCTCACCCGGGGATCAACCCGTCGTCGCTCAGCATCTCCCTGACCTCCTCCAGGCTCGCGTCCGGGGTCGGGAGGATCAGTTCCGAGGGTTCGAGGGCGTCGTCGGGCAGGGGCTCGCCGAGGCGGCGGACCGCGTCGAGGAGGGCGCCGAGGGTGCGGTGGAAGGCGGTGTCGTCGCCGCCCTCCATCTCCGCGAGCAGTTCGTCGTCGAGCTTGTTCAGCTCGGCGAAGTGGGAGTCGGCCAGTTTCCACTGGCCCTCCCCCATGATCCGTACGATCATGTCGGCCCTCCTCGGCTCCGGTCCCCGGCGCCGGGCTGCTACTGCTTGTCGAAGCGCGGGGTGTCCTGCGGCTGCTGCTGGGACTGCGACTGGCCCGTGCCGCCCTCGATGGCCTGCTGCCCGGAGGACGAACCGCCGGCCAGCTCGGCCTTCATGCGCTGCAGTTCCAGCTCTACATCCGTACCACCGGAGAGCCGGTCCAGCTCGCTCTGGATGTCGTCCTTCGCGATGCCGGTGGGGTCGTCCAGGGCGCCGGAGGCGAGCAGCTCGTCGAGCGCGCCGGCCCGGGCCTGGAGCTGGGCGGTCTTGTCCTCGGCACGCTGGATGGCGAGGCCGACGTCGCCCATCTCCTCGGAGATGCCGGAGAAGGCCTCCCCGATCCGGGTCTGGGCCTGGGCGGCGGTGTACGTGGCCTTGATCGTCTCCTTCTTCGTACGGAAGGCGTCGACCTTGGCCTGGAGGCGCTGCGCCGCGAGCGTGAGCTTCTCCTCCTCGCCCTGGAGCGTGGCGTGCTGCGTCTCCAGGTCGGTGACCTGCTGCTGGAGGGCGGCCCGGCGGGAGAGGGCCTCACGGGCGAGGTCCTCGCGGCCGAGCGCGAGCGCCTTGCGGCCCTGGTCCTCCAGCTTCGAGGACTGCGACTGCAACTGGTTGAGCTGCAGCTCCAGGCGCTTGCGCGAGGTGGCCACGTCGGCGACGCCGCGGCGCACCTTCTGGAGGAGCTCCAGCTGCTTCTGGTACGAGTAATCGAGGGTCTCGCGCGGGTCCTCGGCCCGGTCAAGGGCTTTGTTCGCCTTCGCGCGGAAGATCATCCCCATACGCTTCATGACACCGCTCATGGGCTTCGCGCGCCCCCTTCTGACGTCCAGCTCCAGCTCTGCGACAGAACCCACAGTACGGGCCCTGCATCCATTGACGCACTGTTCGGGGGCGGATGCGCTCCTCCCCGAGAACGACTGACCGAGTCCTTTGCTCCGGCGTGAGGAGTAGGTGACCCTCAGGGTCGGCGATCGCCTTCCCTTACGTCCCCTCTTCCTCTGTTTTCCCCCGTCTGTCCCGGTCCTGTCTTCACTACAGACGCCTGGTGTTGCCGGATCGTTCCCCGCCGGGCTGGGGTCCATGCCCGGATGCGCTTACCCTTGGGTTTTGTGTTCCGTAGCCGCGCCAAGGAAGAGAAGGCCCCCGCCGACAAGGCGGCGGTGACCGACTCCAAGCAGACCCGTGACCCGCAGGCCCCCAAGGGCCGGCCGACGCCCAAACGCAGCGAGGCCCAGACCCAGCGCCGCAGCGTCGCCAACACGCCGACGACGCGCAAGGAGGCCTCCAAGCGCCAGCGCGACGAGCGCCGCACCCAGCTGGAGCGTCAGCGCCAGGCGCTGGCGGGCGGTGACGAGCGGTACCTCCCGGCCCGTGACAAGGGCCCGGTCCGCAAGTTCGCGCGCGACTGGGTCGACTCCCGCTTCAACGTGGCGGAGTTCTTCCTGCCCATGGCCGTGGCGATCCTGGTCCTGAGCCTGGTCCGGGTGGCCTCGCTGCAGACCGTCGCGCTGCTGCTGTGGCTGGTCGTGATCGTGCTGATCGTGCTCGACTCGATCCTCTCCGCGTTCCGGCTGCGCAAGGCGCTGCACACGCGCTTCCCCGACCAGAACAGGCGGGGCGCGATCGCCTACGCCCTGATGCGTTCCCTCCAGATGCGCCGGCTCCGGCTGCCCAAGCCGCAGGTCAAGCGCGGAGAGCGGCCCTGAGCACGACGGCATTCTCCGGGGGAGCGGCCGAGGCCTGGCTGAGCAGGCTGGGCGGGCTGCGTGATGTCGTACGGCAGGAGCTGGTGGCCCGGCAGCTCGACGAGCAGATCGCGGGGCGTTACCCGGTCGGGCAGCGGCTGCGCGTGCTCGACGTGGGCATGGGGCAGGGCACGCAGGCGCTGCGGCTGGCCCGCCTCGGTCATCAGGTGACCGGTCTGGAGCAGGACGCGACGATGGCCGCGGCGGCCCGCGAGTCGCTCGCCGGGGAGCCGGAGGGCATCCGGGAGCGGATGCGGATCATCGAGGGCGACGGCCGGGACACCGGTGTGCACTTCCTGCCGGGCAGCTTCGACGTGGTGCTGTGCCACGGCGTGCTGATGTACGTCGAGGAGCCGGACGCGCTGCTGGCCGGGCTGGGGCGGATGCTGGCCCCGGGCGGGCTGCTGTCGCTGCTGGTGCGCAACGCGGACGCGCTGGCCATGCGGCCGGGGCTGAGCGGCGACTGGGCGGGCGCGCTGGCCGCCTTCGACACCGTGTCGTACACGAACCGGCTGGGCCTGGAGGTGCGGGCCGACCGGCTGAGCACGCTGACCGGCGCGCTGGCCGGGATCGGGGCGCCGTTGCAGGCGTGGTACGGGGTGCGGGTGTTCACCGACGCGGCGGCCGACGGGACCGTGGTCCCGGACGATCCCGACGTGGCGGAGGCCCTGCTGGCGGCTGAGGAGCGGGCCGGGAGGACGGATCCCTACCGGGGGGTGGCGGCGTTGCTGCATCTTTGTGGGGTTCGGGGGGCCTGAGGTCGTCCTGGACCTGCGGGCCGGTGGGGGCTGGTCGCGCCCGCGCGGCGGAGCCGCAAATGTCAGGGCCCCGCGCCCCTGGGGGACAGCGGGCCTGGGTTCGCTCGTTCGGGTGAGTTCATCGGGCCCCTTGCGGCCGTCGCCGTGAGACTCGGGGCATGGACTCTGCCCGCTTCCGCGCCCTGGGACTCGCCCTGCTCCTGTGCTGCGCCGGGTGCTCCGGGCTCGGGGCTCCGCGGGCCACGACCGCGCAGGCCGGCCAGGTCGCGCAGGCCGTGCGGCCGCCGGGGAAGGCCGCGGACGATCTGCAGAGCGACTTCCAGCGGGTCATCAAGGACGTGCTGCCGTCGGTGGTACAGATCGAGACGGACAGCGGGCTGGGGTCGGGGGTCGTCTACGACGGCAAGGGGCACATCGTCACCAACGCGCACGTCGTCGGGGACGGGCGGACGTTCCGGGTGACCACCGCCAACAGCAAGAAGCCGCTGACGGCGACCCTCGTCTCCTCGTACCCGGAGCAGGATCTCGCCGTGGTCAAGCTGGACACCGTGCCGGCCGGGCTGCGGGCGGCCTCGTTCGGGGAATCCTCGAAGGTGCAGGTCGGGCAGGTCGTGCTGGCGATGGGATCGCCGCTGGGGCTGTCGTCGAGCGTGACGGAGGGCATCGTCTCGGCGACCGGACGGACCGTCAGCGAGGGCAGCGACGGCGGCGGTACGGGGGCCACCCTCGCCAACATGGTGCAGACCTCCGCGGCGATCAACCCGGGCAACAGCGGGGGCGCGCTGGTGGGCCTGGACGGGCAGATCATCGGCATCCCGACGCTCGCCGCGACCGATCCCGAACTCGGCGGCGGCGCGGCGCCCGGCATCGGGTTCGCGATCCCCGCGTCGACCGTGCGCGCGATCGCCGACCAGATCGTGCGCAGCGGCCGGGTGACCGACTCGGGCCGGGCGGCGCTCGGCATCACCGGACGCACCTTCGTGGACGCGGAGTTCCAGCCGGCCGGGGTGGTCGTGGTGGAGGTGAAGAGCGGCGGGGCGGCCGACAGGGCGGGGATCAGGCCGGGGGACGTCATCGTCCGGCTCGGCGACACGGACGTCACCACCATCACCTCGCTGACGGAGGCACTGGCCGAGCAGAAGCCGGGTGACCGGACCACGGTGACGTACACCCACAACGGCAAGGAGAGGACGGCCCGGGTGACGCTGGGTGAGCAGTGAGCGGTGAGCAGTGAGCAGTGAGCGGTGAGCAGGCGGTGACGTGGTGCGGAGGGGCGGCCGTGCCGGGGGCCGCCCCTTGCCGCTTCTACGGGGTCAGGCCTCGTTCGCGTGCAGGCTCATGGGGCCGTAGATCTCGGTGGAGTCCTCGAAGAGCCGCACCTGGTCCGCACCGCCTTCGAGGAGGGCCTTCCACTGTTCCCCGATCCAGGACTCGGCGTCCCCCTGGGTGGTGAACTCCTCCGGCTCCACCGCGGGCGGGACCTCCGTCCCGTCGGCCTTCTCGAACCGCCACGTCCATGCCGCCATGTACGCCTCCCTGTATGAACACGTGCAGAGCAGAAGCCGGATCTTGGTCCGGCTCCTGCCGAGCAGCCTAGTCGGATGCGCAAGACCAGGTCAGAGACGCGAAAATACGCTGTGTGGAAGTGACTCTGCTCGGAACCGGTGCCCCGGCGGGACTGCCCCGCCCCGACTGCCCCTGCGCGGTGTGCGCGATGTCGCTGGGACCGCACGCGCGTGCGGCGACCGCGTTGCTCGTGGACGGGGCGCTGCTGCTCGATCTGACGCCGGGTGCGGCCTTCGCGGCGGCCCGGGTGGGCCATTCGCTGGGCGGGGTGCGGCAGGTGCTGCTGTCGCATCCGCACGACGGGCCGCCGGTGGAGGTGCCGGCCGGGCTGCCGCAGCCGGGGCGGGTGCCGGACGGGCGGGAGCTGGCGCTGCTGACGGGGCATCGGGTGCGGGCGGTGGCGATGGACGCGCCGGGCACCGGTTACGCGGTGACCGGTCCGGACGGGCAGCGGCTGCTGTATCTGCCGCCGGGGTGCGCGCCGGCCGGTCTCGAGGAGGGGGCGGAGCCCGCGGAACGCCACGACCTGGTCCTCGCCGACCTGGTGGGGCGGCCGGACGCGCTGGCGAAGCTGCGGGCGGTGGGCGCGGTCGGGCCGACGACGGACGTGGTCGCCGTACATCTGGACCATGACGTGCCGCCGGGCGCGGAGTTGACGCGACGGCTGGCGGCGGCGGGGGCGCGGGCGGTGCCGGACGGGACGACGCTGGTGGCGGGGGTCTACGAGGACGTCCCGGACGTGCCGCGGCGGACGCTGGTGCTGGGCGGGGCGCGGTCGGGGAAGTCGGTGGAGGCGGAGCGGCGGCTGGAGTCGTTCCCCGATGTGCTGTACGTGGCGACCGGGGGGACGCGGGGCGGGGACACCGAGTGGGCGGCACGGGTGGCGACGCACCGGGAGCGGCGGCCGGGTTCGTGGCGTACGGCGGAGACGTGCGACCTGGTGCCCCTGCTGGCGGAGGAGGGGGCGCCGCTGCTGATCGACTGTCTGTCGCTGTGGCTGACGGATGCCATGGACTCCGTGGGGGCGTGGGACGACGCGGTGTGGGCGGACGGGGGTGAGCGTGCCCTGCGGGGGCGGGTCGCGGAGTTGGCGGGGGCGGTGCGGGGGGCTCGGCGGACCGTGGTGCTGGTGTCGAACGAGGTGGGGTCGGGGATCGTCCCGGCGACCGCGTCCGGGCGCCGCTACCGGGACGAGCTGGGCCGCCTGAACGCGGCGGTGGCGGCGGAGTGCGAGGAGGTCGTCCTGGTGGTGGCGGGCCAGGCGGTGGTGCTCCGGGGGTGAGGGGGCCGGGGTTGCGGGTGTGGCTTTCAGGGGCGCGGGGAACCGCGCGATCGGCCACCGCGCGCCCGCACCCCCGCGACGGCCGTGGTCACCCGGTCTTCCGGGCGATCACCCGGTACGCGTTCGAGAAGCGGGTGCGGCGGAGGGCCGGGGCCAGGGCGTGGTCGAGGGCGGCGGCCAGGGTGGTCAGCGGGCCGGCCGCTCGGTGCAGGCGGGTTCTGTTCGCGTAGAGGGAGACGGCCGTCGAGAGGTCGTGCGGGGTGTGCGGGGTCCTGCGGTCCGTCAGGACGATCTCGCAGCCCCGCGACTCGAGTTCCGGCAGGAGGTTGGCCAGGGGGATCAGGTGCAGGTGCCGGGGCTGGTCGTGGGGGTGCCACCACTTGCCGAGGACGGCCGCGGACGCGCTGGTGGGGTCCGGGAGTTCGAGGAGGAGGTGGCCGCCGGGGCGCAACGCCACCAGGGCCGCGGCGAGTTCCTCCCGGGGTTCCCTGGTGTGTTCGAGGTGGTGGAGCATGCTGACGACGTCGTAGCGTCCACGCAGCCGGGAGAGGACGTCGGGTGCGGTGAGCGCGCCCCGGTGGGCCTCGTCCAGGCGGCCCGCCGCCCGGGCCCGCTGCACGCGCGGGGTCACGTCCACCCCGTCGAAGGCCGTGTAGGCGAACAGCGCCTTGGCGGCCAGGGGGAAGTACGCGTCCCCCGTCCCCACGTCCAGCCAGCTCTCCGGCTCCGGGAACGGCAGCATCGCGCGGGCCGTCGCCCGCAGCCGCCGGGGGCTGTGGCGCCGGTCGCGCGGACCGTCGTAGAGCGTCAGTCCCTCGGGGGTCAGGCGCGGGTTCTGGAAGGCGTGCGCGCAGTCCCGGCACTCGTCGACCACGAAGGTGCCCGGTCTGCGGTGGCGCAGGTCCGGTGACCGCAGTCGGGTGCGCAGGCGTTTCGATCCGCACCACGGGCAGTCGTCGCGGCGCGGATCGTGGATGGGCCTGGGCCGGGAGGGCATGAGCGGCTCCGGGGAAGGGCAGGGGGCGAGCGCTACGACATTCCGCAGCAAAACGGAACGTATGGGATACCGATCTTGGGTGCAAAGACGTCGCGCCTGTGGGGTGCCCATGTGCCGCCGAACCGGTCGCCCGGTGCCGGTACTGTTCGGCGAATGAGCTCGCTTAATCTCGACGACTTCACCGATCTGATCGAGCGCCCCGACGGCGGCGTCCGCCGCGACGCGGAGGCCCGCCGGGAACGCCAGATCGTGCCGCCCGGATCGCTGGGGCGCCTGGACGACCTGGGTGAGTGGCTGGCGGCGGCGCAGGGTTCGGTGCCCGTGCGGCCGGTCGTCCGGCCGCGGGTGGTGCTGTTCGCCGGCGACCACGGCGTCGCCGAGCTCGACGTCTCGGTCCGGCCGGCCGGCACCGCCGCGGAGCTGGTGCGGGAGATCCTGGCGGGCGGCCGCCCGGTCTCGGTGCTCGCCCGGCGCCTCGACGTGCCCGTGCGGATCGTGGACATGGCGCTGGACTGCGAGCCGGACGCGTTCCCGGAGGACGTCGTACGGCACCGGGTGCGGCGCGGCAGCGGCCGGATCGACATCGAGGACGCCCTGACCGTCGAGGAGGCCGAGGCGGCCTTCCGGGCGGGCGTGGCGGTCGCGGACGAGGAGGCCGACTCCGGCACGGACCTGGTCGTCCTCGGCGATGTCAGCGTGGGCGGGACCACGGCGGCCGGGGTGCTGGTCGCCGCGCTGTGCGGGACCGACGCCTCCGTGGTGACCGGGCGGGGCGGCGAGGGCATCGACGACCTGGCCTGGATGCGCAAGTGCGCGGCCATCCGGGACGCGCTGCGGCGGGCACGGCCGGTACTCGGGGAGCAGCTGCAGCTGCTGGCGACCGTGGGCGGGGCCGACCTCGCCGCGATGACGGGCTTTCTGCTCCAGTGCGCCGTACGGAAGTTGCCGGTCGTGCTGGACGGGGTCGTGGCGGCCGCGTGCGCGCTCGTGGGACAGCGGATCGCGTTCCGGGCGCCGGACTGGTGGCTGGCGGCGAACAAGAGCGGTGAGCCGGGGCAGGCGAAGGCGCTGGACCGGATGGCGCTGGAGCCGCTGCTCGACCAGGGCGTGAAGGTCGGGGAGGGCGCGGGGGCACTGCTGGCGCTGCCACTGGTGCAGGCCGCGGCGGCCCTGGCCGCCGAACTGCCGGAGCGCCCGGAGAAGACCGAGGCCTCCGAGGACTTCGAAGGCTCCGAGGACTCCGAGGACTCCGTGGAGCAGGACGAGAAGACGGACGAGAAGACAGAAGAGGCGTAAAGGGACAGGCGGCGACAAAAGAGCGGTTTCCCGGAAGTGCACCCATATGATCGCCACTCATGGGAAACGCCCGGGTCGCCGCCGTCCTCGCCGTCTGGTACCTGCGTGCCGTCGCCTTCGTCAACTTCCTCAGCGCGGTGTGGGTTTCCCTGGGGCAGGACGTGCGGCGGCACAACCAGGAGGACCTGTTCACGCCCTATCTGCTGACCGCCGGCTTCGCCTCCGGGGTGTTCACGGCATTCCTGGCGATCACCATGCGGCGCCGCAAGCGCGCCGCGTGGATCCTCAACCTCGCGCTCGGCGGGGCGTTCCTCGCGCTGCTCGCCTTCGCCATGGTGTTCCCGGAGATCCGGCGGCACCCGCAGAACTGGGTGTCGCTGGCCCTGACCGCCGCCTTCGTGAGCACGCTGGTGCTCGGGCGGCGGGAGTTCTACGCCAGGGGTGACCGGGCCAACCCCCGGCTCGCCGCGACCGTCGGCGCCGGCGGGCTGCTCGTGTCGTCGCTGCTCGCGGCGCTGCTGGTGACGGCGACCAACCGGGCCCCGGGCCACTCCACGTTCGCCGAGCGCTGGCGGTACGGGGCCCTGCGGCTGGTCTCGATCACCGACTTCCGCTCCCCCGGTATCGACCCGCCGAACTGGGTCGACGTCACCGTCAACGTGCTGAGCACGGCCCTCGTCCTCGCCGTCCTGTACGCGGCCTTCCGCTCCCGGCGGGCCGTGGACCCGCTCACCGAGGACGACGAGAAGCGGCTGCGGGAGCTGCTCGGCCGGCATGGCGAGCGGGACTCGCTCGGGTACTTCGCGCTGCGCCGGGAGAAGAGCGTGCGCTGGTCGCCGACCGGGAAGGCGGCGGTCGCCTACCGGGTGGTCGGCGGGGTGTCCCTGGCCTCGGGGGATCCGCTCGGCGACCCGGAGGCCTGGCCGGGGGCGATCGAGCCGTGGCTCGCCGAGGCGCGGGCCCACGGGTGGATCCCGGCGGTGATGGGGGCGGGCGAGGAGGCCGGGACGGTGTACGCCCGGCACGGGCTGGACGCCCTCGAACTCGGCGACGAGGCGATCGTCGAGGTCGCCGACTTCACGCTGGAGGGCCGGGCCATGCGGACGGTCCGGCAGGCCTACAACCGGGTCCGCCGCGCCGGGTACACGGTGCGGGTACGGCGGCACGAGGACATCCCGGCCGACGAGCTGGCGTACCTCCTGCGCCGCGCCGACGACTGGCGGGACGGCGCCACCGAGCGCGGGTTCAGCATGGCGCTGGGCCGGCTCGGGGACCCCGAGGACGGGCGCTGCGTGATGCTGGAGTGCACGGACGCGCACGGCGAGCTGCGCGCGCTGCTCTCCTTCGTGCCCTGGGGCCCGCAGGGGCTCTCCCTCGACCTGATGCGACGCGACCGGGACTCCGACAACGGGCTGATGGAGTTCATGGTGATCGACCTCCTCCGGCGCGCCCGGGAGATCGGGATCACCCAGGTCTCGCTCAACTTCGCCATGTTCCGCTCGGTCTTCGAACGGGGCGCGCGGCTCGGCGCCGGGCCGGTGCTGAGGCTGTGGCGGTCCCTGCTGAGCTTCTTCTCCCGCTGGTGGCAGATCGAGTCCCTGTACCGCGCCAACGCCAAGTACCGGCCCATCTGGGAGCCCCGGTTCCTCCTCTTCGAGAAGACCGCCGACCTGCCCCGCATCGCCCTGGCGTCGGCCCGGGCGGAGGGGTTCCTGGAAGCGCCGGGGCTGCCGAAGTGGCTGCATCGCCGGCATCTGGAGACGCATCGGTGAGGCGTCGCCTCGCCCGGTGGGCCCGTGCCGAGTGGGGGCCGCTGTACACGGCCGTGCGCGGTCCCCTGGTGCGGCGGCGGTGGCGGGCGGTACCGATGACGCTCGCCGCGGTGTGTCTGACGTCGGTCCTCCAGATCGTGCAGAACCAGTCCTGGGGCTACCGGCCGGTCCAGGACCTGGGCGCCGTCCGGGCCGCGGACCCCCTGTGGCTCGCCCTCCTGCGCACCCCGCTCTCCCTCTTCGTCCCCGCCCTCGACCTGCCGGTCTGGGGTGCCCTCGCCCAGCTCCTGCTGGTGTTCGGCCTCGCGGAGATCTGCCTGGGCCGCGGGCGCACCCTGGCCGTGGCGTACGTCGCGACGCTCGCCGGCACCCTGTACGCCCGCGCGGCCATCGCCCTGGACACCCTCCCCGCCACGGACGCCCAGGTGGTGGACACCGGCCCGTCGGCGGCGGTGGTGGGCCTGGCCGTGTACCTGGGCTGGCGCCATCGGGCCTACGCCACGACGGCGGCGGTGGTCGCGGCGATGCTGCTGGAGGCCGCCCTGAAGAACAACCTGGCGGGCAAGGAGCACTTGGCGGCTATGGCGGCGGTGGCTTTGCTGTGCGCGGCAAGATGTCCCACCAAAGGGGCGCGGGGAACTGCGCGACCGGCCACGACCCACCCGCACCCGCCGAACAACGGACGCACCCACCCCCACTAGGCGCCCTTGCGCGCAAGCTCCGCATCCGTCTTCCCCCCGAGCCAGTCCCCCAGCACCCTCCCCGGCCCCACCCACCGCCGATCGTGCCGGTACGCCCGCAGCAGCGCCCGGGCCCGGGCCCGCGGCCGCCGCCGGTAGAAGCGCCGCGCCCAGGGCGACCCGGGCCGGGCCAGCCGCACCAGGCCGACCAGCCCGATGAACGGGATGAACACACTGAACACGGCCATCTTGATCTTGCCCTTGAACAGCACGGCCAGCGACAGCAGGAAATTCACGGTGACCGTCGCCAGTACGGCCCCCCGGTCCTGGAGCTCCGCGTCGCTCATGTCGTTCACCCCGAACGGCGCCGACCCCACCAGCAGCAGCCCCCCGAGCGCGGCCGTCAGCACCACCGCCTCGACGCTCTTGCGCCCCGCCTCCGTCCAGTACACGTCGTCGAGGTGCAGGATCAGCGCGAACTCGTCGAGGACCAGCCCCGCCCCGATGCCGAAGATCACCGCGAAGACCCCGGAGCCGAAGCCGCGCGCCCCGCTCGCCACCGCGCCGAAGCCTCCCGCGACGATCAGGACGACCCCGGGGACGACATGGTGGATGTGCACCCCGCCGGAGCTGATGTTGCCGAACGGACCCTTGCCCGCCCGGATCATCCGGGTGATCATCCGGGTGATCAGGAAGGTGAGGACGAACGCGGTCAGGGCGAGCAGCAGCGGGAGTTTCCCCGGCTCGACGATGTTGCGCTGGATCCATTCGCCCATGTCCCCAGTGTCGCGGGGGGTGGGGTGGGCTGCCTCGCGGGAACGGCGTCCGGGCTAGTCTGCCGCCGTGTCCATGACCCCGCCACCGCTGCACGGCCTCCGCTTCGCCTTCGGCACCCTCACCGTGCTCCCCGTACGGGTGAGCCGCTGGGACCGGGAGGCGGCGCGCGGCGGCATGCTGTGCGCGCCCGTGGTCGGGCTGGTCGTCGGGGGCGTCGCGGCGGGCCTCGGTCTGCTGCTGCTCCTCCTCGGCGCGGGCCCGCTGCTCGCCGCCGTCGGCTCCGCCGCCGTACCCGCCGTGCTCACGCGCGGGCTGCATCTCGACGGGCTGGCCGACACGGCGGACGGTCTGGGCAGCGGCAAGCCCGCCGAGGACGCGCTGCGGATCATGAAGCAGTCGGACATCGGGCCGTTCGGGGTGCTCACGCTGGTGTTCGTGCTGCTCGCCCAGGTGGCGGCGCTGGCGCGGCTGTACGACGGCTCGTGGGCGCGGGGTGCGGTCGCGGCGGTCGTCTCGGCGGTGGCGGCCCGGCTGGCGCTGACCCTGGCGGCCCGGGCGGGTGTCCCGCCGGCCCGGCCGGAGGGCCTGGGCGCGGCGGTGGCGGGCGTGGTCCCGGTGCCGGCCGCCCTCGCGCTGGCGGCCGCGTGCACGGCCGCCGCGGCAGCCGTCGGTGCCCTGTCCGGCGGCTACGACGCCGCTCGCACGCCCCTCGCCCTGCTGGCCGCACTCGCCACCGCCGAACTCCTCCTCCGCCACTGCACCCGCCGCTTCGGCGGGGTGACGGGAGACGTGTTCGGCGGCGTGGCGGAGACCGCGGCGACGACGGCCCTGGTGGCGCTGACGCTGGGCGGTTAGCCGACGGTCAGCAGGCCTCCCGCCACACCCCCAGTTCGTACTTCTTCAGCAGCGAACTCAGTTTCAGGCGCTTGGACTCGGCGCAGAAGTCGCCGGTCGGGAGTTCGTACTCGACGTGGAAGACCGCCTTGTCCGCCTCGATGAACGGGGTCATGTCCGCACACTCGTCGTACTGCGCGCACTGCTCGTTGACCGCGAAGTCGAAGTCGTCGACGAGTGCGGGGATCTGGTCGAGGTCGTTCTTCAGGCCGACGGACATGCCCCGCTCGTGGGCGAGGCGGGCGAGCAGCCGGTTGTAGCGGAGCTGGTCGGCCGCCTTCAGCGGGAAGCCGGTGGTGTTCTTGTAGCCGTCCATGTTGTCCGGCTCGACCGCGTCGAAGCCCTTGTCCCGGCACATGTCGAGGCGCGCCGCCATCAGGGGTTCGAGGACGTCCACCGCGCGGATGTCGAGCCAGCGCTCGCCCTTCCAGCCGTTGCCCTTGCCGATCACCGACTTCGGGAAGTCGTCGGCGTCCGGGCGCCAGTCCTCCCAGGCACCGGTGGACAGGTAGCAGATGACCTTGCGGCCGTCCCGGTGCAGGGCGGCGACGGTCTTCCCGGACTGGTCGAAGCCGTCGATGTCGTACACGGGGACGTCCACGGAGGTGTCCAGCTTGCCGCTGAGCTGCCACTGCCAGTCGGTGCCGGGGCGGGGCTGCCAGCGCTTCCCCGCGGACGCGCCGTCGTTGCCGTCGTGGTCGTCGGAGACCGCCGTGCAGCCCGTGAGCAGCAGGAGCAGGGACGCGGTCGCGAGCAGGGATCGCGTGTTCATCGGTGGGCCGTCGCTCTTCCCAGGAGTGTGCGGACCAGCAGCGCCTGGACGGCGGCCGCCGTGGTGTACACCGTAAGGGCCACCCCGTGCGGGTCGGTGAGGTGGGTGAGCAGGGCGAGGGTCTGGGCGAGGGCGGCGGCGCAGCAGACGGCGGCCGGGCCGCGGACCGCGCCGAAGGACTGGAGCAGCAGCCCGGTCCACAGCACCACGCCGAGCAGGAGCAGGTCCGCGAGGCGTACGGCGGTGAGGCCGGGGGTGTCCGGCCACAGCGCGGTGGCGGCCGGGCCGAGGGCCAGGAGGACCAGCAGGTAGGCGGCGAGGCACTCGGCGCCGGTGCGCAGGGTCGCCCGCCGGAAGGCGTGCGGGGTGCCCGTGGTGCGCAGTCCGGCCAGGCTGCCGCTGCGGAAGCGGTACAGCAGCCATTCGGCGGGGCCCATGCTGAGGGTGAGCGCCACGGCGGAGGGGGCGGCGAGCGCGCTGTGCTCCTGCCCGGCCAGGATGTCGCCGAGGGCCGCGTACAGGACGAGGGCGCCGCTGCCGAGGCCGAACAGGGCGTACGGCAGGGAGGCCGCCGCCGCGGGGGCGTCGGCCCTGGAGCCCGGCTCCCGTACGGCGGGCGCGACCGAGAGCAGTCCGAGCAGCATCACCGCGGCCAGTGAGCCCAGCAGCAGGGTCAGGCCGAGCGCGTCGGGGACGGGGTGGACGAGGGTCAGGAGGGCGCCCGCCGTGAGTGGGGTCAGGGCGGCCAGCAGGGCGCGTTCGCGGCCGAGGACGAGCAGGGTGGTGGAGGCGCCGAGGTAGCAGGACTGGCCGGCGGCGAACGCCACGGCCGCCCCGTCGGCGGGCCCGGCGCAGGCCAGCGCGGTCAGCGCGCCGAGCAGGGCGCCCACCGGGGCCCCGACGAGGAGGCAGCGCCGGGCGGCCGCGGGTTCGCCGAGACCCAGCCAGGCGTACGCCCGGTGTGACAGGCCCTGGTTCCAGGTCCAGCCGAACAGCGCGCCGGCCAGCAGCGGGACCGTGCTGGGCGGCAGGCCGAGGGCGCCGGGCGGGCCGGTGAGCAGCGGGGCGCCGAGGACGTAAGCGAGGCCGGGCAGGGCGAAGACGAGCCCGCGCAGGAGGCAGGCGCGCAGGCCGACCCGCCAGGGGTCGTGCGGCGGTGTGCCGGGTTCCGGGTGGCGGCGCGGGACGCGGGTGTAGAGCTTCTCGGCGAGTGCGAAGGAGTCGGGCACGCCGTAGCGTTCGCGGATCCGGTCGTCGGAGAGGCCGTCGGACTCCAGCACCGCGGCTATCTCGTCCGGGTGGACGGCGGCGGCCGCGAAGTCGCCGAGCTGGGCGGCGAGCCGGTCGAGGGGGTCGGGGGCGGCCCAGGAGGGGGTCCGTGCGGTGCGCTGCCGGGGGACGAGCGGGCGTGCGGCCGTCTCGCGGCCGGTGGTCCTGCGGTTCACCAGCCCGTCCCGTCCGTCGCCACGGCCCGGTACCACGGGTCGCGGAGTTCCTCGGTCCAGTCGGCGACCGTCTCGACCGTGGGTTCGTAGACGTCCAGGCCCGCGAGTTCCTGGTAGATCGTGCGGAAGTGGTCGACCGAACGGCGGAGCGTGAACCGGTCGATGACCCGCTGTCGGGACAACGCGCCGAGCTTCAGGCGCCGTTCGTCGTCCTTGAGCAGGGTCAGGGCGGCGGCGGCCAGCTTCTCCGGCTCGCGCGGCGGGACGACCAGACCGGTGTCGCCGACGGCCTCGCGCACTCCGCCGACGTCCGTCGACACCGTCGTACGGCCGCAGGACATGGCCTCGATGAGGGAGAACGGGAAGCCCTCGGAGATCGAGGACAGCAGCACGAGATGGCCGGCGGCGTAGGCGCGCGAGACGTCGGTGACGCGGCCCTCGAAGGTGAGGCCGTCGGTGACGCCGAGTTCGGCGGCGAGCTTGCCCAGCCGGGTCGCGTACTCCTCGCAGCCGGGGGACACGGGACCGAACAACCTCAGGCGGGTGGCGGGGAGTTCGGCGCGGACGACGGCGTAGGCGCGGAGCAGGGTCTCCAGGTCCTTGATGGGGTCGATGCGGCCGCACCAGGCCAGGGTGGGCACGGCGGGCTCGGGTCCGGCGTGCGGGAAGGCGTGCGGGTCGACGCCGTTGTAGACCGTGCGGATCTTCCGCGAGTCGGCGCCGCCGCGTTCCTCCCAGCGGCGGTTGTACTGGTTGCAGGGCGTGATGAGGTCCGCCGCGCGGTAGCCGAGGGAGTTCAGGGCGCGGTGGAAGCCGAGCATGAAGGCCTTCACCGGCCAGCGCTGGGGTTCGCTGCGGCTGCCGAGGTAGCGCTCGCGCAGATAGATGCCGTGCTCGGTGAGGAGGAACGGCACGCCGTCGAAGTGGCGGGCGGCGAGCGCGGGCAGGGTGGCGAGGCCGCTGCTGACGGCGTGCGCGACCGAGTCGGCGGGGACCGTGAAGCCCAGCGGGCGCAGGGCGTGTTCGAGCAGGTCGACGGCGGTGAGCGCGTCGTGCACGGTGGGGGCGGCGGCCGCGGTGGGCAGGTGCGGCATGGTCCAGATCGCCAGCAGGGCGCGCAGCGCGGTCTCGGTGCGCAGGGCCGCCGACAGCCGGCCCTCGCGGGCGAGCGCGGCCAGTTCGTAGAGGCTCTCGCCGAAGTCGCAGGGGGACTCGGGGTCGAGGATCGAGAGCAGCAGACGTTCGTGGGCGTCGCCGAAGCGGCGCAGGTCCCTGCCGTACGGCGGCCGGTGGCGGCCGGGGCGCGGGCCCCAGGTCGGCACGGAGCTGTGGCGGCGGACGTTGGGCGGCAGCTCCCAGGTCACGGGTTCGCGGCCGCTGCCGGAGAGCGAGACGACGTGGAAGTCCACCTCCGGCATGCCCTTGACGAGTTGGTCGCACCAGGTGCTGACGCCGCCGTGGACGAGCGGGTAGGTGCCTTCGGTGAGCATGGTGACGCTTCGGCCTGTGCGCATGGCTGCGCCGCTTCCCCCTGTTGTGGTGCGGATTCTGTGGGGGAACTGCGGACCGGATGCCGGGTGCGGGTTCGTGGTGGCCGGTCGCGCAGTTCCCCGCGCCCCTGGAGGGCATGCGCTGTGCGCGCCCTCCAGGGGTGTTGGTCGTTACGCCAGCTTCAGCGTGACCGTGTTGCCGAGGCCGGCGGCCGTGGTCCAGTCCGAGCGGCGGCCCGCGTACGGGGTGCCGAAGGCGGAGGTGCCGAGGAGCTGCTGCTTCTTGGTGCCCTCGGGGGCCGTGACCGGGATCTGGGTGCCGTTCGGGGCGGTGATCGTGACCGTGTTGCCGATGCGGTACGCGGTCACCTTGTTGGCGGCGACGGCGGCCTGCCAGGCGGCGCGGCGCTGGAGTTCGGTGCCGATGGCGCTCTGGCGGAGGTTCTCCACGGGGGTGTTGTCGGCGAACAGGGCCTGGTAGTCGGCGAGGACCTTGTCCATGACCGGGTAGAGGAGACGGTCCTCGGCCAGGTTGGACTGGTGGGCGTAGTGCGGCCGCGGGTCGTTGCTGATGACGTGGCCCAGGTCGGTGCGGGCCTCCTGCGGGACGATGACGTCGTCGTAGCCGGTGGCCGTGTCCAGCGGCTGGGAGAGGCAGGTGGAGGAGGCGTTGCCCTCGCAGACACCGCTGCCGCCGTCGGCCTTGGAGGTGTAGATCCAGTTGTACTCGTCGGCCATCTCCGCCTTGGTGCCCGTGTTGTAGTACACGTTCATCGGGTAGCGCGGGACGGTCAGCGCGTTGCCCACGGCGCGCTGCTCGGGCTCGCGCGAGTTGTCCGAGGCGATCCACTTGACGCCGTTGTCGGAGAGCGCGCGGGCCAGGTTCGGGTTGTCGTTCGGCTGCTGCGGCAGCGTCTTGAGGCCCGAGTGCTCACCGGTGACCAGCTCGGTGCGGTCGACCGGCAGGCCCTTGGTGGCCGCCCAGTTGTTGTTGTCGCGGATCTGCGCGGAGATGTCGGCGCGGCTCATGTACTGCGTCGAGCCGTCGGCGTTCTTCGCGCAGCTCCACGGCACGGTGGAGGTGTCCTGCACACAGCCGAGGAACGGGTGGGTGTAGGTGTGGTTGATCCAGCGGTACTTGGCCTTGTCGGCGAGGAGCCGGTCGGCCATGGCGTCGGTGCCGCCGTTCTCGGTCTTCCACTCCTCCCCGGCGCCGGCGTTGTACACCATGTCCATGGTGAAGCCGTGTTCCTGCTGCCACTGGGCGGCGTAGGCCGCGTCGGCGGCCGTCATCCGGATCGGGGTCTCGCTGTCGTCCCCGCCGCCGACGCAGTCGATGTCGCCGGGCGTGCAGTTGCGCGCGGCGTCCCAGCGGGCGTCGGGCGCGAACACGTCGTCGACGTGGACCGCGAAGTAGTTGCGGGCCTGGCCGAGGTGGACGCCCTGGGTGAGCCACTCGACGATGCCGCGGGCGAGCAGCCGGAACTGCTGCTGGTACGTGTTGTAGGCGAACGTCACGACCAGCTCGCGGCGTCCGTCGTGGGCGTACTCGCCGATCAGGCTGCCGGTGCCGCCGCCCCCCGGCAGCGGTGCGTCGACATAGCTGGTGTAGCCGGCCCTGGGTGCCGCCAGGTAGCCGTAACTCTCGCCGATCGTGGGCGAGTTGTCCTCGAAGGTGAAGCCGCCGTCGAGGTAGCCGAACCAGCCTGACCTGCCGGCCGTGGTCACCGACGCCTGCCGCCCGTCGAGGGAGCCGGAGTAGGTCGCGTAGTCCAGGCCGACCTCGGGGTGCGCCCAGGTGTAGGCGTCGACCTGCGGGATGCCGTAGGTCCTCTCGTACGTCTCCAGCGCGGTCTGCTCGGCCGAACCGGCCCCGAACGGTGCCTCGTTGGGCAGTACGACGCCCTGGAATTTCGCCCTCGCGGTCCCGTTCACGGTGTCCGCCAGGAAGGCGGCGTTGATGGTCGGCCGGCTCGCGGAGTTCAGGTCGACGACGGTGTACGGGATGCCGGTGCTCTTCAGCTGGGCGGTGATGGCCTGCACGGGGGTGTCCCCGTTGTCCACGACCAGGACCCTCAGGTCGATCCGCGGCTCCCCTGCCGCGGTGGCGCCGGGTGCCGCCCCCAGACTCAGCGCCGTCAGCCCCGCGGCCGCCATGAAGGCGGCGGCGTTCTTGGCGTTTCTCCACATGTGCGCACGCTGCGCCATGGTGTGTCCTCCCCCAGAGATGGATCTCCGCGCGGGCAGCAGGCATGGCTGTGCCGATACGGCGAAGGATCCGTGGAAATCGTGTGAAACAGCGAAGTGATCTCTTCGCCGGAACCCGACGAGTGTGACCCACCTCATGGAGTGCAAGGATCCAGAAATGGCTACGACGCCACAGACAGGTGAACGCTCGCGTGCATGAGCGAATGCGCAGGCACGCGTAGGCTCGTTGCGGGGTTCGTCACGCCGGTTCGCCGCGCCGATGCGACGCACCCCGCAGGCGACCGCGCCTCCGGACGAGATCAGACACCGTCTAGGGTCTGCTGCCGGGCCCGGTCGACCCACCCATTCCGGCCACAGCAACTCCACATCGGAAGCGAGATTTCACCACCGTGACTGCTCTCACTCTCAGCACCGCCGCGGCGCCCGGCCTTCGGGCCGACGCGATCGTGATCGGTGTCGCCAAGGGCGTAAAGGGCCCGATCGTTGCCCCGGGCTCCGAGCCCGTCGACCAGGCCTACGACGGCCGCCTCGCCGGCGTGCTGGAAACCCTCGGTGCCACCGGCGCCGAGGGCGAGGTGACGAAGCTGCCCGCCCCGGCCGGCTTCAAGGCGCCGCTCGTGCTCGCGGTGGGGCTGGGCGCGGAGCCCGAGAAGGACGCCTCCTACGACGCCGAGGCGCTGCGCAGGGCGGCCGGCGTGGCCGCCCGCGCCCTCACCGGCTCCAAGAAGGCCGCCTTTGCCCTGCCCCTGACGGACGCCGCCGACGTCGGCGCGGTCGCCGAGGGCGTGGTGCTGGGCGCCTACTCCTTCGACGTCTACAAGCAGAACGGCGCCGACGCCAAGGCCAAGAACGCCAAGGCGCCGCTCGCCGAGGCCGCCCTGCTCGGCGGGAAGCCGCGCGACGCCGCCCACAAGGCCGCGCTCGCCCGTGCCACCGCCGTCGGCGAGGAGCTCAACCGGGCCCGCGACCTCATCAACATGCCGCCGAACGACCTCGACCCCGAGGCGTTCGCCACCCTGGCGCAGACCGCGGCCAAGGAGCACGGCATCAAGGTCCAGGTGCTCGACGAGAAGGCCCTCGCCAAGGGCGGCTACGGCGGCATCCTGGGCGTCGGCGGCGGCTCCGCCGCGGCTCCGCGCCTGGTCAAGCTGTCGTACACCTCCTCGAAGGCGGACAAGCACCTCGCCTTCGTCGGCAAGGGCATCACCTACGACTCGGGCGGCATCTCGCTGAAGCCGGCCGGCCACAACGAGACGATGAAGTGCGACATGAGCGGGGCGGCGGCGGTCTTCGCCGCCGTGGTCGCCGCCGCGCGGCTCGGCCTCGAGGTCAACGTCACCGGCTGGCTGGCGCTGGCCGAGAACATGCCGTCCGGCACCGCCACCCGCCCGGGTGACGTGCTGCGGATGTTCAGCGGCAAGACCGTGGAGGTGCTGAACACCGACGCGGAGGGCCGGCTGGTCCTCGCGGACGCGCTGTGGGCGGCGTCCCAGGAGAAGCCGGACGCGATCGTCGACGTGGCGACGCTGACCGGCGCGATGATGCTGGCGCTGGGCAGCCGGACGTTCGGCGTCATGGCCAACGACGACGCGTTCCGCACGGCGGTGTACGAGGCCGCCGAGGAGGTCGGCGAGCCGGCCTGGCCGATGCCGCTGCCGGAGCACCTGCGCAAGGGCATGGACTCCCCCACCGCCGACATCGCGAACATGGGTGAGCGGATGGGCGGCGGGCTGGTGGCCGGTCTGTTCCTGCGCGAGTTCGTGGGCGAGGGGATCACCTGGGCGCACCTGGACATCGCCGGGCCCGCGTTCAACGAGGGCGGGCCCTTCGGGTACACGCCGAAGGGCGGCACCGGCACCGCGGTGCGGACCCTGGTCCGCCTCGCGGAGCTGACCGCGGCGGGTGAGCTGGGCTAGCCGCCTGGGCTGGGGGACTGTGCGCCTGATCACTCGGGTCCGACCGTCTGTGAGGCGAGTACGGGCCGGATGTGGCTTGTCGCGCAGTTCCCCGCGCCCCTGGGTGGGACCCGTCACGTCCGTCACCAGCGCACCCCAGCCGGTCGCGCCCCCGCGGCGGAGCCGCAGATCAACACAGCCCCACGGCCCCTGAGTGCGACCCGTCACGTCCGTCACCAGCGCACCCCAGCCGGTCGCACCCGCGCGGCGGAGCTGCGGACCGGTGCAGCCCCGCACCCCTGAGTGCGACCCGTCACGTCCGTCACCAGCGGGCCCCAGCCCGTCGCGCCCCCGCGGCGGAGCCGCAGATCAATACCGCCCCGCGGTCCTGGGTGGGGCCTGTTGCGTCCGTCACCAGGGAGCCCGGTCGGGCGTGTCCGTGCGGTGGAGGCGCAGATCGGTGCGGGCGCGCGGTGCCCGAGGCGGCACAGTGGGGCGTCTCACATAGGTGCCCCGTGTCTCGTCGGCCTCCGACAAGTGCGAGGATGGGCGTCGGCAGGACAGGGCCCCCACCACAGGGCCGGAGAAAGAGCGGCCGGACACCAGCCGCCGGCGGTCAGCGACGACCGGCGCACGGCGCACATGCATGGAGGACGTGACGTGGCGAACGACGCCAGCACCGTTTTCGACCTAGTGATCCTCGGCGGTGGTAGTGGCGGTTACGCCGCGGCCCTGCGCGGGGCGCAGCTGGGCCTGGACGTCGCCCTGATCGAGAAGGACAAGGTCGGCGGCACCTGCCTGCACCGGGGTTGCATCCCCACCAAGGCCCTGCTGCACGCGGGCGAGATCGCCGACCAGGCCCGCGAGAGCGCGCAGTTCGGCGTCAAGGCCACCTTCGAGGGCATCGACATCGCCGGGGTCCACAAGTACAAGGACGGGGTCGTCTCCGGTCTGTACAAGGGCCTCCAGGGGCTGGTCGCCTCCCGCAAGGTGACCTACATCGAGGGTGAGGGCCGGCTGTCGTCGGCGACCTCCGTCGATGTCAACGGGCAGCGGATCCAGGGCCGCCACGTCCTGCTGGCGACCGGCTCCGTGCCGAAGTCGCTGCCGGGCCTGGAGATCGACGGCAACCGGATCATCTCCTCCGACCACGCCCTCGTCCTGGACCGCGTGCCGAAGTCCGCGATCATCCTGGGCGGCGGTGTCATCGGCGTCGAGTTCGCCTCGGCGTGGAAGTCCTTCGGCGCCGACGTCACCGTCATCGAGGGCCTGAAGCACCTCGTCCCGGTCGAGGACGAGAACAGCTCCAAGCTGCTCGAGCGCGCCTTCCGCAAGCGCGGCATCAAGTTCAACCTGGGCACCTTCTTCTCGAAGGCCGAGTACACCGCCGACGGCGTCAAGGTCACCCTGGCCGACGGCAAGGAGTTCGAGGCCGAGATCCTGCTGGTCGCGGTCGGCCGCGGCCCGGTCTCCGCCGGGCTCGGCTACGAGGAGCAGGGCATCGCGATGGACCGCGGCTATGTCCTGGTCGACGAGTACATGCGGACGAACGTCCCCACCGTCTCGGCCGTCGGTGACCTGGTCCCGACCCTCCAGCTCGCGCACGTCGGCTTCGCCGAGGGCATCCTGGTGGCGGAGCGTCTGGCCGGTCTGAAGACCGTCCCGATCGACTACGACGGTGTCCCGCGGGTGACGTACTGCCACCCCGAGGTCGCCTCCGTGGGCATCACCGAGGCCAAGGCCAAGGAGATCTACGGCGCGGACAAGGTCGTCGCTCTGAAGTACAACCTGGCGGGCAACGGCAAGAGCAAGATCCTGAACACCGCGGGCGAGATCAAGCTCGTCCAGGTCAAGGACGGCGCCGTGGTCGGCGTCCACATGGTCGGCGACCGCATGGGCGAGCAGGTCGGCGAGGCCCAGCTGATCTACAACTGGGAAGCGCTGCCGGCCGAGGTCGCCCAGCTCATCCACGCCCACCCGACGCAGAACGAGGCGCTCGGCGAGGCCCACCTGGCCCTCGCGGGCAAGCCGCTGCACGCGCACGACTGACCCCTCGGTCGACGAAGCGACGACACAGACTTCCGCAACTCGTAAGGAGCAACCGAAACCATGGCGGTTTCCGTAACCCTTCCGGCGCTCGGCGAGAGCGTCACCGAGGGCACCGTCACCCGCTGGCTGAAGGCCGAGGGTGAGCGCGTAGAGGCCGACGAGCCGCTGCTCGAGGTCTCCACCGACAAGGTCGACACCGAGATCCCCGCGCCCGCCGCGGGCATCCTGGCGTCCATCAAGGTCGCCGAGGACGAGACCGTCGAGGTGGGCGCCGAGCTGGCGATCATCGACGACGGCACCGGCGCCCCGGCCGCAGCCCCGGCTCCGGCCGCCGAGCCCGCCGCGGCTCCGGCGCCCGTGGCCGAGGCCCCGGCCGCCCCCGCCCCGGCCCCCGCCGCCGAGGCCCCGGCCGCTCCGGCCGCCGGCGCCACCGGCACGGACGTGGTCCTGCCCGCGCTCGGCGAGTCCGTCACCGAGGGCACCGTCACCCGCTGGCTGAAGGAGGTCGGCGAGGAGGTCGCGGAGGACGAGCCCCTGCTCGAGGTCTCCACGGACAAGGTCGACACCGAGATCCCGGCGCCGGTCGCCGGTGTCCTGCTGGAGATCGTCGTCGGTGAGGACGAGACCGCCGAGGTCGGCGCCAAGCTCGCCGTCATCGGCGCCCCGGGCGCGGCTCCGGCCGCCGCTCCGGCCCCGGCCGCCCCGGCTCCGGCGCCCGCCGCCGCTGCCCCGGCCCCCGCCGCTCCGGCCCCGGCTGCTCCGGCCGCCCCGGCCGCCGCCGCCCCGGCCCCGGTCCAGCCCGCGGCTCCGGCCCCCGCGCCGGCCGCTCCGGCCCCGGTCGCCCCGGCGCCCGTGGCTCCCGCGCCCGCCGCCGCCCAGCCCACCGACGAGGGTGCCTACGTCACCCCGCTGGTGCGCAAGCTCGCCGCCGAGAACGGCGTCGACCTGGGCTCCGTCAAGGGCACCGGCGTCGGCGGTCGTATCCGCAAGCAGGACGTCATCGCCGCCGCCGAGGCCGCGAAGGCCGCCGCCGCTCCGGCTCCGGCCGCCGCGGCCGCGCCGGTCGCCGCGAAGAAGGCCCCGGCGCTGGAGGTCTCCCCCCTGCGCGGCCAGACCGTGAAGATGCCCCGCATCCGCAAGGTCATCGGCGACAACATGGTCAAGGCGCTGCACGAGCAGGCGCAGCTGTCCTCGGTCGTCGAGGTCGACGTCACCCGTCTGATGCGCCTGCGCAACCAGGCCAAGGACTCCTTCGCCGCGCGCGAGGGCGTCAAGCTCTCCCCGATGCCGTTCTTCGTGAAGGCGGCGGCCCAGGCGCTGAAGGCCCACCCGGTCATCAACGCCAAGATCAACGAGGCCGAGGGCACGATCACCTACTTCGACTCCGAGAACGTCGGGATCGCGGTGGACTCGGAGAAGGGCCTGATGACCCCGGTCATCAAGGGCGCCGGCGACCTCAACATCGCGGGGATCGCCAAGGCCACGGCCGACCTGGCCGGCAAGGTCCGCGGCAACAAGATCACCCCGGACGAGCTGTCCGGCGCGACCTTCACCATCTCCAACACCGGTTCGCGCGGCGCGCTCTTCGACACGATCATCGTGCCGCCGGGCCAGGTCGCGATCCTCGGCATCGGTGCCACGGTGAAGCGTCCGGCCGTCATCGAGACGGAGGAGGGCACGGTCATCGGCGTCCGCGACATGACGTACCTGACCCTGTCCTACGACCACCGCCTGGTCGACGGCGCCGACGCGGCCCGTTACCTGACCGCGGTCAAGTCGATCCTGGAGGCGGGCGAGTTCGAGGTCGAGCTCGGCCTCTGAGCCACCTGATCACGCGGTACGGCGCCCCGCCCGGGCTCACCCGGGCGGGGCGCCGCTTTGTGGCGTAGGGCAGCTTGGACTTCCCAGGGGCACGGGGCTGCATCGCACCGCAGGCGCACGTGTAAGCCATGTCTCACCTGCGTAAAAGCGCCCCCGCCCGCCTGACCCCCGACATGAACCGGCCGTATTGTCTAAACGTCAACGCCCCCGGGGCCCAAGGGCGGCCCCTGTCTAAGGAGCACTCATGACCGCGCCCGTCGTCCACTCGCTGCGCGAGCAGATCCGCGAGCACATCGTGGAGGGGATCGTCAGCGGGCGCTGGAAGCCGGGTGAGCGGATCGTGGAGCGGCGGATCGCCACCGAGCTGGAGGTCAGCCAGACCCCGGTGCGCGAGGCCCTGCGCGAGCTGGAGAGCCTGCGTCTGATCGAGTCCGCGCCGAACAAGGGCGTCCGGGTGCGCAATCTGACCGCGGCCGACCTGGAGGAGAGCTACCCGGTG
This sequence comes from Streptomyces sp. NPDC005811, assembly GCF_040630405.1. Lineage (NCBI taxonomy): Bacteria > Bacillati > Actinomycetota > Actinomycetes > Kitasatosporales > Streptomycetaceae > Streptomyces > Streptomyces sp. NPDC005811. The sequence continues at coordinate 81,228 of NZ_JBEXXK010000045.1, forward strand.
CGGGCCGGTCTGGAGGCCATCGCCGCCGAGCTGGCGGCCCGGCGGCTGGCCGAGGACTGCTCGGCGCTGGAGCCGCACGTGGCCGCTCTGTACGAGGCCGACCGCAACGCCGACGGCACGGCCCAGGTCCGCCACACGGTCGGCTTCCACCGCGAGCTGGTCCGGGCGGCAGGCAACTCGGTGCTGCTGCACACCTGGGAGGGCCTCGGCATCGAGGTGTTCACCGCGCTGTCCATCCGCTGGCTGGGCACGGTGCAGCAGTCGTACGCGGAGGAGCACGAGGAGCTGGTGCAGGCGTTCCGCCGCCGGGACCCGAGGATCGCGGAGCTGGTGAAGGCCCACGTCCTCGGCTGCGCTCCGCGCGCCTAGTCGGCCGTGGGCCTGGTCCAGTGGAGCGTGCAGGCGCTCATGCGTGTGCCCTCACCTGCGAAAACGCCCGATATAAGCGGCACCGGGTGCCTGTCCGAAAGACACCCCGTGCCGACTTTCTCGTAATCGAGAGGTTTTTCCCTTCAACCCTTTGATCGATCATCGATCAGGGAGTTAGAGTCGCCGACGGGCTCCCACCGGGGCCCTCAGCCCTGTCCTGCCAAAGACCAAGGGCACCCCCGAACCCTTACCGATGAGGGAACCCCCTTCGACTGAGGAAGGCGGCGACATGACCGACCCCAACGCCATCCAGCCCAGCGAGCTCGACCAGCTCCCCGACCGTGACCCGGAGGAGACCGCCGAATGGCAGGCCTCACTGGACGCGGTCGCCAAGGCGGCCGGCCCGCACCGTGCCGCATACCTGATGCGCCGCACGCTGGAGCGGGCGGAGGGCAACGGCATCGCGCTGCCGAAGCTCCTCGAGACCGACTACGTCAACACCATCCCCACCGCCGCCGAGCCGTCCGCGCCCGGTGACGAGGAGATGGAGCGGAAGATCACCGCGTGGAACCGCTGGAACGCGGCCGCGATGGTGACCCGCGGCTCCAAATACGGCGTCGGCGGCCACATCGCCACCTTCGCCTCCGCGGCCTGGCTGTACGAGACCGGCTTCAACCACTTCTTCCGGGGCAAGGAGGCCGACGGTTCGGGCGACCAGCTCTACATCCAGGGCCACGCCTCCCCCGGCATCTACGCCCGCGCCTTCCTCGACGGCCGGCTGACCGAGTCCCACCTGGACAACTTCCGCCGCGAGTCCGGCGGCGACGGTCTGCCGTCCTACCCGCACCCGCGCCGGCTGCCCTGGCTGTGGGAGTTCCCGACCGTCTCCATGGGCCTCGGCCCGCTGTCGGCGATCTACCAGGCCCGGTTCAACCGGTACCTGACCAACCGCGGCATCAAGGACGTCTCCGCGTCCCACGTCTGGGCCTTCCTCGGCGACGGCGAGATGGACGAGCCCGAGTCGACCGCGGCGCTCGCGCTCGCCTCCCGCGAGGGTCTGGACAACCTGACCTTCGTCATCAACTGCAACCTCCAGCGCCTCGACGGCCCGGTCCGCGCCAACTTCAAGATCGTGCAGGAGCTGGAGGCCCAGTTCCGCGGCGCCGGCTGGAACGTGATCAAGACGCTGTGGGGCAACGCCTGGGACGAGCTGTTCCGGCTCGACACCACCGGCGCGCTGGTACGACGGCTGCGCGAGGTACCGGACGCCCAGGTCCAGACGTACCAGACCCGCGACGCCGCCTACATCCGCCAGGACTTCTTCGGCAAGGACCCGGCGCTCGTCGAGATGGCGAAGCTGCTCTCCGACGACAGGATCCTGGAGTGCTTCCACTTCTCGCGCGGCGGTCACGAGGCGCGCAAGGTCTACGCCGCCTACAAGGCCGCCGTCGAGTTCAAGGGCGCGCCGACCGTGATCCTGGCCCAGACGGTCAAGGGCCACACCCTCGGCGAGGGCTTCGCGTCGAAGAACGCCAACCACCAGATGAAGAAGCTGACGGTGGACGAGTTCAAGACGATGCGCGACCTGCTCGAACTGCCCATCAAGGACAGCGACTTCACCGACGGCGTGGTGCCCTACGGCCACCCGGGCGTCGACTCCCCCGAGGTCCGCTACCTCCAGGAGCGCCGCGCGGCCCTCGGCGGCCCGGCCCCGGCCCGCCGGGTGCACCCGCTGGCCCCGCTGCCCGCCCCGGCTCAGAAGGCGTTCGCCTCCTTCGACAAGGGCTCCGGCTCCCAGAACGTGGCCACCACCATGGCCTTCGTCCGCCTGATCAAGGACCTGGTCAGGGACAAGGAGACCGGGAAGCGCTGGGTGCCGATCGTCCCGGACGAGGCGCGCACCTTCGGTATGGAGTCGCTGTTCCCGTCGCTGGGCATCTACTCGCCCAAGGGCCAGACGTACGAGCCGGTCGACCGCGACCAGCTGATGTACTACAAGGAGGCCAAGAACGGCCAGATCCTCAACGAGGGGATCACCGAGGCCGGTTCGATGGCCGACTTCATCGCCGCGTCCACCGCGTACTCCACGCACGGTGAGGCGATGATCCCGTTCTACATCTTCTACTCGATGTTCGGCTGGCAGCGCACCGCCGACCAGATGTGGCAGCTCGGCGACCAGCTCGGCCGCGGCTTCCTCATCGGCGCCACCGCGGGCCGTACGACGCTGACGGGCGAGGGTCTCCAGCACGCCGACGGCCACTCCCCGGTCATCGCCGCGACCAACCCGGCCGCGCTGACGTACGACCCGGCCTTCGCCTACGAGATCGCCGTGATCGTCAAGGACGGTCTGCGCCGGATGTACGGCGAGGCCGCCCCGGGTGAGGACCCGAACGTCTTCTACTACCTGACGGTCTACAACGAGCCGCTGCCGCAGCCCGCGAAGCCGGCCGGCCTCGGGATCGACGAGGGTGTCGTCAAGGGCCTGTACCGCTTCAACACGGCGGAGTCGGCGGGCCTGTCCCCGGCGGCGAACGCCCCGCGCATCCAGCTGCTGGGCTCCGGCACGGCGATCCACTGGACGCTCCAGGCGCAGCGGCTGCTGGCCGAGGAGTGGGGTGTGGCCGCCGACGTGTGGTCCGCGACCTCCTGGTCCGAGCTGCGCCGGGACGCGCTGGAGGCCGACGCGGCGCTGCTGCGCGGCGAGGAGCGCATCCCGTACGTCCGGCAGGCGCTGCACGGCGCCGAGGGCCCGGTGCTCGCGGTCTCCGACTACATGCGCCAGGTCCCGGACCAGATCGCGCAGTGGGTCGAGCAGGACTGGTCCTCGCTCGGCGCGGACGGCTTCGGCCTCTCCGACACCCGTGAGGGCGCCCGCCGCCACTTCGGGGTGGACGCCCAGTCGGTGGTCGTCGCGGCGCTGGCCCAGCTGGCCCGGCGCGGCGAGGTCAAGGCCACCGCGGTGAAGGAGGCGCGCGAGCGCTACGGCCTGTAGCAGCCGGGGGCTGTCGTAGGTCACGGTTTAGGGAAGGGGTGTGCGGCGACCGCCGTACACCCCTTCCCGGTGCGCGGGCCCCGGCATCATGACCGTATGCGCGCTGCCCGCCTCATCAAGATGGTGCTGCTCCTCCAGTCCCGCCCCGCCATGACCGGCGCCGAGCTGGCGCGGGAGCTGGAGGTGTCCGAGCGGACCGTCACCCGGGACGCGCAGGCGCTGTCGGAGGCGGGCGTGCCGGTGTACGCGGAGCGGGGGCGGGCCGGCGGCTACCGGCTGGTCGGCGGGTACCGGACGGGGCTGACCGGGCTGGCCCGCAGCGAGGCGGAGGCGCTGTTCCTGAGCGGGGTGCCGGGGGCGCTGCGGGAGATGGGGCTGGAGGACGCGGCCTCGGCGGCCCGGCTGAAGGTGTCCGCCGCGCTGCTGCCTTCGCTGCGGGACGCCCCGAAGGCGGCGGCGCAGCGGTTCCATCTGGACGCGCCCGCGTGGTTCCGGGAGCCGGAGACCCCCGGGGCGCTGGCGGTGCTCGCGGAGGCGGTGTGGGACGACCGGTGTGTGCGGGCGCGCTACCGGCGCGGGGAGGGCGAGGTCGAGCGGGAGCTGGAGCCGTACGGGCTCGTGCTGAAGGCGGGGGTCTGGTACCTGTGCGCGCGGGTGGGCGGGACCGTGACCGGGACCGGGACCTTCCGGACGTACCGTATCGACCGGTTCGTCGGGATCGAGGACCTGAAGGATCGTTTCAGCCGGGACGAGGACTTCGATCTGCCGGGGTTCTGGGGCGAGCAGGCGGAGCGGTTCGCGCGCTCGATCCTGCGCGCCGAGGTCGTCGTACGGCTGTCGGAGGCCGGGCTGCGCGCGCTGCCGCACGCCGTGGATCCGGTGGCCGCCCGGGACGCGCTGGCGACGGCCGGGGAACCCGACGCCCGGGGCTGGGTGACGCTGACCCTGCGGGTGGAGTCGGAGCAGGTGGCGCACGGCCAGCTCACCGGGCTCGGCGCCGAGGCCGAGGTGGTCTCCCCCGAGTCCCTGCGGCGGCGGTTCGCCGAGGAGGCCGGACGACTGGCGGAGTTGTACGGGCGGGAGTGACAATCCCCGGCACTCCGGGTGCGCCGCACCCCCGCAGGCACGATGCTTGGACCCGTGATGGACGAGTTGGAGTTCTGGGAGCTGGTGGACGCCTCCCGTACGGCCGCGGACGGCGACCCCGAGGAGCAGGCCGACCTGCTCGTGGAGCGGCTGATCCGGCTGGACCCGGAGTCCGTGCTCGACTTCGCCCGGCACTTCGAGTCCCGCTACAACCGCGCCTACACCTGGGACCTGTGGGGCGCCGCGTGGGTGCTGCTCGACGGGGCGAGCGACGACGCCTTCGACTTCTTCCGGTGCTGGCTGATCGGGCAGGGCCGGGAGACCTTCGAGGGCGCGGTGCACGATCCGGACGCGCTGGCGGAGCTGCTGGAGGAGTTCGACGAGGAGATCGACGGGGACGGGGAGGAGCTCGGGTACGCGGCCGACGAGGCCTACGAGCAGCTCACCGGGACCGTCGCCCCGGACCTCGGCATCGAGCCCGCGCCGTCCGAACCCGAGGGCACACCCGTCGACTTCGAGAACGAGGGGGCGCTCGCCGCCCGCTATCCCCGGCTGTGGGGGCGCTTCAAGGAGTGAGGGCCCGGCCCGTCGGCCGGTGTCAGACGGCCGTCCTGCGGCGGGTGCTGTCCGTCGGGATGTACGCCTGCGTCTGGTCGGCGCGCACCGCGTGGTGCAGCGGGGCCTTGTTGGCCTGTTCGAGGGCGGACGCGGTGACGGCGGCCGGGCCCAGGACCACCGCGGTGACGGCGCACAGGACCGCCCAGGGGCCGCGGGCCGCCCTGGTCCAGCCGGCGGTGGTGTGCCCGCTCGTGTGACTGCTGTTCATCGTCCCCGCCTCCGGTCGCTCTTTCTTCTGTTGTCCCTGACGGTAGGCGGCGGGGATGGGAGAACCCTGAATCCTGCCTAAGGCGTTCCTGTGAGCGCCCCCGAGGGTGCTGTGACGGCCGTCCGGCCCTGGAGCCGGGCGGCCGTGGCGCGGATCTCGGGGAGGCGGGCGGTGAGGGCGGCGCCGGGGCAGCTCGTCATGTAGCCGTCGTTGTGGCCGGCCAGGGCGGGCAGGGTGGTGGTGGTGCCGGCGGCGTACCGGCTGAGGCTGTTGCTGGAGGTGAGGCGGGCCATGGTGCGCGGGTCGACGTCGGCGAGGCCGAGCTTCCAGGCGGCCAGCGCGGCGATCGCGTCGACCATCGGCTGTGGGACGGGCACTCCGGCGGTGAACGTGCCGAGGGCGGCGATCCCGGCGGTGCGGTGGTTGAAGCCCTGGGTGTGGGCGCCGGTGACGGGGCGGTCGATCCCGCCCGCGCGGCCCTCGTAGATGGTGCCGCAGCGGTCGACGAGGAAGTTGTAGCCGATGTCGTCCCAGTCGCGGGCGCCGGTCTGGCCCGTGTACAGGTAGCGGATGATGCGGGGCGCGTCGGCGCAGTCGTAGCCGTTGGGCGAGTCGGTGTGGTGGACGAAGACGGCGACGACCTTGTCGTCGTAGCGCGGCGGCGGCTGGGGGCGCAGGGTGCGGGCGTCGAGCCAGGAGGTGCGGAGCACGATCGGCGGCCGGACCGCGGTGTGCGCGGGTGCCGCCGTGCTGCGGGCCGGGGTGGGCAGCCCGGCGCGGCCGGCCGGCCGGGCCATGGTGAGGTGGTCGGCGCCGCCCGTGCACAGCACCAGGGCGGTCACGGCGGCGAACCCCGGCAGACAGCCCAGCAGCGCGAGGAGCGACCCCGGTATCCGCGCCGGGTGCCGTCCTCGTCGCGTTCCCCGGCTCCCGCGCGGGGCCGGTCGAAGGGCGCACATGGACCCACTGTCGGCCGGTTCCGTCCCGCCCGCGATGTGTGCTGTGCCACCTGGTGGAACCATCGTCCCCGTCCACGGCGTTTTCCGGGGTGCACGCACGCGGGGCCGATCGTGTTCAGCCACGCTCGCGTGCGGCTGATCACTGGGCCCGTCCCCCACGTACTGAAGGGTCCTAGAGAAAGGCGGCCCCGTGGACCTGCTCGACATCCTGCTGGCGTTGGTGATCCTCGCCTACGCCGGCTCCGGCTACCGGCGCGGACTGGTGGCGGGCTGTGTCTCGCTCGCCGGGTTCGTCGGCGGCGCGGTGGTCGGTGTGTGGGTGCTGCCATGGGTGATGGACCTGGTGACGCCGGGGACCACGGCGGCGACGGTGGCCGCGGTGTTCACGGTCCTGGTGCCGGCCGCGTTCGGGCACGAGCTGGCGGGGCGGCTCGCGCTGCGGCTGCGGCGCGAGCTGGACCGGGGGCCGCTGCGGGTGGCGGACGGGATCGGCGGGGCCGTCGCGAACGCGGTGGCGGTGCTGATCGTGGCGTGGGTGGCGGCGAGCGTGCTGGCCGCGTCGCCCTCCTCGCCGGTGGTGACCTCGGCGATCCGGGACTCCAAGCTGCTGGGCGCGGTGCAGGACGCCATGCCGGACACCACCCCGGCCTGGTTCTCCAACGCCACCTCCGCGCTCACCCAGGCGGGCTTCCCGCAGGTCTTCAACCCCTTCGAGAACGAGTCGACGGCCGAGGTGGCCAAGCCCAGCGGCGACAGCGTGACGGCGAGCGCGACCAACGCGGCGAAGCTGAGCACGGTGAAGATCGAGGGGTCCACGGGCGACCAGGGCCGTGAGGGCAGCGGGTTCGTGTACGCGCACGAGCATGTGATGACCAACGCGCACGTGGTGGCCGGTATCGACCACCCGAGCGTGCGGGTGGGCGGGGTGGGGGCCTCGTACGACGCGACGGTGGTGCTCTTCGACCCGGACAAGGACGTCGCCGTGCTGTACGTGCCGCAGCTGCGCGCCCCCGTGCTGCGCTTCGACGACTCCGCCGAGCGGGGCGACGAGGCGGTGGTGGCGGGCTATCCGCAGGACGGCGACCTCAATCTCCAGGCGGCGACGGTCGCGAACCGGGTGAAGGCGACCGGCCGGAACATCTACAACGACTCGACCGTGACCCGTGAGATCTACTCGATCCGCTCGACGGTCCGGCCCGGCAACTCCGGCGGGCCGCTGCTGACCACCTCCGGTGAGGTGTACGGGGTGGTCTTCGCGCGGTCCACGTCCGACAACGAGACGGGGTACGTGCTGACGGCGGCGGAGGTCTCCGGGGACGCGGCCAAGGCGGCGAAGGCGACAGCGGCTGTGGACACGGGTGAGTTGACGAGCTGACTGTGTTTCGGGCCCGAGAATCACACCCTGCGGCCCATCAGGACGTCGTCCACGTACTCGCCCGCCAGGAACATCTCCTCCGGCAGGACGCCCTCCACCTCGAAGCCCTCGGACGCGTAGAGCTTGCGGGCCGGGGTGTTGTGGCCGAGGACGCGCAGGGTGATGCGGCGGGCGCCGGCGCGGCGGGTCTCCTCGACGGCCGCGCGGAGCAGTGCGCGGCCGACGCCCTGACCGCGGGCCTCGTCGGCGACGGCCAGGCCCTGTATCTGCCGGACGTGCGCGGTGGCGGCCAGCGAGGTCGGCGGCACCAGGCGGATGTAGCCGAGGACACGGTCGTCGCGTTCGGCGACCAGGTGGTCCTCGGGCCGGTGGCGTTCGTCGAAGAAGGGGGCGTCGGGCGCGCGCCGCGGCGAGACGGAGTGCAGATGCGACCAGGTGTCGTGGTCGAGCCGGGCGAGCGCCGGTCCGTCGGCGGGACGGGCGGGCCGGATGCGGGGTGCGGGAGTGTCGGACATGGCGTCACCCTAGGCCGCGCGGGGCCCGGCCCGACGGGGGTTTTACGCCGCTGCCCGGCAGGATGAGTCCATGCAGAAGGAACGTGTGCGAATCGCGGTGGCCGGCGCTTCCGGTCTCATCGGCAGCGCCCTGGTGCGGTCCCTGACGGCCGACGGGCACGAGGTGGTCCGGCTGGTGCGGCACGCGCCCCGGGGCGCGGACGAGGTGCGCTGGGAGCCCGAGCGGGGGCAGGTGGACGCGGCGGGGCTCACGGGGTGCGCGGCGGTGGTCAACCTGGCGGGCGCCGGGGTCGGGGACCGGCGGTGGACGGAGGACTACAAGCGGCGCATCCGCGACAGCCGGGTGCACGCCACGGCGGGTCTCGCGCGGGCGGTCGCCTCCCTCGACGAGCCGCCACGGGTGTTCGTCAACGGCAGCGCGATGGGCATCTACGGCGAGACGGGCGAGCGGGTCGTGGACGAGGACGCGCCCGCCGGCACGGGCTTCCTGCCGGAGCTGTGCGTGGAGTGGGAGGCCGCCGCGGCGCCCGCCGGGCAGGCCGGGGTGCGGACGGTGTTCACCCGGACCGGGCTGGTCGTGGCGCGCGGCGGCGGGGCCTGGGGCAGGCTGTTCCCGCTGTTCCGGGCGGGCCTGGGTGGGCGGATGGGCGACGGCCGGCAGTACTGGTCCTTCATCGCGCTGCACGACGAGGTCGCGGCGATCCGGTTCCTGATGGACCGTGCCGATCTGTCGGGGCCGTTCAACCTGACCGCTCCCGAGCCGCTGACGAACCGTGAGATCACCGAGGCGATGGGGCGGGTGCTGCGGCGGCCGACGCTGTTCCCGGTGCCGGCGCCGGTGCTGCGCACGGTGCTGGGCGAGATGGCCGGGGACGTCCTCGGCAGCGCACGGGTGGTGCCGAAGCGGCTGCTGGAGTCCGGGTTCACCTTCGCGTTCCCGGGGATCGAGGACGCCGTGCGTGCGGCGTGAGAGGGCTCGTACGGCGGTGTGCGACCGGGTGTGCCCACCCTCGGCGACCACATGCGACCGCCGTGCGACCGTGCCCTGTCCATGCGCGACTGCCCCTGACCGTTCCCGGCCCTAACCTCGATCCGAACTCGGGCATCCCGGACGCCAGTTGGGGGCATGACGTCTCCACCGGCCGCGCAAACCTCGAGGAGGGGCACGTGCTTGAGCCCGCGTACCAGGCAGACGTCGTCGTCGTGGGAGCCGGAGTCGCCGGACTCTCCGCCGCACATCGGCTGACCAGCGCAGGAATTACGACCGCCGTCCTGGAGGCCGCCCATTGCGTCGGCGGCCGCATGTCGACCGAGAAGGTCGACGGCTTCCGGCTCGACCGCATCGGCCAGCTGCTGTCCACGGCCTACCCCGAACTGGGCCTGACCCCGGGGCTCGACGCGCTCGTGCTGCGTCCCTTCGCCCCCGGGGTCCTGCTGCACAGCGACGGGCGCCACCACCGCGCCGGCGCGCAGGCGGGCGCGGGGAGCGCGAGGGGCGCACTCCATGCTGTACGCGCCCTGGCGAGCGCCCCTCGGCCGGGTGCGCTGCCCCGGCCGCGCGCGGTCGCCGCCCGGTCGGTGCCCCTGCCCGGCGGACGGGGGGTGCCCCTGCCCGGCTCCCGCTCGGGCGGGCCCTGGCAGCCCGTCCCGCCGCCCCGGGTGCGGCCCGGCGCTCCGCTGGGCACGGCCGTGGACCAGGCCCGCCTGGGCGCCGCCCTCACCCGGATCGCGGCCACCCCCGCCGAACGGCTGCTGCGCCGCCCGGAGTCGGCGGCGGCCGAGGCCCTCGCCGCGCGCGGGCTGCCCGCCCGCACGATCGACGGGTTCCTGCGCCCGCTGCTCGCCGCACTGCTGTGCGACCCGGACCTCACCACCTCCAGCCGGTGCGCGGACCTCGCGCTGCGCGCCTTCGCGGCGGGCCGGCTCTGTGTGCCGGAGGGCGGCGCCGAGGTGCTGCCGGAGCTGCTCGCCCGGACGCTGCCGCCGGGCGTGGTGCACACCGGCGTACGGGTCACCTCGGTCTCCACGACCTCGGTGACCACCGCCGAGCACGGCGCGTTCCGCTGCCGCGCGGTCCTGGTGGCCACCGACGCGCGCACCGCGGCCGAGCTGCTGCCCGGTCTGCGGGTGCCGGACTTCCACCCGGTGACGGTGGTCCACCACACCACCGACGAGCCCCCGGCGACCGGCGGGTCCCTGCTGCTGGACGCCGACCGCGGCGGCCCGGTCGCGCACACGACGGTGACCAGCGCGGTCGACCCCTCGCGGGCCCCCGAGGGCCGCGCCCTGATCTCCTCCACCGTCCTCGGCACCCCGCCCGACGGCGTCGACACCGCCGTACGGATGCATCTCGCGCGGCTGTACGGCATCTCGACCGCGCGGTGGGAGACGCTCGCCGTCCACCACACGGCCGAGGCGGTGCCCGCGATGCGCCCGCCGCACGATCTGCGGCGGGCGGTACGGCTCCTGGCGGGGCTGTACGTGTGCGGGGACCACCGGGACACGAGCACGGTGCAGGGGGCGCTGCATTCCGCCCATCGGGCGGCCGCGGCGATTCTGTCCGATCTCGGGGCGGGGGGATCCATGCACCGGGCCGATCCGGCGAGGGGCGCTGTCGTCGAGGCTGCGTGAGGTCGTCGTTCGGCCGCGGCGGCGTGGCGGCCGGTCGCGCAGTTCCCCGCGCCCCGTCGGGGTCAGGCGTCAGCCCAGCGCCGACACCTTGTCGCGGTAGGTCCTCGCCGGGGCCGCGTCGCGGTACGGCTCCAGTCTGCGTTCGAAGTCCCTGATGTACTCCAGCGCCCGGACCGAGCGCATCTCCGCCGCCTGGATGGCCGCCTCGGCGGCCAGGTGGCAGGCCTGGTCGAGTTCGCCGAGGCCGAGGCGGGCGGTGGCGAGGACGACGCGGCAGAACAGGCGGCTGCGGGCGTAGGCGGCGGGGCGCAGCTGGAGGGAGCGTTCGGCGTGCTGGGCCGCGGCCCGGAACTGCTGGAGGTCGCGGTGGCAGTGCCCGAACTCGTCGGCCAGCTGACCCTCGTCGAAGTACCGCGCCCAGGGCGGCACCTCGTCGCCCGGGCGGGCCGCCTCCAGGGCCCGCTCGGCCCGCACCAGCGCGGCCGTGCCGGCCCGCACCTCGCCGAGCACCCCGTGCCCGCGCGCCTCGGCCGCGTGCAGCAGGGCCTGGACGACCGGCGGGGCGCCGCCGCCGATGCCCTGCTGGGCGACCCGGGCGAGCTGGACGGCCTCCCGGCCGTGCCCGAGGTAGACGGCCTGGCGGCTCATGGTGACCAGGACGTACGAGCCGTAGGCGCGGTCCCCGGCCGCCTGGGCCAGGCGCAGGGACTGCACGAAGTAGCGCTGGGCGAGGCCGTGCGCGGCGATGTCGAAGGAGGTCCAGCCGGCCAGCCGGGTGAGGTCGGCGGCGGCGCCGAACAGCCGGCGGCCGGTCTGCTCGCCGTAGGTGCCGCGCAGCATGGGCTCGCACTCGTGTTCCAGGTAGCGCACGAGGGCCTGGCGGGCGTGGCCGCCGCCGTACATGTCGTCGAGGGTGCGGAAGAGCTCGCCGACCGAGCGCAGGGCGGAGATGTCGCCGCCGGTGACCCGCTGGCCGGGCCCGCGTTCGGCGCCCTGGCCGCGCTGGCGGGGGACGGCGATCTGCGGGACGCCGGGCAGGAGGGGCCCGCCGGGTTTCGTCGCCGCCGCCCGGGGGACCGCCGGGCGGCTCTGGATGGGTACCCGGGGGGCCGTCTCGGCGCCGCGGGCCACCTTCTCGTCGGCCCGGCCGATGAGCCAGTCGCGGCTCGGGACGACGAGTCCGGCCGGCGTGAAGGCGATCTTGCGGAGTTCGGCGTGGCTGCCGGAGTCCTTGCGCCACAGGCCGCCGACGATGTCGATGGCCTCCTCGGGGGTGCCAGCGAACTCCAGCCCCGCGTACACCGGGGCGCACGCGTCCAGGCCGAGGTCCTGGGCGGTGAGGCGGCGGCCGAGGCGGCGGGTGAACACCTCGGCGATCAGGGCCGGGGTGGTGCCCCGGGGCTGCTGGCCGCGCAGCCACCGGGTGACGGAGGTCTTGTCGTATCTGAGGTCCAGTCCGTGTTCGAGGCCCAGCTGATCGACGCGACGGGCCAGACCCGCGTTGGAGAACCCGGCTTCTGCGATGAGCGCGGCGAGCTGGCGGTTGGGAGTGCGCTGCGCGGGTCGTTCCGTCATCTGCGGTGCGGTCTCCTGCCTCCCGGGCCTCTGACGTGCCCGGATGAAGTGCCCTGAGGGCTGTGATCAGGTGTGATGCCTCGTGAACGGCGCGAATGTAGCGGAGAGTAAGCAGCCGGTCGCACATCTCGACCCGCATTCATCCGATCGTGTGAGGATTGGCCGTGCGGCTGACGCGGCGGGCGCGGACGTACAGTGGCGTGGGCGCGTTTCGTGCCTTACGACCTTCCAGGGAGGCGCTTGCCGTGAGTGAGTTGCGGTTCGTCCGTATGGGTTTCGGAGCCGAGGCCGTGGAGTACCGGGAGGCCTGGGACGAGCAGCGCCGGGTGCACGCGGCCCGGTTCGCCGGCGAGATCCCCGACACCGTGCTGCTCCTCGAACACCCGCCCGTCTACACCGCGGGCCGGCGCACGGCCGACAACGAGCGCCCCCTCGACGGCACCCCGGTCGTCGACGTGGACCGCGGCGGCAAGATCACCTGGCACGGCCCCGGACAGCTGGTCGGCTACCCCATCCAGCAGCTCCCCCGCCCGGTGGACGTGGTGGCGCACCTGCGCCGGCTGGAGGAGGCGATGATCCGCGTCTGCGCGGAGTTCGGTGTCGCGACCAGCCGGGTGGAGGGCCGCGCGGGCGTCTGGGTGCTGGGCGACCCGGTGGAGCGGCGCCCCGCGACGGGCGGACTCTCCCTCGACTTCGACCCCCGGCTGACCGACGACGAGTTCGACCCCCGGCTCGACGGCCCGGAGTACGCCCCCTCCAACGCCGGCCAGCGCCGCGAGGACCGCAAGATCTGCGCCATGGGCGTCCGGGTCGCCAAGGGCGTGACCATGCACGGCTTCGCGCTGAACGTGAACCCGGACACGTCCAGCTTCGACAAGATCATCCCCTGCGGGATCCGGGACGCCGGTGTCACCTCCCTGGCGTACGAACTGGGCCGCGAGGTCACCATCGACGAGGTCCTGCCGGTCGCCGAGCGCCATCTGGCGGAGGTCCTGGGCCACGCGGACCTGAAGCCGCGGGTCGTCGAGACGGCGACCGCCTAGCCACCGGAGGCCGTCGGAGGCCATCGGAATGGACCCCGGGTCCGTCGGGTTGGCCTGGAGGCAGGGCTCAGTAAACACGGGCGTACCCTGGTGTGCGCCGAGGAATCGAAGTCACAGGGAGCCGGTCGTGTCCGCAGTCACCCCCGACGGACGCAAGATGCTGCGCCTGGAGGTCCGCAACAGCCAGACCCCCATCGAGCGCAAGCCCGAGTGGATCAAGACCCGGGCGAAAATGGGTCCCGAGTACACCGCCATGCAGAAGCTCGTGAAGAGCGAGGGGCTGCACACCGTGTGCCAGGAGGCCGGCTGCCCCAACATCTACGAGTGCTGGGAGGACCGCGAGGCGACCTTCCTCATCGGCGGTGACCAGTGCACCCGGCGCTGCGACTTCTGCCAGATCGACACCGGCAAGCCCGAGGCGCTGGACCGCGACGAGCCCCGCCGGGTCGGCGAGTCCGTGGTCACCATGGACCTGAACTACGCCACCATCACCGGCGTCGCCCGCGACGACCTGGAGGACGGCGGCGCCTGGCTGTACGCCGAGACGGTCCGCCAGATCCACGAGCAGACGGCGGCCCGCGAGGCCGGCCGCACCAAGGTCGAGCTGCTCGCCCCCGACTTCAACGCCGTGCCGGAGCTGCTGGCGGAGGTCTTCGCCTCCCGCCCCGAGGTCTTCGCGCACAACGTCGAGACGGTCCCGCGGATCTTCAAGCGGATCCGCCCCGGCTTCCGCTACGAGCGCTCGCTGAAGGTGATCACCGAGGCCCGCGACTACGGCCTGGTCACCAAGTCCAACCTGATCCTCGGCATGGGCGAGACCCGCGAGGAGGTCAGCGAGGCGCTCAAGCAGCTGCACGACGCGGGCTGCGAGCTGATCACCATCACCCAGTACCTGCGCCCGTCCGTGCGCCACCACCCCGTGGAGCGCTGGGTCAAGCCGCAGGAGTTCGTGGAGCTGAAGGAGGAGGCCGAGCAGCTCGGTTTCTCCGGGGTGATGTCGGGTCCGCTGGTGCGCTCCTCGTACCGCGCGGGCCGGCTGTACCAGATGGCCGTCGAGAAGCGAGGCGCCTACATCGCCTCGCAGGCCGTGTGACCTGGGCGACAGCCGCCAGCCGCCTTGCGCCGTACGGGCGTCGGGCAAGCGTGTGAAGTCACGCACAAGGTGCTACTGGCCGGTAACGGCCGAAACGACGCGGTCCCGACCGTCCTCGCAGATGAGGGCCCCGGTCGGGACCGCGTCGGCGTTCCCCGCCCGCGCAAGACCCCGCACCAAGGCTTCATTGGCGTTTGACCGGTCGGTCACGCCCTGGTAACACCGAACAGTGACGCTGGTGTCACACCTCGTAGATACCCACCCCAACCTGCCCGAGGGGGACCTTCCCATGCAGGCCGCGCCCGTTCGCGCCACCGCGATCCCGTCGTTCACCACCGCCCTGCGCGCCGTCGAGTCGCTGCTCCTGAGCAGCGGACAGCGCACCGCCCGCCGCAACGCCTGGACCTCCGTGCTGGAGGACCGCCGTCGCGCCAAGGACCGGGTCGAGGCGCAGCGCGTCCTCGAAGCGGTCACCTCCGCCCGCACCTCCTGACCCACCGCTCCACCAACTCCCCACCCCACACCCCTCCCCGCCGCCACCCTCCGCTTCCCTCCCGTTCCCTCCCGGGCACTGCCGTCGTCGGCACTTCCGGGGCCACGTAGACTTCCTGGCATGGCGAGAAGTGACAGCGCGGCGGACGCCGCGAACCCCGGGCGACTGAAGCAGATCGCCCTGACGTACAAGATGACCCGCAAGGCCGACAAGACGATCGGCCTGGTGCTCGCGGGTGTCTTCATCCTCATCCTCGGTGTCTTTCTCGCGATCGGTTTCCTGATCGGCCACCCGGTCTACCTGGGCATCCTCGGCTTCCTGCTCGCCTTCCTCGGGACGGCGATCGTGTTCGGCCGACGGGCCGAGCGGGCCGCGTTCGGTCAGATGGAGGGCCAGCCGGGCGCCGCGGCGGCCGTGCTCGACAACATCGGCCGCGGGTGGACGACGACCCCCGCGGTGGCGATGAACCGCAGCCAGGACGTGGTGCACCGCGCCGTCGGCAAGGCCGGCATCGTCCTGGTCGCCGAAGGCAACCCGAACCGGGTGAAGAGCCTCCTGGCCGCCGAGAAGAAGAAGATGAACCGCATCGTCGCGGACGTCCCGGTGCACGACGTGATCGTCGGCACGGGCGAGGGCCAGACCGAGCTGAAGAAGCTGCGGACCACCCTGCTGAAGTACCCGCGCGTCCTCTCCGGCCCGCAGGTCACCGCGACGAACGACCGGCTGCGCGCCATGGGCGACCTGATGAGCAACATGCCGCTCCCGAAGGGCCCCATGCCCAAGGGAATGCGCCTGCCGAAGGGCGGAAAGGCCCGCTGAGCCGGTACGACGAGGGGGGCCCGGTGATCACCGGGCCCCCCTCGTCGTATGCCTGCCGCCGCGACCGCTAGATCCGCACCTCGACCGTGCGGGCCAGCCGGTCGTGCAGGCCGCGGCCGTCGCGGTCCCAGATCAGGGCCGGGAGGGCGAGGCAGAGCAGCAGCGTGCGGATCGCCGAGCGCAGCGGCTTGACGGTGCCGGTGTCCAGCGACACCACGCGCAGACCGAAGATCCGCTTGCCCGGGGTGAAGCCGAGCGTACCCACCGTGAGCAGGCTCACCCCCAGGAAGACCAGCAGGGTCCAGTTGCTGGTGGAGGGGGTGTAGCCGTCGGTGATCAAGCTGTATGCGATCAGCAGGCACAGACCCCAGTCCACGGCGAGCGCGCCGACGCGCCGCCCGGGGCGGGCGATCGAGCCCGGCCCCTCCTCCGGGAGGCCCAGTTGCTCGCCCCTGTATCCGAAGTCGACACCGGCGTCCTCCGCCGCCGCGCGGGGGCCCGAGAGCCACGATCCGATTGCTTCCCTCTTGTCCACGCGTCCACGGTACTGCCCCCGTTTCGCGATGCGGACAGGTGGGTGATTCGGACCGAGTCCGGTTAACTTGTGCGAAACAAATGGGTCACGCCCGAGAAATCACGCGTCCCTAGGGTCGTGGACAGCGTGTGCCACCGCACTGGCCGCACGAACGAACTACCACCCCGGCTCCACGGCCGGAAGTAGGAGGAGCTGGATGTTCCAGAACGCCGACGAGGCCAAGAAGTTCATCGCGGACGAGGACGTCAAGTTCGTCGACGTCCGCTTCTGTGACCTGCCGGGCGTCATGCAGCACTTCTCGCTGCCCGTCGAGGCGTTCGACCCGGACGAGGAGCTGGCGTTCGACGGTTCGTCGATCCGCGGCTTCCAGGCCATCCACGAGTCCGACATGGCCCTGCGCGCCGACCTGTCGACCGCGCGGGTGGACCCCTTCCGCCGCGACAAGACGCTCAACATCAACTTCTTCATCCACGACCCGATCACGGGCGAGCAGTACTCCCGTGACCCGCGCAACGTGGCGAAGAAGGCGGAGGCGTACCTGGCGTCGACCGGTATCGCCGACACCGCGTACTTCGGCCCCGAGGCCGAGTTCTACGTGTTCGACAGCGTGCGCTTCAAGACCTCGGAGAACGAGTCCTTCTACCACATCGACTCCGAGGCCGGCGCCTGGAACACCGGTGCCCTCGAGGACAACCGCGGTTACAAGGTCCGCTACAAGGGCGGCTACTTCCCGACCCCGCCGGTCGACCACTTCGCCGACCTGCGTGCCGAGATCTCCCTGGAGCTGGCCGCCTCCGGCCTCCAGGTCGAGCGCCAGCACCACGAGGTGGGCACCGCCGGCCAGGCCGAGATCAACTACAAGTTCAACACGCTGCTCGCCGCCGCCGACGACCTCCAGCTCTTCAAGTACATCGTGAAGAACGTGGCCTGGCGCAACGGCAAGACCGCGACCTTCATGCCGAAGCCGATCTTCGGCGACAACGGCTCGGGCATGCACGTCCACCAGTCGCTGTGGAGCGGCGGCTCCCCGCTGTTCTACGACGAGGCCGGCTACGCGGGTCTGTCGGACATGGCCCGCTACTACATCGGCGGCATCCTCAAGCACGCCCCGTCGCTGCTCGCCTTCACCAACCCCACGGTGAACTCGTACCACCGTCTGGTCCCGGGCTTCGAGGCCCCGGTCAACCTGGTGTACTCGCAGCGCAACCGCTCCGCCGCGATGCGTATCCCGATCACGGGCTCGAACCCGAAGGCCAAGCGCGTCGAGTTCCGCGCGCCCGACTCCTCCGGCAACCCGTACCTCGCCTTCTCGGCCCTGCTGCTCGCGGGTCTCGACGGCATCAAGAACAAGATCGAGCCGGCCGAGCCGATCGACAAGGACCTCTACGAGCTGGCTCCCGAGGAGCACGCGGGCGTCGCGCAGGTCCCGACCTCGCTCCCGGCCGTCCTCGACCGCCTCGAGTCGGACCACGAGTTCCTGCTCGCCGGTGACGTCTTCACGTCCGACCTGATCGAGACGTGGATCGACTACAAGCGCGCGAACGAGATCGCCCCGCTGCAGCTGCGCCCGCACCCGCACGAGTTCGAGCTGTACTTCGACGTGTGATATCGCCCCAGGTCAGAGCGGGTTTCCGCTCGCCTGGGCCGTCTGTGGGCCGTCGGCCGTGCTCTTCCCACTCCGGGAGGGGCACGGCCGACGGCCTTTTACGCTCAGGACCCGGGAGACACTCTCTTGCCGAACACCGAGTCGATGGCCCGGCGCGCCCGGTCCCTGCTGTTCGGCATCAGGTGTGTGTACGTCCGCAGCGTGAACCCCGGGTCGGAGTGACCGAGGTACTCGGCCAGAGCCTTGATGTTCTCTCCCGAATCCAGCAGGACCGACGCGTAGTAGTGCCGCAAGGCGTGCATGCCGTGCTCACGCGACGGTTTGAACCGCTCCCCCGGCGCCCGTTCCGGGATGACACCGCCAGCAATCAGGGCGGGCTTCCACAGGTACATGTTGAAGTAGTTCCTGTTCAGTGCCTTACGCTCCCGCGAGTAGAACAGCAATTTCGCTGTGACCGGCGGGCCGTCCGGAGTCTTCCACGGCAGGGTGACGTCGGTTGGGGGCCGGCGGGTGACGTGCGCGGCAAGCGCATCCGACACCACGTCGGGCAGCGGCACGTCTCGCAGCTTGCCGCCCTTGGGCGGGGCGAACACCATCTGCGGACCGACCAGCTTGACCTGCCGTGCGATGTGCAGCACTCCCCCGTCGAAGTCGACTTCATCGACGGCCAGCCCGAAGATCTCGCCTTGTCGCAAACCGCACCCGGCACCGAGGTCCACCGTTGTTGCGTACTGCTCCGGGAGTCCGCCGCGAACAGCCACCACTCGATCACGCGTCCACGGCTTGATTTTCCGAGGGTCAAGCTTGGGCGCTCGAACGGAACCCGCACGGCAGGGATTGCGGGAGATGATGCCGTCGTCCACGGCCGCGCCGAACACGGCAGAGACGTTTGCAAACACGGTCCGCTGATATGACGCTGCCATTCCGGAGTCCATGAGAGCCCGCGCCCACGTGCGGATATGGGTGGGCTGGAATGCGGTCATGGAGCGCGAACCGATGTACGGAAAGGCGTGCAGCCGAAACCGCAACTCCATGTTCACGATGGTGGAAGGGTCCGTGGTCTGAGACGCCAGCCACGCCGTGGCGAAGGCTTTGAACGTCACCTTGCCTGCCGACGGGTCGACGTACTGCCCGCGCGACATGTCCGTCTCGATGGCGCTAAGCCACTGCTCGGCAAGTCGCTTCTTGCCGTCGGAGAAGCTCTTGGACTTCTCGGTTCCGTCGGGGCCGATGTACCGAGCCCGGTAGCGCAACCCGCTGCCGTGGCGATCGCTCTTGACGCGGACGGTCTTGCCGTCGGAGTTGGTCTCGGTCTTGAACCAGCGGTCTTGGATGTGGCCTGCCATGCGGCGGCGGTCCTCTCGACATGCAGCAGGGAGAGCCGCCGGATAGCGGCTCTCCCTGCTGTCTGCGGTGGGTGTGGGGTTAGGCGGCGTCTTGGTCGGTGCTCTTGCGTTCGGCGACATGGGCGAGCACGTCGGCGGGGTCGTAGCGGATGTACTTGCCGATGCGGAATCCGGGCGGCCCCAGCCGCTTCCGACGCCACTGGTAGACGGTCTCTTTGGGCACCTCGAAGATCTCGGCAATGTCATCGGGGGTCAGGTACCGGTCCGGCAACCCGCCGCGAAGCGTGGCGCGCGGGTCCGGCTGTGCATGTGCGGTCCTCATGGCGTGTCCTCCGTGCGCGGGCGAGGGTCCTGTTTCAGGGGCGTGCCTGTCCGAGGCTCGGATTTCTGCGTCATTGCGTCATCAGCGTCATTCAGGCTTCTGACCTGCGGCTTTATGTGACGCAGCGGTTCAGGCGTGCGTCATCTGCGTCATTGGCCGCGTCACGGATGACGCGGCCAATGACGCAGATGACGCAGGATGACGCAGAGTCCACCGTCTGCGTCATGGCCGTAGCCGCAGTTCAGGGGCGGTTTTCCGGCCTGCATGACGCAGATGACGCAGCGTCTTCCCTCTTAGGACAAAAGAGGGGGTGTCTGTTGTGGTGCGGTGCCTGAAAGCGTGAAGAAGGGGCCGCTTCGCGGCGCGACCCTTGGGCGGCGTTCCGCCGAACAGCAAGAGGAGCACGCCCCCGCAGGTGGTGCTCCTCTTGCTTGTCCGGGCGAACGCGGCGAGGGTCAGTGCATCCGCTGTTGCTCGTGTGGGGGCGCGCTGGCCAGGCGGGTCATTTCGAGGTAGCGGCCCTCGCTGGTGCGGCCCGAGTCGATGACGACGCCCCGGGCGGACAGGGTTGGCTGGAGACGCTTGAGCCGGTCGGAGAGGACTTTGCCGGTGGTCGGCCACCCCCTGGGCAGGGCACGCAGGTCCTCGCCGCTGTAGAGACGGCTCAGGCAGTGCAGCCACTCGGTGGACGTCATCCGCTGTGCCGTGCCCGGCTCGATGGTGTCGGCATGCCGAAGGACGGTCTGTGCCAGCAGGTCACCCTCGATCACGTCGTCGTTGAGGTCGTCCAGGCTGGCCCGGTAGGCGGTGAGCGCCCCGAGTCCGGTGGCCGCGTCGAGCTGTGCACACAGGCGGGCGAAGTCCGCCATCCGCAGGTCGGTGGGGGTTTCCGCCTCCACCGCGCGAACCTTGACGGTCAGGTCCAGGAGTGAGCCGAGGACAACGGGCAACACCTCCTCGTAGTCCGCCCACAGTTCCGCCTCGGTGCGCCGCACGCGGGGCCGCTCCAGCCGCAGGGGCAGGAGTCGTTCGGCGAGGTCGGGGCGGATGACGCCGACGTCAATACCGGTCAGGAGCAGGGGGCGGCGGTAGCCGACGCGGAACACGTCCCCGTCGGTGAACAGGGCGCGCTTGACGCTCTCGATGCCGGTCACGATGCAGCACATCGCGTCGGACAGGTCCGGCGTCATGTGGGAGAGGTTGTCCAGGGCGGTGACCCATCCGGCCGCCACCGCTGCGACTAGGTTCTCTTCATCCTTCGGGGCCCGGCGCAGGTCACCGCTCATACCCTCGATGATCCGCACGAGCATCCGCCCGCCGGTGGACTTGCCAGCGCCCTGCGGCCCGGTGAGGAACGGCGCGGGGACCGGCACGGACGGCCCCAGGCAGCCGATCAGCCACGCGATGGCCAGGCACTCGGTTTCCGCGTTGGCGAAGTTGCAGAGCCTGAGCAGGAGATCGATGCCCTTGCCGTCGGTGTCCTTGACGGGCAGGGGGAGTTCGCCGGTGAGCTGGGTGCGCCGCCAGCACACCTCACGTGGGTCCGGGGTGAGCACGTCCCATCCGGTGGGGTGGATTCGGACGGACTTCCCGTCATCGCGGCCCAGGTCCAGCCACGTCGCTCCGTCGAATCCGGGGGCGACGCGGATGTGTACGGACTGCACGTCCTCGGTCAGCGC
This sequence comes from Streptomyces sp. NPDC005811, assembly GCF_040630405.1. NCBI lineage: Bacteria > Bacillati > Actinomycetota > Actinomycetes > Kitasatosporales > Streptomycetaceae > Streptomyces > Streptomyces sp. NPDC005811. Next base: position 102,492 of record NZ_JBEXXK010000045.1, read on the forward strand.
GAGCGCTTCGATCAGGTCCAACGCCTCCTTCAGCGCGGTGCCGTTGAACACGCCGATACCGTCCTTGAACAGGCCGACCATGAGTTCCTGGCGGTGGCTTCCGGTGGTGCCCTGGGAGCGGATCGGGCGGGCGACGGGGTGGCCGGTGCGCTGCGCGTACACGGTCCCGTCCACGGTGCGGAAGTACCGGAAGTGGGACTGCGCGTAGTCGGTGATGATCTGCCGGGCGGGGTTCTTCTCGTCCTCGGACACGGTCACAGTCCCAACGTGGTCAGGGCGTTGGTCCACGCGTCGGTGCAGTGCCGGGGGGTCTCGCCCTTGGCCTGCGCGGCGGTGAACAGCCGGTTGACGTGGGTGTCGGTGAGGCAGCCGCACCGGCCGTGCGTGGACAGCACGGCGAGGAACGTGCAGTACACAGTGGCGTGCACTGCAATGGACGCGTCGGCGATGCGCTGCACGGCCATGGCGATCCCACGATCCAGGTAGGCGGGCGTGCGGTGCCTGCACTCGCCCCCATGGCCCCTCAGTGGCGCTGTGAGGCTCTGTGGCGCCCTGCGCACCGTGGTCGGGTCCTTTACCGCCAGCGCCCGCACAGCGTCGGGGAGAGAGGACGTGGTGCCCGTGCCGCTTCCGAGCCAACGGGCGTATGCCATAAGGGACTTGATGTCGACGCCGGGCCGTACGGCGTTCACAGACCGCATGGAACCCCGGTAGATCCAGTGCTCCCCCCGTGTCGTCGGCACGGTGCGGGTGGCGGGCAGGGTGGCGCGAGCCCACTGAACGGCGGCGAGGTCGTCCAGGTCGACCACGGTCACGCCGGCGCCGCCGGGGTGGTAGGCGACGGCGGAGGCCCGACGCCACGCCGTGGCCCACGCCGGGGAGGTGAGGACACCGGGGTCGGTCGTGGCGGCGGCCCACGCGTGGCAGACGCCGGGGCACCGGCAGGGGCCGGGGGTCTTCATGTTCGGCCGGCCGCCGCACGCGTTGCCGGTGCAGTCGGGGCAGTTGCCGAACGGGACCTTGCCCGCCCGCAGGGGCAGGGGCGGGATGCCGTGCGTGGCGAGCATGAGGGCGGTGTCCAGCAGGGGCGGGGCGGCGGTCATGCGGCCGTCCTCCCTTCGAGGGCGAGGAACTGGGCGGCGATCCATTGGCTGTAGGCGGGGGGTACGGCTTTGCGGGCTTCGAGGCTGGTCATCCAGGTGCAGCCCATGGCGTCGGCGTAGGCG
>NZ_JBEXXK010000046.1:0-102964 GCF_040630405.1 Streptomyces sp. NPDC005811
TTGATTTTTGGCACGCTGTTGAGTTCTCAAGGAACGAAAGCTTCCTTTGTACTCACCCTCTCGGGCTTTCCTCCGGGCTTCCCTTCGGTGTTTCCAACACTATCAGGGTTTTTCCGGCCTCCTGACCACCGTTCCGCAGGCATGCAGAAGATGATCCAGAGTGAGGATCCATCAGAGTCGGTTGCTGCCCTGTTAAGCGCGCTTGATCGCGTCGCTCACCCTCAGGCAGGAGTACGACTGTACACGGGGCCGCAGAGCGCGCGCAAATCCATTACGCTGGTGGTCTAGACCACGGATCGGACTCTCGTGCGGAACCGGTACTTCATCTGACATACCCTGCTGCACAGTGCGCCGTCCGGGACAAGCAGTAACGGCCCTGTACATCTCCACCCCTGGGAGGCTTCCCATGACCACCGTGACGTCCCCTCTTGCAGGACGCGCCATCGGACTGGCCGCGGTGCCCGATCCGGTCTTCTCCGGAGCCATGGTCGGCCCCGGTACCACGATCGACCCGGTGCGCGAACCCTCCGAGGCCGTGTCGCCCGTGGACGGAGTGATCGTCTCCCTCCACCCGCACGCGTTCGTCGTCGTCGACTCCGAGGGGCACGGTGTGCTCACCCACCTCGGTATCGACACCGTGCAGCTCAACGGTGAGGGCTTCGAGCTCCTGGTGAACAAGGGCGACACCGTGGCCCGCGGTCAGGCCGTCGTGCGCTGGAACCCGGCGGCGGTCGAGGAGAGCGGAAGGTCCCCCGTGTGCCCCGTCGTGGCACTGGAGGCCACCGCCGAGGCCCTCGGCGAACTCCGCGAGGACGGCGACGTGAAGGCCGGCGACCTTCTCTTTACCTGGCAGTGATGCCGCCCTCTACACGGCAGTGATGCCGACGCCGTCGTGCTGGAAGGCGCGACGGCACGGAGACAACCAACGCGGCGGCGGGACCCGCCGCTCTATCGGAGACGGGTGAGATGGAGACAACGCTGCGAGGCGTCGGCGTGAGTCACGGTGTGGCGATCGGCGAGGTTCGGCACATGGGAACGGCGGTGCTCGAGCCGCCGGCCAAGCAGATACCGGCCGAGGAGGCGGAGCGCGAACAGGGGCGCGCCCGCCAGGCCGTGGAGGCCGTCGCGGCCGATCTGATGGCGCGCGGCAATCTGGCGGGCGGCGAGGCCCAGGCGGTGCTCGAGGCGCAGGCCATGATGGCCCAGGACCCCGAGCTGATGGTGGACGTCGAGCGGCGTATCGCCGTGGGCAGCACGGCCGAGCGTGCCGTGTACGACGCGTTCGCCGCGTACCGCGAGCTCCTGGCCGGGGCGGGTGAGTACCTCGCGGGTCGGGTGGCCGACCTCGATGACGTGCGGAACCGTATCGTCGCCCGTCTGCTGGGCGTCCCGATGCCGGGCGTCCCGGACAGCGACGAGCCGTACGTCCTGGTGGCCCGGGATCTGGCGCCCGCCGACACGGCGCTGCTCGACCCGACCCTGGTGCTCGGCTTCGTGACTGAGGAGGGCGGGCCGACCAGTCACAGCGCGATCCTGGCCCGCGCGCTCGGTGTGCCGGCGGTCGTGGCACTGCCGGGCGCCGGTGAGCTGGCCGAAGGCACGATGATCGCGGTCGACGGCAGCACGGGCGAGATCTTCGTGCACCCGAGCGACGAGAAGAAGGCAGAGCTCCGGGCCGCGGCCGCGGAGCGCAAGGCCGCGCTGGCGGGGTCGACCGGTCCGGGTGCGACCGCCGACGGTCACAAGGTGCCGCTGCTGGCCAACGTCGGTGGGCCGGCGGACGTGCCGGCCGCCGTCGAGGCGGGGGCGGAGGGCGTCGGGCTGTTCCGTACCGAGTTCCTCTTCCTCGACGACAGCAAGAACGCGCCGTCCGAGGAGAAGCAGGTCGAGGCCTACCGTCAGGTGCTCGAAGCCTTCCCCGAGGGGCGGGTCGTCGTGCGGGTGCTGGACGCGGGCGCGGACAAGCCGCTCGACTTCCTGACTCCGGCCGACGAGCCGAACCCGGCGCTGGGTGTGCGGGGTCTGCGCACCCTGCTGGATCACCCGGAGGTGCTGCGGACCCAGCTGACGGCGCTGGCGAAGGCGGCCGAGGGGCTGCCGGTCCACCTCGAGGTGATGGCCCCGATGGTGGCGGACCGTGCCGACGCCAAGGCGTTCGCGGACGCGTGCCGCGAGGCCGGGCTGCGGGCCAAGTTCGGTGCCATGGTGGAGATCCCGTCCGCCGCGCTGCGGGCCCGTTCGATTCTGCGGGAGGTCGAGTTCCTGTCGCTGGGGACGAACGACCTCGCGCAGTACACGTTCGCCGCCGACCGGCAGGTGGGTGCGGTGTCCCGGCTGCAGGATCCGTGGCAGCCCGCGCTGCTCGACCTGGTCGCGCTGGCGGCCGAGGCGGCCGGGGCCGAGGGCAAGAGCTGTGGTGTATGCGGTGAGGCGGCGTCCGACCCGCTGCTCGCCTGTGTGCTGACCGGTCTGGGCGTCACCTCTCTCTCCATGGGCGCGGCGTCGATTCCCTATGTGCGGGCGTCTCTGGCGAAGTACACGCTGGCGCAGTGCGAGCGGGCCGCTGCGGCGGCGCGGGCGACGGACAGTGCCGAGGAGGCGCGGAGCGCGGCGCAGGCCGTGCTGTCCGGGGAGTAGTCGCCCGGGCCGGCCTCCGGTCGGTGGGTCGTGGGGCGCTCCGCTTTCGAGTGGAGCGCCCCCTTCTTCTTTCAGTGGTGGTGGTCGGGCAGGGGGTCCTCCTCCAGGTCCGGCGGGACGCTGTAGTCGACTCCGGACTCGGGGGCGATGAGGTCGCCGGATTCGGCGTCGGTGCAGTAGGCGTCGAAGACCTCGCCGGCGGTCAGGGGGTCGAGGCCGTCGCCGCGCATGCGCCAGCCGTAGACCCGGTCGGGGCCGCCGGGCGCGCTCGTGCGCATGACCAGGCCGCCGGGTCCGCGGGTGGCGAGGCCGAGGGCGAGGACGGTGGTGAACTCCAGGGCTTCGGCCTCGTCCACCTGTGTCGCGCTGTCGGTCTCGTCGTCGGCGTGGAGGACGGCGACGAGGGTTTCGGGTGTGCCCGTGACGCTGCAGACGAGGTGCCGGTCGCCGGGCGGTGCCGTGTCGAGGATGCGGACGACGAGGTCGGACGCGCGCTGGAAGGCGGCGCGGCCGATGTCCTCGCCGCAGGTGGCGCAGGCCCCGAGGCGGGCGAGCAGGGTGGCGGCGTACTCCCAGGTGGCCTGGCGTACGGCTTCGTCGACGAGGGCGGGGAGCAGGTCGGCGAGCGGCCGGCCGTCGTACGGGATGGTGGGGCCGGTGGTCGCGAGCTGGGCGGTGAAGCGGCTGCGGCTGGCGGGGAGGTCGGGGTCGAGGTTGCCCGCGGCGCAGTAGTCGGCGTATTCCTGCGGGTCGAAGAGGGCGACGGTGGTGTGGGTGCCTTGCAGGGCGCGGGCCCTGAGGAGGTCCTCGACCTGGCGGAGGTAGGTGGTGTGGTCGTCGAAGACGAAGCTGCGGTAGCGCTTCATGGCGCGGAAGTCGTGTTCGTCGGTGAGCAGGCCGATGGTGCCGGCGATTTCGCGGCGCAGGACGCGGCGCATGAGCTGGCGGTCGGTGAGTGCCATGTTTCCCCCTGGGTGCACGGTCGATCAATGCTCACTCACAGTAACCGTCGCCACTGACAATGGCCCTCGCGTGAGCCGTCCGCGGACCAGTCGGTGCTGGATCGCGCAGGTCAGGGCGATGGTGGTGCCGAAGGTGAGCCAGCCGAGGGGGCCGGTGGCGATGGCGGCGGTGACGGCGAGTGGTCCGATGCCGCGCTGGACGGACTGGGCCAGGCCGTGGACTCCGAGATAGGCGCCCTGGGCGGTGTCGGGGGCGAGAGCGACGGAGAGTTCCCAGGAGATCGTGGCGTGGAGGATCTCGGCGAGGGTGAAGAGGGCGGCCGCGGTGGTGAGGAACAGGGTGGTGGTGAGGGTTCCGCCGGTCGCGGAGGCGGCCATGGCGAAGCCGGCGAGGGCGAAGGCCGCCGAGAGCGGGGTGAGGAGGAGGCGGGCGCCGGCCGTGGTGGCGCCGAAGCGGGCCAGGGGGACCTGGAGGGCCACGACCATCACGTTGTTGAGGACCATCAGCAGCGGGGCGAGGCCGTGGGGTGCCGTGCCGGTGTGGGCGATCCAGAGGGGCAGGCCGACCTTGAAGACGGCGTCGTCGAGGAAGAGGACGGTGTCGGTGGCCACGTAGGCGAGGTAGGTGCGGTCGCGCCAGGGGCTGGTCGGTGCGGTGGTGGGCCTCGGGTCCTTGGAGGTGGTCACCGTGCGGGTGTGCGAGCGGGGTTCGCGTACGCGGAGGGTGAGCAGGGCGCAGGCGAGGAAGGAGAGGGCGTCGCCCGCGAGGAGCCAGCGGTAGGCGGCTGTGGTGCCGAGGGCCAGTGCGGCTGCGGCGGCGAGGCCGCCGAGGGCCCAGCCGATGTTGGCGACGGTGCGTTGGAGTGCTTGGTAGCGGACGCGTTCGGGGCCCGCGACGCGGGTGGCGTAGAGCTTGGTGAGGACGTTGGCGGCGCGGTCGCCGAGGCTGCCGAGGGAGCAGGAGGCGACGAGGAGCGCGTAGTGGTCGGTGGTCAGCAGGGCGAAGGAGGCGAGGGCGCGCAGCAGTTGGACCGTGATGAGGACGCGGGTGACCGGGAAGCGGTCCGCCAGGCGGCCGCCGAGGGGGGCTCCGGCGATTCCGGCGGCGCCGGCCACCGCGACCAGGGTGCCGATCTGGGCGACGGAGAGGCCCGAGACGTAGGTGAAGTACAGCACGCTGACGGATGCCCACAGTCCGCTGCCGACGCGGTCGACGAGGGCGATGGTCAGCATGCGGCGTCCGTCGCGCCCTCCGGGTGTGCCGCGGGTCCAGGTGACTGCGCGGTGGATCGGTCGCACGGGCTCCCCCTTGCCTGGAATTATGTATTGATACATACTTGGCAATGTGGCAACACAATATGGGATCAGTGGTACGACGGCCAAGGGGATTGCCGCGTCCGTCGAACGCGGCGTGGCCGAGGGCGCGTTGGGGCCGGGGACCGCGCTGCCGCCGGTGCGGCGGCTGGCGGACGGGCTCGGGGTCAGTCCCGGGACGGTCGCCACGGCCTACAAGGAGCTGCGGCGGCGGGGCATCGTCGTCACGCGCGGGCGGGGCGGGACCGTGGTGGCGCCGGTTCCCGCCGTGGCCTCACGCAGGCCGCCGAGGGTGCCGGAGGGCCTGCGCGACCTGGCGGGCGGGCATCCCGATCCGGCGCTGCTGCCCGCGCTGGTGCCTCCCACGCGCCTGTCCCCCGGCGCCCGTTCGCATCGCGCGACGCCCCGGCTGGAGCGGCTGGAGGAGGCCGTACGGGACTGGCTGCGGCCCGACGGCGTACCGGTGGAGCAGGTGACGTTCGCACACGGTGCGCTGGATCTGGTCGGCCGCCTGCTGTCCGTGGAGCTCCGGCCCGGGGACGCCGTCGCGATGGAGGATCCCGGATATCACCATCTGCTGGACCTGGTCACGGCCCTGGGGCTGCGGATCGTGCCGGTCGCCGTGGACGAGCGGGGGCTGCGCCCGGAGGCGCTGCGGACCGCCGTACGGGCGGGGGTACGCGCGCTGGTGTGCAGTCCCCGGGCGCAGAACCCCTATGGGGGCTGTTTCTCCGAGGCGCGCCGGGACGAGCTGGTCGAGGTGCTGCGCGGCGAGCCGGAGCTGCTGGTCGTCGAGAACGACCATGCCTCCGTGGTCGCGGACGCGCCGCTGTGGTCGCTGACGTCGGGCGGGCTGTCGCGCTGGGTGCATGTGCGGACGGTGAGCAAGTTCCTCGGGACCGACCTGCGGTGGGCGGCGGCGGCCTGTGATCCGACCACGCTGGCCCGGCACGACGGGCGGCTGCTGCTGACGTCCGGGTGGGTCAGCCATCTCCTCCAGGAGACGGTGTACGGGTTGCTGACCGATGACGGCACGCGCGCGTTGGTGACCCGCGCGCGGGAGACGTACGCCCGGCGCAGGGCGGCGTTGCTGCGGGAACTGGCGGACCGTGGCATCGCGGCGCGGGGTGCGAGCGGGATCAACGTGTGGGTGCCGGTGCGGGACGAGTCGGCCGTGGTGAACGGGCTGCGGTCGCAGGGCTGGTGGGTGGCGGCGGGAGCCCGGTTCCGGCTGGCGTCGGAGCCTGGGGTGCGGATCTCCGTGGCCGAGCTGGAGCCGGCCGACGCGGCACGGCTGGCCTCGGACTTCACCGCGGTGCTGGGCGAGTCCGAGGCCACCTACGGCGGCTGAGCGGCCTGGCGGGGCGTACCGCGTGGGTCAGGCCTTCTTGCGCGCGAGTTCCTCGTAGAAGTGGAGGAGTTCCAGGTTGTCGATGGAGCCCGGGTTGACCGCCTTCTCCAGCGGGGTGCCCTGGAGGAGGCGCTTGACGGGGACCTCGATGCGCTTGCCGGTGAGGGTGTGCGGGACCCCGGGCACCTCGATGACCTCGTCGGGGACATGGCGCGGCGACAGCTGCTCGCGGATGGCCTGCTTGATGCGGCCGAGCAGGGCGTCGTCGAGGACGGCTCCGGGGGCCAGATGCACGAACAGGGGCATCCAGTAGCCGCCGTCGGGCTGTTCGACACCGATGACCAGCGATTCCTTGATCTCGGGCAGCCGTTCCACGACCTCGTAGATGTCGGCGGAGCCCATCCGGACGCCCTGGCGGTTGAGCGTGGAGTCGGACCGGCCGTGGATCACGACGGAGCCGCGTGAGGTGACGGTGATCCAGTCGCCGTGGCGCCAGACGCCGGGATAGGTGTCGAAGTAGCTGTCGTGGTAGCGGCTGCCGTCGGGGTCGTTCCAGAAGTGGACCGGCATGGAGGGCATGGGGCGGGTGACGACGAGTTCGCCGACCTCGTCGACGACGGGGTGGCCGCTGGGGTCCCACGACTGCAGATCGGTGCCGAGGCCGGGCGCCTGGAGCTCTCCGGTGTACACGGGCAGGGTCGGTACGGCGCCGGCGAAGCAGGAGCACACGTCGGTGCCGCCGCTGACGGAGGCGATCCACAGATCCTCGCGGACCTCGTCGTGCAGCCAGCGGAAGCCGTCCGGCGGAAGCGGGGAGCCGGTGGTGGCCACGCACTGGATCCTGGAGAGGTCGAAGTCGCGGGCCGGGTGTACTGCGGCCTTGCGGCAGGCCATGACGTACGCCGCCGACGTGCCGTACAGGGTGGCTCCCGTGCGTTCGGCGATCCGCCACTGCGCGCCGGTGTCGGGGTAGCCGGGGCTGCCGTCGTAGAGGACGACCGTGGTGCCGGTGAGGAGGCCGGAGACGAGGAAGTTCCACATCATCCAGCCGGTCGAGGTGTACCAGAAGAAACGATCCTCGGGGCCGAGGTCGCAGTGCAGGCCGAGCTGCTTGAGGTGTTCGACCAGGATGCCGCCCTGGGACTGGACGATGGCCTTGGGCAGGCCGGTCGTACCGGAGGAGTAGAGGACCCACAGGGGGTGGGCGAAGGGGACCTGTTCGAAGACGGGTTCCTCGTCACCGGCCGTGAGGGCCGTCCATTCCAGGGCTCCCTCGGGGGCCTCGGTGCCGAGGAGCGGGATGTGGACGACGGCGCGCAGGGTGGGCAGCTCGCGGCGCAGTTCCGCGACGGTGTCGCGGCGGTCGTGCTCCTTGCCGCCGTAGCGGTAGCCGTCGACGGTGAACAGGACGACGGGTTCGACCTGCTGGAAGCGGTCGAGGACGCTGCGGGCGCCGAAGTCGGGGGCGCAGGAGGTCCAGACCGCGCCCACGGCGGCGGTGGCGAGGAGGGCGACGACGGCCTGCGGGATGTTCGGGAGGTAGCCGCTGACCCGGTCCCCGGGGCGCACGCCCAGGTCGCGCAGCCGTGCGGCCAGCGCGCCGACCTGGCGGCGCAGCTCCGACCAGGTCACCGGCTGTGGTTCATGGGACTCGTCGACATACAGCAGGGCCGGTTCGTCCGGGCGGGTGGCGGCCGCGCGCAGGGCGTGCTCGGCGTAGTTCAGCGTGGCGCCGGGGAACCACTCGGCACCGGGCATGGAGCGGTCGCCCAGCACGCGCGCGTAGGGCGTGGAGAACCGTACGTCGAACCATTGCGTGACAGCTGCCCAGAACGACTCCAGCTCGTCCACGGACCAGCGGTGCAGAGCCGGGTACCCGCCGTCCGCGGGGGCTCCGTGGTGCTCGGCCGCCCAGGCCTGGAACCTGGTGACCTGGGCTTTCGCGATGCGCTGCGGATCTGGCCGCCAGAGCGGCTCGGGGTTCACGGTCGACATGGGGGCGGCTCCCGGACTGTGGCGCGTCGTATGCGTCGTCCGCGCACGTGCGGGGTTGTGCGCGTGACGCGGCTGACAGGGACGATGCCATGTGATCGACTTCTGCACCAGGGTGTGCCCCACACAGTCCGTGTCGTGAAGATGTGGTCCCGACATGGGTGAACGGCAGTTGAACGACACGCGCGTGTGGAGCGGTCAGTGGCAGGGTGAACAGCATGGACGGTCGTGACCTGGTGCGTTCGATGAAGACGGTGGGCTCCGCCGGTGCGGCCCGGGGGCTGCGTACCGTACGGGCCGCCTGGCGCCGACGGCGCGCCGACGCCACCGGGTTGCCGGCGCGGGGGGCCGAGCGGGCCCGGGTGCCGGGCCCGGTGCTGGACGTGGAGCCGGGGCCCGGTGGGGGCACGATCCGCTTCAGCCGCTCGGACCTGCGGATCTTCGTGGCGGTGAACGGGGCGGTCTTCTGGGGCTGGGACGGGGCCGAGCCGGAGCCGTCGTACGCGCTGGCCGGGCGGTGCCCGGAGCCCGATCCGCGGGCGGTACTGGAGCCGGACAAGGACGGCGGCTGGCGGGTGGTGGCCGAGCGGGTGACGGTGGTGGTCTCGCGGCACGGTGCGGTCGAGGTGTGCACCCCGGGCGGGGTGACGTTGCGGCGCGATCTGCCACCGCGCTGGTGGGAGCCGAGGGACGGCGGTCCCGGGCGCTGGATGCAGCGGTCGGAGGTGGCGGCGGACGCGCGTTTCTTCGGGCTCGGCGGGCGGGCGTCGGGGCCCCGGCTGCGGGGCGGGACGTACCGGCTGTGGAACACGGATCCCGGACACGCGTTCGGCCGCGAGGACGATCCGCTGTACCTGACGATGCCGGTGCAGCTGGTGGTGTCCGACGCGGCCACGCATCTGGTCTTCCACGACACCTCCTGGGACGGCACGGTGACCCTGCGGGAGGGCGAGGAGGGCGCCGGGTCGGGGCACGACCGGCCGGGGTCGAGCGAGCTGCGGATGGACGGCGGCCCGTTGCGGTGCTGGGTCGTGGTGGGCACCCCCGCGCGCGTGCTGCTCGCGTGGGCCTCGCTCACGGGGGCTCCGGCGCTGCCTCCCGCGTGGGCGCTGGGGCACCATCACGCGCGCTGGGGCTTCGGCAGCGAGCAGGAGGTGCGGCGGATCGTCGCGGGCTATCACGAGCACGGTCTGCCGCTGGACGCCGTGCATCTGGACATCGACCACTACGACGCGCATCAGGTGTTCACCGTCGACCAGGACCGCTTCCCGAAGCTGCCGGTGCTCGCCGAGGAGCTGCGGCGGGACGGCATCCGGCTGGTGTCGATCGTCGATCCGGCGGTCAGGGCCGAGCCGGGCAACGCCGTCTACGACAGCGGGCTCGCCGAGGACGCGTTCGTCAAGGACGCCGCGGGGCTGCTCGTCGAGGGCGTGGTGTGGCCGGGTGAGTCGGTGTTCCCGGACTTCACGCACGCGCGCGTGCGGCGGTGGTGGGGACGGCTGTACGCGGAGCGCATCGGGCAGGGGTTCGCCGGCTTCTGGCACGACATGAACGAACCGACGTCGTTCACGGCCTTCGGCGAGCCGACGCTGCCCCGGTCGGCCCGGCACGCGCTGGACGGGCGGGACGGCGATCACCGGGAGGCCCACAACGTCTATGCGCTGTGCATGGCCAGGGCGGCGTACGAAGGGCTGCGGGAGCTGCGGCCCGAGGAGCGGCCGTTCCTGTTCTCCCGCTCCGGGTGGGCCGGCCTGCAGCGGTACGGCGGGACCTGGTCGGGGGACGTGGCCACGGGCTGGCCCGGGCTACGGGCGTCGCTGTCGCTGGTGATGGGGCTCGGGCTGTGCGGGGTGCCGTACTCGGGGCCGGACGTGGGCGGCTTCGACGGAAGCCCGTCGCCGGAGCTGTACATCCGGTGGTTCCAGTTGGGCGCGTATCTGCCGTTGTTCCGGACGCACGCGAGCCTGCGGGCGGGTCGCCGTGAGCCGTGGGAGTTCGGTCCGGAGGTGTTGGAGCACGCACGCGTGGCGCTCGTCGAACGTCGGCGGCTGCTGCCGTACTTCATGACGCTGGCGCATCTGGCCCGTCGTACCGGGGCACCGTACGTGCGCCCGGTGTGGTGGGGCGCGCCGGAGGACCGGGCGCTGCGGGACTGCGAGGACGCCTTTCTGCTGGGTGACAGCCTGCTGGTGGCGCCGGTGCTGGATCCGGGGGCCGAGCAGCGTGCGGTGCAGCTGCCGAGGGGGCTCTGGTACGACACGGCGACCGGCCGGCGGCACCGGGGGCCGGGGCAGGTGCTCGTGGACGCGCCCCTGTCGCGGATCCCGGTGTTCGCGCGCGCGGGTGCCGTCATACCGGTGCGCGGGGACGACGGGGGGCTGGAGCTGGAGGTGTGGACGCCGGCCCGGGGGCGGACCGGCGGCGGCCTGGTGGTGCGGGACGCGGGCGACGGCTGGGGCGAGCCCGAGGTCGAACGGTACGTCGCCCGGTGGGAGGGCCGGCAGGTCGTCGTCGAGCGGGAGGGCGAGGACGGCCTGCACGAGCCGTCCCGTCCCGTACGGGTACGCGGGCTCGGCTAGCCCCTGCGGCGCCCGAGGCGTCGAGCGGTGGGCTCAGATGTAGCGGCCCTCGAAGAACGCGCGGGCCGCGTGCGTGTGCAGCGGGAAGGCGAGTTCCTCGGGTCCGCGCAGGACGTGCCAGCCCTCCGTCTCGTCGGTGGCCGCCGACTCCGGGAGGCGGTCGGCGGGGCACTCCGGGAGGAGCCCGAACAGCAGCAGATGGCCGTCGGGCGAGCTCATGGCGTCGGCGAGGCGGACGTCGCGGCTCGCGGCCTCGATGCCGGTCTCCTCGCGGAGTTCGCGGACGACGGCCTGCCGCCAGTCCTCGCGGTGGTCGATGAACCCGCCGGGCAGGGCGATGCCCCCGCGCGCGGGGGCGATGGTGCGGGTGATGACGACCAGGCCGGTGCCCGCCGTGTCGTACACGGGCTGGAGGGCGACGGCCACCGGCAGCGGGTTGCGGTAGGCGATGGTGGCGCAGGCCGGACAGGTGCGGGGCCAGCCGGTGACACCCTCCCCGTAGGGCGCCCCGCAGCTCGAACAATGGGAGTCGCGCGCGGAGTTCGCATGGGAGTGCAGAGATTCGGACACGCGGCGGAGCGTATCCGATCTTGGGGAGGGCGTCGTGCGCGCGGGGCTCAGTCCGCGGTGGTGAGGGATGCGGTGGAGACGGGGAAGTCGAAGTAGGTGTCCGGGTAGGGCTCGGGCTTGAAGGTGTAGTGCCACCATTCCTCGGCGAGGTTCACGAAGCCGAGCCCTTCCAGGGTGTTCTTGAGGAGCAGCCGGTGGGCGAGCTGCCGGCCCTGGATGCGCGGGTCCAGGGTGTGGGCGAGGGTGTCGAAGCAGTCGTAGCCCGTGCCCATGTCGACGGAGTTGTCCGGGAAGCGCTCCTCCTGGGGCGCGTGGCAGGGCACGAGGGTCTCACCGGGTACGTAGGGCCTGGTCGCGAGGGCGGGGAGCTGCACGATCGTGAGGTCCGTGGTGGAGCCGCGGCTGTGCCCGGACTTCTCCGCGATGTAGCCGTCCTCGAAGAGCCGGGTCTTGTCGACGTCCGGGTAGAACTCGCCCTTCGTGGCCTGGTCGTCGAGGTCCTCGGCCCAGCGGACGAAGTGGTCGACGGCGCGCTGGGGCCGGTAGCAGTCGTACACCTTGAGCGAGTACCCCTGGGGCAGGAGTTCCTCCTGGGCCCGGTGGAGGGCTTCGGCGGCCGGCCGGGTGAGGAGGCAGACCGGTTGCAGGTAGCCGTCGACGGGGGCGCCGACGAAGTTGTGCGGGGTGAAGTAGCGCATCTCCTGGAGGATCGTCGGGTCCACGGTTCTCAGGGCGACGAAGTCCGCGGGGGCCTCGGGTGCGGTGTTTGCCCGGGCGGTGGCGGGGGCGGCGGTCGCGGTCAGCAGGGCGGCGAGCAGGGTGACGAGTCCGCGGACCGCTCTGGAGCGTCGTGTCATGTCTCCTCCCTGCCCATTTCCCGGTGTGCGTGCCACACTCCTGACGTTCCGTCAGATCCGGTGCGGAGGAGGCGCCTTGTCACGTACACGCACACCCGTGGTGGCCGGGTGGTTCACCGGGGACGGGGAGGACTTCACCTTGCTCGGCACGCGCTGCACGGCGTGCCGGTCGGTCTTCTTCCCGCGCGAGGACACGCACTGCCGCAATCCGGGCTGCCGGGGCGGAGAGCTGGAGGAGGTCCCGCTGTCGCGGCGGGGACGTGTCTGGTCGTACACGGACAGCCGCTACCGCCCTCCGTCACCCTATGTGACCGATCCGGAACTTCCGTGGGAGCCGTACGCGTTGATCGCTGTGGAGCTGGAGTCCGAGCGGATCGTGGTGCTGGGACAGGCGGTTCCCGGGGTCACCGTCGCGGATCTGGCGGTGGGCATGGAGGTGGAGGTCGTGCCGGGCGTGCTGAGCGAGGACGCGGAGACGACCTGGACGACCTGGCAGTGGCGGCCGACGGGGGTGGCGGGATGACGGCGGAGGTGGCGGTGCTCGGCGTGGGGATGCACCCGTGGGGCAAGTGGGGGCGCGGCTTCGTGGAGTACGGCGTGGCGGCCGCGCGGGCGGCTCTGGAAGACGCCGGTCTGGACTGGCGGGACGTGGGCGCGGTCGTCGGCGCGGACACGGTGCGGGGCGGCTACCCGGGGTATGTGGCCGGGGCGACGTTCGCCAGGGCCCTGGGCTGGCAGGGCGCGCGCGTGACGAGTGTGTACGCGGCGTGCGCGTCGGGCGCGCAGGCGATCGACGCGGCGCGGGCGCGGATCCTCGCGGGTCTGACGGACGTGGCGCTCGTGGTGGGGGCCGACGCGGCGCCGAAGGGCTTCTTCCGGCCCGCGGGCGGGGACCGGCCGGACGACCCGGACTGGCTGCGGTTCCGGGTCCTCGGTGCCACGAATCCGACGTATTTCGGGCTGTACGCGCGCCGGCGCATGGCGGTGCACGGGGACACCCCGGAGGACTTCGCCCAGGTGAAGGTGAAGAACGCCGCCATGGGGGCGCTGAACCCGTATGCGCGCTACCGCAAGCGGGTCACCGCCGAGGAGGTCGCCGCCTCCGCGGTCGTCGCCGATCCGCTGCGGCTGCTGGACATCTGTGCGACCTCGGACGGCGGGGCCGCCCTGGTCCTGTCGAGCATGGAGTTCGCGCGCCGGCACGGGGCGGCGGAGCCGGTGCGGATCCGGGCCGTGTCCACCGTGACGCCCCGTTATCCCGCCACCGTTCTGGATCTGCCGGACATCGCGACCGACTCCGCGGTCGCGGTGGATCCCCCGGACGAGCCGTTCCGCGCGTCGATCGCCCGCGCGGCCTACGAGGAGGCGGGCGTCGGCCCCGAGGATCTGTCCCTGGCGGAGGTCTACGACCTGTCCACCGCGCTGGAGTTGCAGTGGTACGAGGATCTCGGCCTCTGCGGTGAGGGCGAGGGCGCCAAGCTGCTGCGGGAGGGCGCGACGGCGCCGGGCGGTCGCATACCGGTGAACACCAGCGGGGGGCTGGCCTCGTTCGGGGAGGCGGTGCCGGCGCAGGCGATCGCCCAGGTGTGCGAGCTGACCTGGCAGTTGCGGGGGCAGGCGGGTGAGCGTCAGATCCCGCACGCGCGCGTGGGCGTCACGGCGAACCAAGGGCTGTTCGGGCACGGGTCGGCGGTGCTCGCGGTGCGGTGAGGAGCCGTCCGGGCCGACGGGGCCGGTCGGGGTGCCGGAAGCGGGCTCGTCGGCCGGGCGCGGACGGCGTCCGCGAGGGGCCCGGAAACCTGCGTGAACGTCTCGTGAACTGGGCCTGGGCGTCCCTCGGCGGCGCCATCATGCTCCCGTGCAGTCCTGGACGGATACTCTGCGCTTCGCGTTCCAGCCGGTGGTCAATCTGATCACGGGAGGGGTGGCGGGGCTGGAGATACTCGCCCGCCCGGAGTCCGGCGACGTTCTCGCCGAGGCCCGGCGGGACCCCGAACTCGACGGCCGGCTCGCCGTGGCGGCGGTCCGGGCGGCCGCGCGCAGGGAGACGCTGCTGCCGTTGCACGTCAACGTGTTCGCAGGGACCCTGGCCGACCTCGGTGGGCTCACCCCGCTGCACGACGCGGTGCGTGCGGTGGGCCGGCTGCCGTGGGAGATCACGGTCGACGTCGTGCCGCCGTACACCCATGTGCCGCAGCGCGCGCTCCTCGAGGCGGTGGGGGCGCTGCGGGAGCAGGGCTTCCGGATCAGCGCGGACGGGGTCGGGGACGGGGACGTACCCCTGCGGCTGCTCGTCGACCTGGCCCCGGACCTGGTGAAGCTCGATCCGTCCCTGCTCGCGCGGCCCGCGGCGGTCCGGGCGATGCGCTTGTGGTGCGAGGAGACGGGTGCGCTGCTGGCGGTGGAGGGGGTGGAGACCGAACTGCAGTGTGCGGCGGCGCTGTCGGCGGGCGCGCAGCTGGCGCAGGGCGTGCTGTTCGCGCCGCCGGCCCGGCTGCCGGTCGCCGAGGTGTACGTCCCGCCGCGGGTTCCCGGCCCGCCGGCGGTGACGCTGTCGGGGCCGTCGGTCCGGGAGTTCGTGCGGCCGGCCGCACTGCTGCCCGCCACCGCCTCCGCGGGGCAGGTGCGGGCGCTGCTGACCGGTTCGCCGGAGGTCTCCGGAGTGCTCCTCGTCGACCGGGCGGGTGTCCCGGTCCGTTCGGTGCAGCGGTCGCGTTTCCTGCTGTCGCTGTCGGGGCGTTACGGCCATGCCCTGTACGCCGACCGGCCCGCGGCCAGACTCGGCGACCCGCCGCGGACGGTGGGCATCGACGCGACGGCGTGGGAGGTGCTGGACGTGGTCGCGGTCGGCGACCGGGACCGCACCTCCGACGATGTGGCGGTCGTCGACCGGCTCGGACGGTGCGTGGGCGTGGTGCGGCTGGCGGATCTCGTACGGGCGCTGGCCGAGAGCCGGGTCGAGGAGGCGGTGGGGCTCAATCCGCTGACCCGGCTGCCGGGTTCGGACGCGATCACCTCGGAGGTGGACCGGCGGATCGCGGAGGGCCGGGGCTTCGCGCTGAGCTGGCTCGACGTGGACCACTTCAAGCAGGTGAACGACGGCGCGGGGTTCGCGGCGGGCGACGAGCTGATCCGGTCGGTGGGAGGGGCGTTGCAGATCGCGGCGTCCGGGAGCACCCGGGTGGGGCACATCGGCGGGGACGACTTCCTGGTGCTGGCCGATCCGGAGGGGTTGGATCCGCTGGCGGCGTCCGTGCTGGGTGCGCCGTGGTCGGCGGGTGGGCGTCCGGTCACCCTGTCGCTGGCCACCGTCCTGTGTCCCCCGGGCAGCGTGGCCGACCACCGGCAGGCGGCGGCGTGTCTGGCGCCGCTGAAGAAGGCCGCGAAGTCGCTGCGCGGGGCGAGTTGGGTGGTGGGACGGGCGGGGTTCTCCGGCCACGAGGTGCGGCGGGGGTCGCCGGTGGCCGCGGAGGCGGTGGGGGCGGAGCCGGGGCTGGGATGAGCGGGGGGATGAGCAGGGGGCGATGAGCGGAGGGCGATGAGCGGGGCAGGGCGGGGGCCAACCATTGCCGTCCGCCTCCTTGACGCTCCCTGGGCGCCGGTGAACACTTCCCGGTGTCAGCCGACATCGCCGTACATTCTCGGCGTATCCAGGCATGCGCCACGCGGACGTCATCGACCGCGGCCCCCTCTTCCAGGGCGATTCGGCCTCTGACGGCACGCTCGTCACGGACGCCGGGCGGGGCGCGGGAACTCCCTGCCATGGCCGAAGCAGCCACGCGCACCGCACCCTGCACAGCGCACCGGGGCCGATCGCCCCGGGCCGGCCCCAGGAGCCGCCATGAGCAACGGAGACATATTCGTCGGCGAGGTCATCGGTACCGCGATCCTCATCCTGTTCGGCGCGGGGGTCTGCGCCGCCGTCACCCTCAGACATTCCAAGGCGCGGGCGTCGGGGTGGGTGGTGATCGCCTTCGGCTGGGGGTTCGGCGTGCTGGCGGGGGCCTACACGGCCGCGCCGCTCTCGGGCGGGCAGCTCAACCCGGCCGTGACCCTCGGCATCGCCGTCGACACCGGCAAGTGGGACAAGGTCTGGGTCTATCTGCTGGGGCAGATGGCCGGGGCGATGCTCGGTGCCGTCCTGGCGTATCTGGTGTATCTCGCGCAGTTCCAGGCCAACGTACGGCAGCCGGGCGCCGCGGAGGACGCGGCCGAGGAGCCGACGCCGACGCTGGGCATCTTCTCCACCATCCCGGAGATCCGGAATCCCGTCGCCAACCTGATCACGGAGATCATCGCGACGATGGCGCTCGTCCTGCCGATCCTCGCCTTCGGTCTGACGAAGGGTCTGGGCGAGTCGGGCACGCTCGTGCTGATCGTGTCGCTGCTCGTCGTCGGCATCGGGCTCTCCCTGGGCGGGCCGACCGGCTATGCCATCAACCCGGCGCGCGACCTGGGCCCGCGGATCGTGCACACATTCCTGCCGATCCCGAACAAGGGCACCTCCGACTGGGGTTACGCCTGGATCCCCGTCGTCGGCCCGCTGGTCGGCGGAGTGCTCGCGGGTCTCCTCTACCACCTGGCCTTCTGATCGGACCTCTGCATCCAGCCCAAGGGGTAGCCATGACGGACAACGCCGAGAAGTACGTCGCCGCAATCGACCAGGGCACCACCTCCAGCCGCTGTATCGTCTTCGACCACAGCGGCGCGATCGTCGCCGTCGACCAGCGGGAGCACCGCCAGATCTTCCCCAAGCCGGGGTGGGTGGAGCACGACGCCACCGAGATCTGGTCGAAGGTGCAGGCCGTGGTCGCCGGGGCGATCGCGAAGGCGGGACTGCGCGCCGACCGGATCAGCGCGCTCGGCATCACCAACCAGCGTGAGACGACCGTGCTGTGGGACCGCGCCACGGGCAAGCCCGTGCACAACGCCATCGTGTGGCAGGACACCCGGACCGCGGCGCTCTGTCACGAACTCGGCGGCCCGGACGGGCAGGACCGGTTCCGGGACCGGACGGGGCTGCCCCTGGCCAGCTATTTCTCGGGGCCCAAGGCGGCCTGGCTGCTGGACAACGTGCCCGGGCTCAGGGAGCGGGCCGAGCGGGGTGAGATCGCCTTCGGCACGATCGACTCCTGGCTGATCTGGAACCTGACCGGCGGCCCGGACGGCGGCCGGCACGTGACCGATGTGACCAATGCAGGCCGGACCATGCTGATGAACCTGGAGACCCTTCAGTGGGACACCTCCATTCTGTCGGCGATGAACGTGCCCGAGGCCGTGCTGCCGGAGATCAGGTCCTCGGCAGAGGTGTACGGCACCGCCGTGGGACAGCTCGCCGGAGTGCCGGTCGCCTCGGCACTGGGCGATCAGCAGGCGGCGGTGTTCGGGCAGGCCTGCTACGACGTGGGGACGGCGAAGAACACGTACGGGACGGGCAGTTTCCTGCTGCTCAACACCGGCACCCGGCCGGTGCCGTCGAAGAGCGGTCTGCTGACGACGATGGGCTACAAGATCGGCGAGGAGGCGCCGGTCTACTGTCTGGAGGGTTCGATCGCGATAACGGGTGCGCTCGTGCAGTGGTTCCGCGACCAGCTGGGCATCATCCGATCGGCTGATGAGATCGAGACGCTGGCGGCGAGTGTCGAGGACAACGGCGGGGCGTACATCGTGCCCGCCTTCTCAGGACTTTTCGCGCCGTACTGGCGTTCGGACGCGCGCGGTGTCGTCACCGGGCTGACCCGCTATGTCACGAAGGCGCACCTCGCGCGGGCGGTGCTGGAGGCGACGAGCTGGCAGACGCGCGAGGTCGTGGACGCCATGGTCCAGGACTCCGGGGTGCGGATCACCACCCTGAAGGTGGACGGCGGCATGACGAAGAACAACCTGCTCATGCAGCATCAGGCGGACGTTCTCGGGGTGCCCGTGATCCGGCCCAGGGTCTCCGAGACGACCTGCCTGGGCGCGGCGTACGCGGCGGGGCTGGCCACCGGGGTGTGGAACGACCTCGACGAGCTGAAGGCGCACTGGCGGAAGGACGCCGAGTGGACTCCCGCGATGGAGGCTCCGGTACGGGACCGCGAGTACCACAACTGGCGCAAGGCGGTGGAGAAGAGCCTCGGCTGGGTGGAGGACGGTGAGGGCTAGTACGCGCGTGTGCGTCTCCCGCACGTCGTGAGGCTGCGGCCCGTACCCCGGTCGGCGGGGGTACGGGCCCTGCGGGGCTCAGGTGGTGACGGTCTGACGGCGCTCGGTGCCGAAGTCCATCGCGTGCTGGACGACACCCACGAGGACGTCCCTGACGGAGCGCCGGTCGCGCGCGTCGCACAGGATCACCGGAATGTCGTCGTCGAGGTCGAGGGCCCCGCGCACATCCGCCTCCGGGTAACGGTCCGCTCCCTCGAAGCAGTTGACGCCGATGAGGAAGGGGATGCCGCGCCGCTCGAAGTAGTCGACGGCGGCGAAGCAGTCCTCCAGGCGGCGGGTGTCGGCGAGCACGACGGCGCCGAGCGCGCCCTCGGAGAGCTCGTCCCACATGAACCAGAACCGCTCCTGGCCGGGTGTGCCGAACAGGTACAGCACCAGGTCCTCGCGCAGGGTGATGCGCCCGAAGTCCATGGCGACGGTGGTCGTGTGCTTGCGCTCGACACCGGTGAGATCGTCGATCGGGCGGCCGGCCTCGGTGAGGTACTCCTCGGTGCGCAGTGGCCTGATCTCGCTGACGGCGCCGACGAGGGTGGTCTTGCCCACCCCGAAACCGCCGGCGACCAGGATCTTGAGCGTGACGGG
Organism: Streptomyces sp. NPDC005811; assembly: GCF_040630405.1. Taxonomy (NCBI): domain Bacteria; kingdom Bacillati; phylum Actinomycetota; class Actinomycetes; order Kitasatosporales; family Streptomycetaceae; genus Streptomyces; species Streptomyces sp. NPDC005811. The sequence goes on from NZ_JBEXXK010000046.1 coordinate 19,049, forward strand.
CTCGACCGGGGGCTTGCCGCGCTCAGGACGCCCGAGGATCATCGTTCACTTCTCCTGCTTGATGGTGTGACTGGGGTGTGGGGCGGTGGGCCGTAGCCTCCGCCGCCGGGGGTCTCGACGACGAGTACGTCACCGGGGCCGACATCCGTGGAACCGCTCCCGCCGAGCCGGACGACCGTGCCGTCGGCGCGTTCCACCCGGTTGGCACCCGGCGCACCGGGGGCCCCTCCGGCCATACCGTACGGGGGAACCCTGCGGTGTTGGGAGAGGGTGGAGACGGTCATGCGTTCAAGGAAGCGGATCCGGCGTACGGCGCCGTCCCCGCCGTGCCATTGTCCGGCCCCGCCGCTGCCGTACCGCACGGCGAACTCCTCCAGTTGTACCGGAAGCCGCCACTCCAGCACCTCGGGATCGGTCAGCCGGGAGTTGGTCATATGGGTCTGGACGACGGCGGCGCCGTGGAAGCCGTCGCCCGCGCCGGACCCGGAGGCCACGGTCTCGTAGTACTGGTGGCGCGCGTTGCCGAAGGTGACGTTGTTCATGGTGCCGGAGCCCTCGGCCTGGACGCCCAGGGCCGCGTAGAGAGCCCCGGTGATCGCCTGGGACGTCTCCACGTTGCCCGCGACGACGGCTGCGGGCGGTTCGGGGGTGAGCAGGGAGCCGGGCGGTACGACGATCCGGAGGGGGCGCAGGCAGCCGTCGTTGAGGGGGATGTCGTCGGCGACGAGCGTGCGGAAGACGTACAGGACGGCCGCGTTGACGACCGCGTAGGGGGCGTTGAAGTTGGTGGCGAGCTGGGGTGAGGTCCCGGTGAAGTCGACGGTCGCGGAGCGGCTCTCGCGGTCCACGCGCACGCGTACCCGGATGACGGCGCCCGAGTCGGTCTCGTAGGTGTACGCGCCGTCGTCGAGGGCGTCGATGACGCGCCGTACCGCTTCCTCGGCGTTGTCCTGGACGTGACGCATGTAGGCCTGGACGACGTCGAGCCCGAAGTCCTCGATCATGCGGGCGACCTCGTCGACGCCCTTCTGGTTGGCGGCGATCTGGGCGCGCAGGTCGGCGAGGTTGGTCGTCGGGTTGCGGGAGGGGTACGCGGCACCGGTGAGCAGACCGAGTGTCTCCTCCTCGCGGAAGCGTCCGCGCTCGGCGAGCAGCCAGTTGTCGAAGAGGACGCCTTCCTCGTCGATGGTGCGGCTGTCGGCGGGCATGGAGCCGGGGGCGATGCCGCCGATCTCGGCGTGATGGCCTCGGGAGGCCACGTAGAAGAGGATCTCGCGGTCACTCTCCGTGATCTCGCCGCCGTGGGCGTCGAAGACCGGGGTGATCACGGTGACGTCGGGCAGATGGGTGCCGCCGTGGTACGGGTCGTTGACCGCGTAGGTGTCCCCGGGGCGCATCGCCGCGCCGCGGCGGCGGATGACCTCCTTGACGCTGGTGCCCATCGAGCCCAGGTGGACGGGGATGTGCGGCGCGTTGGCCACCAGGTTTCCGTCCGGGTCGAAGAGGGCGCAGGAGAAGTCGAGGCGTTCCTTGATGTTGACGGACTGGGCCGTGGACTCCAGTCGGGCGCCCATCTGTTCGGCGATGGACATGAACAGGTTGTTGAAGACTTCGAGGAGAACCGGATCGACTCGTGTAGCGAGATCGGAACTCTGCGTGACCGCCGTGCGTTCCATGACCAGATGCCCGTCGTGGGTCGGCGCCGCCTCCCAGCCGTCGTCGACCACGGTCGTGGCACTGGCCTCGGTGATGATCGCGGGGCCGATGACGGGCTCGCCGGGAGGAAGGTCCTCGCGGCGGTGCAGGGGTACGTCGCGCCAGGCGCCGCCGGTGTGGAGGCGGACGGTCCGGGGCGTGGCGGTGCGGCCCTCGTAGGGGGCGAGGGCGGACAGATCGGGGGGTGGTGTGATGCCGGTGGCTTCCACGGAGAGCGCTTCGACGACGATCGGGCGGTCGAGCGTGAAGGAGTACGTGGCGTGATGACGTTCTTCGAAGGCGCGTGTCATCGCGGCGGGTTCGGTGAGTGCGACGGTGAGGGTGGTGTCGGTGCCGTCGTAGCGCAGCTGTGCGCGGCGGGTGACGCGGACGCGGTCGTCGGGGACGTCCTCGGCGCGCAGTTCGGCGCGGGCCGCCGCTTCGAGGTCGTCGGCGGTCTTGCGGATGCCGGACATGGCGCCGGCTTCGAGCGGCGCCTCGACGGACTGTTCGCGCATCGCGGTGGTGTCGGCGAGGCCGATGCCGAGCGCGGACAGCACACCGGCCAGGGGCGGCACCAGGACGGTGCGGATGCCGAGCGAGTCGGCGACCCGGCACGCGTGCTGGCCCCCGGCCCCGCCGAAGGTCGTCAGGGCGTAGCGGGTGACGTCGTGGCCCTTCTGGACGGAGATCCGCTTCACGGCGTTGGCGATGCCGGCCACGGCGATCTGCAGGAAGCCCTCGGCGACCTGCTCGGGGGTGCGGTCGTCGCCGGTCCGCTCGTGGATCTCCTGGGCGAGGGCGGTGAAGCGGTCGCGGACCGGGGCGGCGTCCAGGGGCTGGTCGCCGTCGGGGCCGAACACCTCGGGGAAGTGGGCGGGCTGGATGCGGCCGAGCATCACGTTGGCGTCGGTGACGGTGAGCGGGCCGCCCGCGCGGTAGCAGGCCGGGCCGGGGTCCGCGCCGGCGGAGTCCGGTCCCACGCGGTAGCGGGAGCCGTCGAACCGCAGGACGGAACCGCCGCCCGCGGCGACGGTGTGGATGTCCAGCATGGGGGCGCGCAGCCGGACGCCGGCGAGTTGTGTGGTGAAGACGCGCTCGTACTCCCCCGCGAAGTGGGAGACGTCGGTGGAGGTGCCGCCCATGTCGAAGCCGATGACGCGGTCGAAGCCGGCGAGCTGGGACATGCGGGCCATGCCGACGATGCCGCCGGCCGGGCCGGACAGGACGGCGTCCTTGCCGCGGAACTGGTGCGCCTCGGCGAGCCCGCCGTTGGACTGCATGAACATCAGCCGGACGTCGCGCAGTTCGTCGGCGACCCGGCGGACGTACCGGCGCAGTACGGGCGACAGGTAGGCGTCGACGACGGTGGTGTCCCCGCGCGGGACGAGTTTCATGAGGGGACTGACCTCGCTGGACAGCGAGATCTGCGGGAAGCCGATCCGGGCGGCCAGCCGTCCCACGGCCCGCTCGTGCTCCGGGTGGAGATGGCTGTGCAGGCAGACGACGGCGACGGCCCGGATCCCTTCGTCGTACGCCTCGCGCAGGGCGCCCGCGAGGGAGTCCAGGTCGGGGGCGCGCAGCACGGTGCCGTCGGCCGCGATGCGCTCGTCCACCTCCACGACCCGCTCGTGGAGCAGTTCGGGGAGCTCGATCCGGCGGGCGAAGATCCGCGGGCGGTTCTGGTAGGCGATCCGCAGGGCGTCGCGGAATCCGCGGGTGACGACGAGCAGGGTGCGTTCGCCCGTGCGTTCCAGCAGGGCGTTGGTGGCGACCGTCGTCCCCATGCGGACGGCCTCGACGGGGTCGTCCGAGTCCGCCAGCAGGGCGCGGACCCCGGCCACGGCCGCGTCGGCGTACCGCGCCGGGTTCTCGGACAGCAGCTTGTGGGTCAGCAGCCGGCCGTCCGGGCGGCGCGCGACGATGTCGGTGAAGGTCCCGCCCCGGTCCACCCAGAACTGCCAGCCGCTCACGTCCTCACCTCGCTTCCGCGCTGCTCACAGCGCTCGGAGGCCGTTGATCACGTCACGCAGAATACTCACGTCCACCAGTTCGGCAGGGGGTACGGGCCGGTTCACATGGACGAACTCAGTGTCCACGAGGTCTCCGACGAGGACCCGTACCACGCCGATGGGCAGGTCGAGCCCGGCGGACAGCTCGGCGACCGACTGCGGTGCCCCGCGGCACAGGTCCACGATGTGCACGTGTTCCGGGGACAGCGAGGGGTCCGCCTCGGCCTCGTCCGCGTGGGGCTCGGCGACGACGAGTGCGATCAGATCGAGACGGTGCTGGACCGCACTGGTGGTGCGGCCCCGTGTCATGGCGTAGGGACGGACCACCGGACCGGCCTCGTCGTCGAACCAGTGGCTGCTTCCCTGACCGTCTGTGCTCATGCCATCCCACTACCCGCCCGAGGACAGATCGGTGCGCGGAGCGGTGCCCAGATGTACGCCGACCCGCTTGACGAGCAGGGTCATCTCGTAGGCCACCTGGCCCACGTCCGAGTCGGCGTCCGAGAGGACGGCGAGGCAGCTGCCGTCCCCGGCGGCGGTGACGAACAGAAAGGCCTCGTCGAGCTCGACGACGGTCTGGCGGACGTCGCCGGCCTCGAAGTGGCGGCCCACGCCCTTGGCGAGGCTGTGGAATCCGGAGGCGACGGCGGCCAGGTGCTCGCCGTCCTCCCGGGTGAGGTCCCTGGACGTGCCGGTCGCCAGACCGTCGCCGGAGAGCACGACGGCCTTGCGGATGCTGGCGACCCGGTCGACGAGTTCGTCGAGGAGCCAGTTCAGTTCGCCGTTGTTGCTCATGTGGCCGGTCGCCTGCGGTGCGGTCATCGACCGTCCCCCTTTGTCGTTCGTTGTGGTGCTGTGTTGCTGTGGGTCTCGTCGCCCGCGGCGTTCTCTTCGCGGCCGCGCTGCCAGCCGCGCTGGAGCGAGGCCATCCGGCTGCGGACCTCGTCGGCGTCCCGCTCCTCGATGTCGGACCGGTTCGCCGTCGTGCGCGGCGCGGGTCCCTGCCTCAGTTGCGGGGCCAGGTTGGCCTGCCGTACGCGGCGGGGCAGCGCCGCGGGGGCGGAGCCGGTGTCATGAGGCCGGTTGCCGAGGGTGCGGTCCTGCGGGCCGCTTTCCAGCGTGCGCTCCCAAGGGCCGCCTGTGCCACTCAGGCGCGGGTCGGGCAGCTGGTGCGGGCGTGCGGCCGGGCCGTCCTGGGCGCCGGACGTGGCCTGGCGGGTGCGCTGCGGGAGGGCGGGGGGCTGCGACGGGCCCTGGGTGCCGTGTCCGTTGCGGACCGGCGGTGCGGGGGGCTCGGTCGCTCCGGTGCTCCGCGGGATCTGTGCCCCGCTGCCCCGGCGGCGCGAGGGCAGCGGCGCCGGCCCGTCGGTGTCCGCGCGGTGGGCCGCGGGGCGGTGGGCGGAGTCCTCGGCCGTCTCCTGGGGGCGCGGGTCGCCGACCGGGCGGCCGTGCGAGCTGACCAGCTTGGGCGTGCGGCGGTCGGGCAGCGGCAGAAGGGCGGCCGGGGCGTCGGTGCCGTGGTCCGGCTCGCGGGTGTCGGGCAGCCTGCGGTGCTGGTCGACGGAGGTGACGACCGGGTCGTCCTCGGGGCGGGTCAGGGAGCGGTGCGGGCGGAACAGCACACCGCTGTCGTCCTCGTCGTCCAGGGCGGGCGGGAAGCCGCCGAGGGCGTCGAGGCCGACGGGGGCCTCCAGCTCGACGGGGCCGTCCAGCACGGGCAGGCCGGGGAACTGAGCCGACGGGGAGAGCTCGGGCCGGTGGGTCTCGGCGGACTCGGCGGCCTTCGGGGCCCGGGGGCGGTCGAGGCGGAAGCCGATGCCGTTGGTGTCGGGGACGTCGTCGGTCAGCAGCGCGTCGGGGATGAAGACGACGGCGGTGGTCCCGCCGTAGGGGGAGGGCTGGAGCGAGACGCGGACGTTCTGACGCTGGGCGAGGCGGCTCACCACGAACAGTCCGAGGCGGTCGGTGTCGGACAGCTCGAACTCCGGGGTCTCCGCGAGGCGCAGGTTGGCCTCCAGGAGCGCTTCGGGCGCCATGCCGAGACCGCGGTCGTGGATCTCCAGGGTGAACCCGTTGGCGACCCGCTCGCCCAGGACCTGGACGGCGGTGTGCGGCGGGGAGAACACCGTGGCGTTCTCCAGGAGTTCGGCCACGAGGTGGGTGAGGTCGGCGACGGCGGGGCCGGTGACGGCGAGGCGCGGCAGCCGGCGGACCTCGATGCGCTCGTAGTCCTCGACCTCGGCGACGGCGGCGCGCACGATGTCCATGAGCTGGACGGGTTTGCGCCACTGCCGGGAGGGGGCCGCGCCGGAGAGGATCACCAGACCCTCGGCGTGGCGGCGCATCCGGGTGGTGAGGTGGTCGAGCCGGAAGAGGTCGGCGAGTTCCTCGGCGTCCTCGGTGCGGCGTTCCATGGTGTCGAGCAGGGTGAGCTGCTTGTGCAGGAGGACCTGGCTGCGGCGGGCGAGGTTGACGAAGACCTCGGAGACGCCGGCGCGCAGTTCGGCCTGTTTCACGGCGGCCTCGACGGCCGCGCGCTGAAGGGTGTTGAGGGCCTGGCCGACCTCGCCCATCTCGTTCTTGTCGTACTCCAGCAGCGGTACCTCGGTCTCCACGTCGACCTGTTCGCCCGCGGAGAGACGGCGCATGACGCTGGGCAGCCGCACGCCGGACGCCTCGTGGGCCTCCAGTCGCAGCTGGCGCAGGTCGCGGATGAGACCGCGGCCGATGCGCACGGACAGCACGAGGGAGACGATCAGGGCGACCAGTCCGAAGACACCGGCGAAGGCCGCCTTGACGATGACCTCGATGGCGACGGGCCGGACGCGGTCCTGGTAGCGGTCGTTGGCCTGTTCGTCGAGGGTGCCCAGCTCCTGGAGGACGTCTCCGGCGGCCGTGTCCCAGTTCCTCGCGGTGACGCCCTTGGGCAGGTCGCCGGAGCCGGCGGCGACGACGGCCTGCTCGGCGGTGCGCAGGGGGGCGGTGGTGGCGTTCTTCCAGAAGCTCTCGTAGCGCTCGCGTTCCGCGGTGGGCAGCTGGGCGAGGCTGATGTCGTAGACGACGTCGCGCTGCGACCGGAGGTCGGAGACGTCGCGGATCTCGTCGCGGGTGAGCCGGCCGACGACCAGGGCGGAGCCGAGCAGGGCGTCCTCGCGGGAGAGCAGCTCGCGGGCGAGGGCGACGCTGACGAGCGCCCGGTACTGCTTGTCCATCTCCACGCTGTCGACGACGTCCAGCTTGGCGAGCAGGGCGTAGCAGGGGTCGATGAGCTGGTTGTAGAGGTCCAGGGCCTGGGCCCGGGTGACAGTGCCCTCCTCGACGCTGCCGCGCAGGGAGTCGAGCCCGTCGAAGGCGTCGAGGACCGCGGTCAGGCCTTCGGAGTCGTCGGGGTCCAGGACGTCGCGGACATCCGAGTCCCGGGCGTTGCGGCGGATCTCGGCGAGCGCCTCGTCGGTGGCGGTCCTGGTGCGGCGGAGCGCGGAGAGCGCGTCGGCGGCACGGGGATCGGCGAGGTAGACGAGGGTCTGGCGACGTTCCTGCTGGACGACGCGGACCGTATCCTCGATCGGGTAGCCGACCTTCTCCACGAGGGACGACACGGTGAACAGACGGTTCGCCTCACGGCCCGTCAGTACCGTGGCGAAGCCCCAGATCGCGGTCAGGGACACCAGCGGCACGAGAAGCAGCGCCACGATCTTCCGGCGGATCGACTTCCCGCGAAAGCGCATGGCCTCCCCCAGCTCGAACCCCCTCCGTCAGGGGGTACGCATGTGCGTCAACAAACGGCGCGAGCCTACTACCGACGCACAGTGAACTCGAAGAGCGGTCCGGAAGCCGAACTTCCGCACGGGAGCCCGGACATGGGGAATTGTCCGGGCAATACGGCGGATTGCGACCCCGAAACCCGCCTTCGCAAGAAGACCGGATCCGATCGGCCGCGTCGGCGACTTGGCCAGAATTTTTCGGAACTTGGGAATCTTCGCGGCTTCTCGCGCGTCTTCATCATTGGGAATCGGGGGCGGAATCGGCCACAGGAGCCGCAGGGCGTTCCCCGTCGGCGTAAAACAGAGCAAGCCGGGCAGCCACTGGGGAGCCGGGTCTTCGACCCGGAGGTGAGCGGTCTGCCGGCGGTGGGGAGTGACACGGTGATGGGCACGGCGGAGCGGAGCAGAGCGTCCGACGAGGATGCGGCGGCCATGACGCAGGAGCGGTCGTCCTACCGGCCGTTGTGGGTCGAGGAGCCCGCGCGGCGGCGTCGGCTGCCGGATCCGGTGCGGACGGCGGCCGTGCGAGCGGTCCTGATCATCTCTCTGACACTGCTTCAGGCGATGGTGGCGTTGCTGTGCACCCTCGCCGAGTCCTGGCTGGCCTTCCCGATGGTGATCAGCAGTGTGGTCAGCACCGTGGTGGCCACCTGGTCGGTGCTGGACGTCTGGGTGACCCGCCAGGTGTGGAACCAGCGCAACGGCGTGGTGTCGGCGCCCAACAGCACGGCCCGCTCGCTGCGCCGTGAGCGCCGCCGGGCGCGGCGTCAGGCCCGGGCCGCGGAGCGGGCACAGGAGCGGATACGCCGTCAGGGCGGCGCGGGGCAGCTGTCGCACCCCTGAGGCCCCGTCAGCGGCGCCGGACGGCCCTGTGCGGTCGTCCCTGAGGGCCGTCGGCGCCGCTGAAGTCTTGACTCGGCGGCACCGACCGCCCCGTGCCTCCTACGAGGCGCTGGTGGCCGCGCGCTTGTACATCCGGGTCGCGGTGATCTCGCTGTGCACCGCCTCGCCCGCCTGCGGCGGCTGGGGCAGGCCCGGGCGCAGGTGCTCCTCGACGCTGATGTACTTCAGGCCGGCCCTGAGGTCGGCGTCGTTGCGCAGCCGGATGACGAGCGGGAACTCGGCCAGCGCCGTCGTGTCGAACAGGCCGGTGGTGTACAGCAGCTGGACCCCGAGCGCATCCGACACGGCCCGCTGGAGTTCCAGCAGGTAGGTCGCGTTGGCGCGGCCGATGGGGTTGTCGAGGAACAGGGTGCCGGCGTGCCGGTGCTTGTCCCGTCCCCGGTCGTTGGAGCGCAGCGCCGCCATCGTGCAGTACAGGGCGATGGCGGCGGTGAGCAGCTGGCCGCCGGAGAACACGTCGCCCATCTGCCCGACGGGGACGCGCTCGGCGCGCAGCACGGCGTCCGGCTTGAGGATCTCGACCGCGATCCCCTTGGGCTGGAGAGCGGCGCCCACGCCGCGCAGCAACAGTGACATGCCGTCACGCCGCAGGTCGGAGTTCTTCTTGACGGCCGCCCGGGTCGCCTCGTCGATGACCTCGCCGAGCCGCTCGGTGAGCGAGGCCTGGTCGGGCTCCTCGAAGCGGATGAGCAGGAACTCCTGCCCGGACCACTCCCCCAGCCCCTCGGGCAGACGCGACAGCCGCTGGGCCGAGCGCAGGGTGGCGAGCGCCGACTCGACGAGCCCGCGCAGCCGGTCCACGATCGAGTCCCGGTTGCGCTCCAGCTGTTCCAACTCGTCGGTGAGCACCCGGAGTCGGGGGGCGAAGGCGTCGGCCCACTTCTGGGCGTGCTCGGGCAGGGCGGAGGCGGGCAGTTCACGGATCTGCTGCCGGGCGGGCGTACGGACCTGCTCGTAGCGCGTGGAGTTGGCGTGCCGGACGAGCACGTCACTGGCCTCGCGCACGGCGGACTCGGCGGCGGAGAGGTCGGTGGCGCAGCCGCGCAGCGAGCGGCGGGTCTCCGCGGCCGACTGGCGGGCCTCCTCCAGCGTCCCGGGATAGGGCTCCGGGGTCTCCTGCTCCTCCTCGGAGTGCTCACGGGCCTGCTCACGCATCAGGTCGCGCAGCATCGCGGCGATCTCGTCGAAGCCGCCGGCCGCGTCCTCGGCGGCCCGGTGCGCGTCGAGCAGTTCGGCGTGCGCCTCGCGGGCCTGGGCCAGCGCCTCGGTGCGGGAGGCGAGTTCGGCCGTCGCGGTGCGCAACAGGGCCTGGGCGTGCTCGGCGTCGCGCGGTTGGAGCTCCTCGGACAGCTCGGTGTGCGCCTCGCCGTCCTCGGGGGAGTGCCGTTCGGCCTCGCCGCGCAGCCGCCCGAGCTGCTCGCTCGCGGTGGACATACGGGTCTCCAGGAGCTGGACGAGCTCCTCGGCGCGGGCGGCGGCGGCCTGCCGGGACGGCCCGTCGGAACCGTCGGGCGACTGGAGCAGCTGCTCGGCGCGGGTGCGGACCTTGTTGCTCAGCCGGTCCAGTTCGGCGCGGGCGGCGCTCTCGTCGCTCTCCGCGCGCGCCTGCTCGGCCCGCAGGTCGGCGCCGACGCCGACCTTCTCGTAGACCTGGGAGGCGGCCCGGTAGGCCTCGCGCAGGGCGGGCAGGGAGGACGTGGGCGCGTCGGCATCGTCCTGCGGTACGTCGTCGGGGGCGCCGGCGATCTCGGCGCGCTCGGCGCGCAGTGCCCGTGCGGTGCGGCGGGCGTCGTCGGCGGCGCGCTGGGCGGCGCGGCGGTCCTCGTCGGCGGCCCGGGCGCGTTCCAGGCAGGCCTGGGCGCGGGCCTCCGACTCGGTGGCCTCGTCGGCGAGTTCCCGCAGCTTGACCTGCCAGCCGGCGCGCTCACGGAGCCGGAAGGCGAGCCCGGCGAGGGCGTCGGCGGCGCGCCGGGCCTTCTGCGCGGCTTCCTGCTTCTCGTCGCGGACCTGGGCGGCCTCGGCGGCCGCCTCCTCCGCCTCGGCGCGCACGGCGCGGGCCTCGGCGAGTTCGGCCTCGGACTCCTCGGCGAAGAGGCGCGCGTCCGCGGCGGCCCGGTCGAGTTCGGTGAGCCGTCCCGCGGGACAGCCCGTGCGCCAGGACGCCAGGCGGGCCGACAGTTCCCGGTCCTTGCCGAGCCGTGCGGCGAGCCGGCGGATGTCCTCGTCCCGCTCGGTGGCCCGGGCGCGCAGCGCCTGGCGTTCCTCGTCGGCGGCGTGCTCGTCGTGCATGGCCGGGTTCGGCGGGACGAGGAAGACGTCCCCGCTGTGCGCGTCGGCGGCCGGGGTCGGTGCGAGCAGGGCGGCGGCCGTGCCGACCGCCACGGCGGAGCGCGGCAGCAACGCGGCGTCGCCGAGGGCGCCCCGCGCGCGGGCGTGCGAGGCGGGGTCGGTGATGATCACGCCGTCGACCAGTTCGGGGCGGGCGGCGAGCACCCGCGCGTGGTCGGCGGGGTCGACGGCCTGGGCGAGGTAGCGCCAGCCGGGCAGCGCCGGGATGCCGTGCTCGCCGAGGAACTCGACGGTGGCCAGTACGTCGGGGCCGGGCGGCAGCAGCCCTCCGTCGCCGAGCGCGCCGAGGATGCGGGAGTCGTCGGCCGCGGCGGTGCGCAGGTCGAAGAGCTGCCGTTCGGCGGAGGAGACGGCGTCGTCGAGGAGCCCGCGCAGGTCGTCGGCGCAGCGGTCGAGGTCCTCGGGGGTGAGGGGGGCGCCGTCGTGCGAGGCCGCGTCGTCGTCCGTGTCCTGCCGCGGCTGCGGGATGGGGCCGCGTACGGTGCCGCCGGTCAGGCCGAGCAGTTCGGCGAGCCGTCCCTCGGCGGCCAGGGTCTCGGCGAGCCGGATCTCGGCCTCGTACGAGCGCTGTGCCGCCGCGGCCGCGTCCGCCGCGCGAGCCGCGGTCAGCTCGGCACGGGACTCGGCGGAGGCGGCCTCCCGGGCCTGCTCGCCGGCCCGCCGGGCGGTCTCCCGGACGGTGTCCCAGGCGGCCACGGCGGTCTTCTCGGCGTCGCTGGCGGCGAGGGCCGCCCGTGCGGGGTCGGCGTCGGGCGCGCTGTCGTCCAGCCAGCCGGCGCGGACGGCCTCGGCGGTCTCCTGCTCGACCTCGGCCAGTCGCTGGCGCAGATGCCCGATCTCGCTGCGGGCGCGCTGTGCCTCGGTCGCGGCGGAGGTGGCGTCCCGGTGGGCGGTCTCGCCGACCTCCTGGAGGGCGGCCGAGCGTTCCTCCCCCTCGTTGGCGAGGGTCTCGGCGCTCTCGGCGGCCGCGTGCAGGGCCCGTACGAGGTCGACGGCGGCCTTGGCGCGGGCGGCGAGGGCCGGGGCGGCGTCGCGCTCGGCCTCCTGGATCGCGGCGGACACGCGCGCGGCGCGGTCCGCGGCGGCACGGTGGCGCAGGACGGCCTCGGCGGCCTGCCAGGCGGAGTGCAGGGTGCGCGCGTCGGCGAGTTCGCGCTTCTGGGCGGCGGCGGACTTCTCGGCGGCGGCCAGGGCCAGTGAGGCGTGCCGGAAGGCGAGTTCGGCGGCGATCAGCGCGCTGCGCTCGCGTCCCCCTTCGGAGTGGGTGACGGCGTAGGCGGCGGCGGTGACGCGCTGGGCGAGGTCGGCGGCGCGCAACCGCTCCTGCACGCCGCGCGCGGACAGCCGGCGCGCGAGGGTGCGGGTACGGCGCTCGGCGCCCGTGTGGATGTCCCGCGCGCGTGAGCGGCCTTCCGCGGCCTCCACGATCCGGCCGAGCAGATCCACCGAGCCGGCGGTGAAGTCCCGTTCGGCGATCAGCTCGGCGCGGCGGCCGAGCTTGTTGCCGAAGCCGCTGACGAGGTCGGCGAGTCCGTCGGTGTCACGGGTGTCCGTGACCGCCCGCAGCAGCAGATCGGTGAAGTCGGCGTCCTTCTTGACGGCGAAGAGGCCGGCGGCCTCGCCCTCGTCGGCGTTCATCTCCCGCTGATAGCGGAAGAGTTCGGGATCGAGGCCGAGTTCGGTGAGGTGCTCGACCCACCGGTCGTGGATCTCCTCCCAGTGCACCTCCAGGTGCGGGTACGCCTTGCCGGACTCGGTGAGGGCGTCCCGGAACCCCTTCATGGTGCGCCGTCGCCCCTGGGCCCCGGAGGCGCCGTCCACGGGCGGGCGTACGGCGGTGGACTCGGCGACGGGGAGGTTGTCCAGGCTGAGCCCGGGGCCGGGCCGGAAGGAGTAGAAGGCCTCGGCGAACTTCCGCGGGTCGTTGGAGACCTGGCGTCCGCGCCATTCGCTCACCTTGCCGACGACGACGCACTCGCCGGTGAGGACGTGCTGCCATTCCAGGGCCACGTGCCCGCAGTCGTCGGCGAGCAGGAACTTGCGCAGCACGCCGGAGCTGGCGCCGCCGAGGGTGTTGCGGTGGCCCGGCAGCATCACCGAGAAGATCAGTTTGAGCAGGACGGACTTGCCGCCGCCGTTCTCCAGGAAGAGCACGCCGGCGGGCGCGGGCCGGCGCGGCGGACCGACGGGCTCAGCCGCGAAGAACTCCGCCTGCGTGGGGGCGGGGTCGGGCACGACGTCACCGACGCCCCGCAGGTCAAGCACGGTGTCGGCGTAGCGCGCACCGGCGGGCCCGATGGAGTAGAGGCGGACCCGGGACAGCTCGTACATGGCGGACTCTCGTAAGTCTTCGGCAGATCAGGGGGGTTCGGGGGCGGCGGGCGGCCCTGGGGCGGACGGCCGCCGGGCGGGCGGCCGTCAGGAGTGGAACGGCAGTCCGGCGTCGGCCACCAGCTCCAGATCGTCCGTCTCGTCGGGGGGCAGCAGCGTCGCCGTACCGTCGGTGACCGGGACGACGCCCAGTTCCAGCAGCTCGGCCAGGGCCGCGCTGCCCGCCATGTCGCGGACCTGGAGCTGGTAGCGGGCCGTGGTGCGGTACGTCCCGCCGTTGTCGTCGCCGGTGCGCTGGAGGAAGCCGGAGTCGGTGAGGAAGGCGACGGCCTTGCCGACGATCCCGGTGGTCGAGCCGGCGAGTCTGCGGGCGTCCTTGGTGGCTCCGGTGGCGCTGCGTCTGGCCCAGATCCGCCAGGCGGCCTCCAGGCCGGGGGCGTCGGTGGCCGGGTCGGTGTTCTCGCCCTGTTCCTCGGCGCGCTCCTCCAGCCGGCGGCAGGCCTGGCGGACGAAGGCGTCGACGCCGTTGACGCTGACCCGCCCGATGTAGCCGTCGTCGGCGAGGTCCTCGGGGCGCGGGAACGCCATCGCGGCGACCGCGAGATGGGCGAGTCCGTGCAGGAAGCGGTCGCCCCCGTCGGCGGACGTGCGACGCGCGTAGTCCCCCATCCGGACGGCGAACACCGAGTCCTCGGCGGCGGTCACGGCCATCCCCGCGCGTGGGGACACCTCCAGCACGATCAGTCCGAGTCCGGCGGCGACGGCGTCGGCGAGCCGGGCGAACACCGGGTCCTCGCGGTGGCGGCGCAGCAGGTCGGCGTACTCCTGGTCGCGCGCGGGCTGCAGTTTGGGCTGCAGGCCGAAGGCGACGAGCCGCGCCGCGTCGGCGGCGTCGGCGGGGGTGAGGGGCGCGGACACCGGCGCGGGTCCGGTGTCCGGCTCACTCCACTCGACGTGCTCGCTCACGGGTTCGGCTCCTCGGTGTTCTCGTGGTGATTCACGTGCTGATGCACACGGTGCACGCGGTGCTGCAGGGGAAGTCCGGGCCGGCTCATGCCGCCTCCGTGCGGTCGGCCGCCATCCCCGCGGCGTCCAGCAGGGCGGTCCCGACGATGAGGTCGGCGCCGCCGAACTCCGGGTCGTCCAGCTCCGCCCCGTCGTCCACGGCGAACAGCAGCTTCTCCTCGCCCTGCCGGTAGGCGGTGCCGACCGCGGGGCTCGCCGCGTGCACGGCCAGGAGCGCCACCAGGTACGGCAGATCGGGATCGGTCCGCCGGGCCTCGGCCAGCAGGCCGGAGAGTCTGCGGGGCGCGTCCGCCGGGAGGTCGAGCAGTTCCATGGCGGCCGCCAGCTGCTCCTCGCTGAAGCGGCTGTCGTCCGGGGTCGCGATGAGGTCGGGCTCCGGCATCTCCGCGCCCAGGTGCTCTCGCTCCACCGGGGGCGTCAGCAGCAGGTCGACGAGGTCGCCCATGCGCACGGTCGCGGGGGTCCGGAATCCCGTCCCGCGCGCGAAGAACGCACCGGTGACCCGGGCCGCCTGTGCCAGCGGCAGCGGGAGCACGGGGGTGACGAGGTGGCCGTAGAGGTCGATCCCCGACGACGTCATGGGCGTGGCGAAGGCCTGCCGGTCCTGTTCGGCACGGAAGAGCGGACCGGCCTCCAGGAGGCGGGACTGGAGCTGGGTGTGGCGTCGGATGCAGTCCTTGACGATGTCGACGAGTTCGGCGGCGCGCCGCTTGTTCTCGGGGTCCTCGATCTCGTCGCGGGCCTTGCGGATGTTGGTGAGGATCGCGTTCTCGTGGCGGTAGCGGTCGGCCACGTGGTCGAGGGCCTCGGCGATCATGTCGGGGACGGCGTTGAGCCAGTCCACCGCCCGGACGTTGCGCCGGGTGGCCTCCAGGGCCCTGCGGAGGGTCTCGGAGTACTGCACGGTGCGGTAGCGGGCCTGCTCGGCGGCGAGCTGGGCATCGGCCAGGCGGCCGCGGCGGATGAGGACCTCGAGCTTGACCTCGGCCGCGATCTGGGCGCTGGTGACGTCGGTGTCGAGAGCTCCGACGAGGACGTTGACCGCCTCGTCCGTGGTCCGCAGGTAGACCGTGCCGCCGTAACCGGGGACCTCTTCGATCAGCTTGAAGTCGTAGTCGCGGCGCACATAGGTGCCGTCCGCCGCGAAGGTGCCGTACACGGCGCGGAAGCCGCGGTCGACGCTGCCGACGTTGATCAGGTTCTCCAGGACCCAGCGGGCCACGCGCTCGTGCTCGGCGACGGGCCGCCCCGGGGCCTGTGCGGCGATGCGCGGGATGAGCCGGGCCACGATCTGGTCGTGGTCGGCGCCGGTGTCGAAGTCCATGTTCAGGGTGACGAGGTCGATGGAGGCCAGGGCGATCTCCGCCATGCCGTAGACCGAGTACTCACCGGCGAGGTTGGCCTTGCGCGCGTCGAGGTCGTGGAGGGGCGCGGTGCAGGCGAGCGCGCGCAGCCGCCGCGCCAGGCCCTCGTCGGCGGCCGGGCCCGGGGCCGGGCGCGGCGCCGCGCCGGGCTGGGGCGGAACACGGTCCGTCGATGCAGGCGAAGTCACGGTGCACAGCGTAGGTCCTCGGTCTGACAACGACCCAAACGACCGCAGATGCGACCGGGGGCGGGGACCGCGCCGTCGCGGGGCCGCGCGGCGGCCTCAGGCGCCGTCCTCGCCCGCGGCGGCTTCACCCACCCGGCGCCGGTACACCTCGACGACCCGGGCCAGGGAGTCCCGCAGGTACACCTCCAGCAGCCGCTCCGCCTCGACCCGGTCGCCGGCCTCGAGCGCCTGGAGGATCTGGAGGTTGCGCATGAGGTACGGCTCGTGCAGCCGGCGCGGGTCGTCGACCAGGTGGAAGGCGAGACGCAGCTCCGCGAAGACGCTCCGCATCAGCTCGTCGGTGCGGGCGCTGCCGGCCAGGGCGACCAGCTCGCGGTGGAAGTGGATGTTGGCGGTACCCACCACTTTCCAGTCATTCTCCAGCGAGGCCACCTGGCCCTCGGTGACGGCCGCGCGCAGTCCGTCCAGGGCGTACGGCGGCTCGCCCAGGCTCCGTACGACGGCGCACTCGACGAGCGCGCGCGTGCGGTAGATGTCCTCGACATCCTCGACGGTGAGGACCCGCACGAACACGCCCCGGTTCAGCTCGTGGACGAGCAGCCGCTCGTGCGTGAGCAGCCGGAACGCCTCACGGAGCGTGTTGCGGGAGACCCCGAGCGCGCCCCCGATGCTGTCCTCCGACAGCCGGGTGCCCGGCGGGAAGAAGCCTTCGGCGATCCGGCTCCTGAGGATGTCCGAAACCCGTTCGGCCGTGCTGGTGCGCCCCAGGAGGGCGCGGTCGTCGGCCAGTCCCGCCAGCTGCTCTGCCATGCCCGGAATTCAACCGCAGAACACGAGAACGAAACAACAGGGGTATTGAAGGATCGTTCAACGATCCTCTACCTTCCTGTCCACGACACGACACGACACTGCACGACCCGGCACGGCTCACTCCCCGCACCCTTCGTCATCCCTCTGCGAGGTGCCCCATGAGCACGACCCCTCCACCCCAGGCCCCGAGCCACGACCAGCGCCCCGCCACCGCCGCCCACGCCCCCGATGACGGGGCGTTCGCCTGGCTGCGGGCGCTCGGACCGCGTGGCCGCCGCGCCTTCGCCGGCGCGTTCGGCGGCTACGCCCTCGACTCCTACGACTACTTCACGCTGCCGCTGAGCATGGTCGCCCTCACGGCGTACTTCGGCCTGGACAACGGCCAGACCGGTCTGTTCACCACCGTCACCCTGGTCGTGTCCGCGATCGGCGGCGCCGCCGCGGGCATCGTGGCCGACCGGATCGGCCGGGTCAGGGCGCTGATGATCACGGTGATCACCTACGCGGTGTTCACGGTCGCCTGCGGCTTCGCGCCGAACTACGAGACGCTGCTGGTCTTCCGTGCGCTCCAGGGCCTCGGTTTCGGCGGCGAGTGGGCGGTCGGGGCGATCCTGGTGGCCGAGTACGCGAGCGCCCGGCACCGGGGCCGCACCCTCGGCGCGGTCCAGAGCTCCTGGGCCGTCGGCTGGGGCCTCGCGGCGCTCGTGTACACGCTGGTCTTCTCGTTCTTCGACGACGATGTGGCCTGGCGCGTGATGTTCTGGACCGGCGCGCTGCCCGCGCTGCTCGTGGTGTGGATGCGGCGCCGGGTGAAGGACGCGCCGGAGGCGGCCGCGGCGCGCGAGCGGAGCGCGGTGAAGGGATCGTTCCCGGCCATCTTCAGGGGCCCTCTGCTGCGCACCACGCTCTTCGCCGGGCTGCTGTCCACCGGCGTCCAGGGCGGCTACTACACCCTGGCGACCTGGGTGCCGACGTATCTGAAGTCGGAGCGGGGCCTGTCGGTGGTCGGCACGGGCGGCTATCTGAGCTTCCTGATCTCCGGCGCCTTCCTCGGCTACCTGACCGGTGGCCTGCTCACCGACCGGCTGGGCCGGCGCCGCAACATCTGGCTGTTCGCGCTGCTGTCGGCGCTGTGCATCCTGGCTTACGCCCATATCCCGGACGGCGCCAACACCCTGCTCCTGGTCCTCGGTTTCCCGCTCGGGTTCTGCATGTCGGCGATCTTCAGCGGCTTCGGGTCCTATCTGAGCGAGCTGTACCCGACGGCCGTGCGCGGCACCGGGCAGGGCTTCACGTACAACACCGGTCGCGCCGTCGGTGCCGTCTTCCCCACCACGGTCGGCTATCTGGCCGACAGCTGGGGTGTGGGCGGCGCGCTGGTCTTCGGCGCGATCGGCTACGGGATCGCCGCCCTGGCGCTGCTGGGGCTGCCGGAGACGCGTGGGAAGGAACTGGAGTGAACCGTCCGATCCTCACCGAGGACCGCCCCTCGGCCACCGCGGGAGACGTCCCGCTGACCCTGGTGGACCAGCACGCGCACGCGTGGAGCCCGGAAAGCGCCCGGGCCCGCTTCCGGGAGGGGCTCACGGGCCCCACGGCCGGGGTCGCCGCGGGCCACACCCAGGTGAACCTGATCTCGGTGCCCGCGGACTGGGCGTACGACATGCTCCTGTTCTGCCAGCGCAACCCGAAGCCGTGTCCGGTCCTCGACGTCACCGACGCGGGTGCGTGGACGACGGTCCTGGCCGAGGGCGCCGATCTGCGCACCGATCTGCCGCGCTACCGGGTGTGGGAACACGGCGAGCTGGTGGACGAGCCGACGGACGCGCGCGCGTACTGGCGCGAGGACCTGGTGTCGTTCCTGATCGGGTGCAGCTTCACCTTCGAGTGGGCGCTGTCCGGGGCGGGCGTCCCGATCCGCCACCTCGAACAGGGGCGCAACGTCCCGATGTACGTGACGAACCGTCAGTGCCGGCCGGCGGGCGGACTGCACGGCCCGATGGTGGTGTCCATGCGTCCGGTGCCGCCGCGGCATCTGGCGGCCGCCATCCGGGAGAGCAGCCTGCTCCCGGCGGTGCACGGCAGCCCCGTACACTGCGGCGATCCCTCGGGACTGGGCATCGACGACCTCGGCCGGCCCGACTTCGGCGATCCGGTGGACGCCGAACCGGACGACATCCCGGTGTTCTGGGCGTGCGGGGTCACCCCGCAGGCCGCGGTGATGGCCTCGCGCCCGCCGTTCGCCCTCACCCACGCCCCCGGCCAGATGTTCCTGACCGACGCCCGCGACGAGCAGTACCGCGTGGCCTGAACAGATGCACCAGCACCCGCATTTCAGGACGGATTCCAGGAAGGAACCATGAGCGCGATCGATCTGAACGCCGATCTCGGCGAGGGCTTCGGCCGCTGGCGGCTCACCGACGACGAGCAACTGCTGTCCGTGGTGACGAGCGCCAACGTGGCCTGCGGCTTCCACGCCGGGGACGCGGCCACCATGCGGCGGGTGTGCGAGCTGGCGGCCGAGCGGGGCGTGACGATCGGCGCCCAGGTCTCCTACCGGGACCTGGCCGGGTTCGGGCGGCGCGCCATGGACGTGCCGCCCGCCGAACTGACCGCCGAGGTGGCGTACCAGATCGGCGCCCTGGAGGTCTTCGCCCGGGCTGCGGGCGCGCGCGTGGCGTACGTCAAGCCGCACGGCGCGCTCTACAACCGGGTCGTGCACGACGAGGAGCAGGCCGGCGCGGTGGTCGACGGGGTGCTCCTCGCCGACGCCGCACTGCCCGTGCTCGGGCTGCCCGGCTCGCGTCTGCTGGACGCGGCCCGCACGGCGGGTCTGCCGGCCGTCACGGAGGCGTTCGCGGACCGCGCCTACACCGAGCAGGGCACCCTCGTGCCGCGCGGCCTGGACGGGGCCGTGGTCACCGATCCGGTGACCGTCGTGGAGCGGTCGGTGAGCCTGGCCCGTTCCGGCACGGTCGCCTCCGCCGCGGGGTCGATCATCGAGGTACGCGCGCGTTCCCTGTGTCTGCACGGCGACACGCCCGGCGCGGTGGAGCTGGCGCGCCGGGTCCGGCGGCGGCTGGAGGAGTCCGGGGTGCGCGTGGAGGCCTTCGCATGAGCCTGCGTGTCCTGCCGGTCGGCGACGACGCCCTGCTCGTCGAGGTGGCCTCGGGCGCCGCGGCGGAGTCCCTGCACGCCGAGCTGGTACGGCGGCGCGCGGCCGGACTGCTGACGGTCCGGGAGATCGTCCCGGCGGCCCGGACGGTACTCCTGGACGGCGTGCCCGACCCGGTCCGGCTGGCGTCGGAGCTGACGGCCGCCGAGATCCCGCCCGCTCCCCCGCGGACGGCCGAGGTGATCGAGCTGCCGGTGCGCTACGACGGCCCCGACCTCGCGGACGTGGCCGCCCACTGGGGCGTCCCCGCGCGCGAGGTGGCCCGCATCCACGCGGCGACCGAGTTCCGGGTCGCGTTCTGCGGTTTCGCGCCCGGCTTCGGCTACCTCACCGGGCTGCCCCCGGGCCACGACGTCCCGCGCCGGGCCACGCCGCGCACGGCGGTGCCGGCCGGCTCGGTGGCCCTGGCCGGGCCGTACACGGGCGTGTACCCGCGTGCGTCGCCGGGCGGCTGGCAGCTGATCGGCAGCACGGACGTGGTGCTGTGGGACCACGCGCGCGTGCCGGCCGCTCTGCTCGCGCCGGGCACGCGTGTGCGTTTCGTCGCGGCGGAGCCGGTGGGTGCCGGGTGACGGACCGCGCTCTCTCCGTCGTCCGCGCGGGGGCCCTGACCACGGTGCAGGACCAGGGGCGGCCCGGGCACGCCCACCTCGGCGTGCCCCGCTCCGGCGCGCTGGACGGGCCCGCGGCGGCCCTCGTCAACCGGCTCGTCGGCAATGCTCCCGGGGCGGCGGTCCTGGAGACCACCGTCAACGGCTGCGCCCTGCGGCCCCGCCGCGCGGTCACCGTCGCGGTCGGGGGCGCGCCCTGTCCGGTGACGGTCAACGGGCGCCCGGTCGCCTGGGGCGCGCCGGTACGGGTGCCCGCCGGCGCGGTCCTCGACGTCGGGTCCGCCGTGTCCGGCCTGCGCAGTTATGTGGGCGTGTCCGGCGGCGTCACCGTCGAACCGGTCCTCGGCAGTCGCTCCACGGACCTGCTCTCGGGGCTCGGCCCCGCACCCCTCACCGACGGCACGGTCCTGCCCCTGGGCCCGGAACCCGCCGTGCACGCCCGCGTGGACGTCGCCCCTCAGGCCGCTCCCCCGGCCGAACTCGTCCTGCGCGTCACGCTCGGCCCGCGCGAGGACTGGTTCACACGGGAGGCGGTCCGGGTCTTCACCACGCGCGCGTACCGCGTCTCCCCCGCGAGCAACCGCATCGGCCTGCGCACCGAGGGCCCCCTCCTGGAGCGTGCCCTGCCCGGCGAGCTGGCCAGCGAGGGCATGGTGCTGGGCGCCGTCCAGGTGCCGCCCGACGGCCGGCCGGTGGTCTTCCTGGCCGACCACCCGACCACCGGGGGCTACCCGGTGATCGGGGTCGTCCGCACGGCCGACCTCCCGGCCGCCGCCCAGGCGGTACCGGGCACCCCGGTCCGTTTCGTGGCGGTACGACGGCGATGACGGCGGCGACGGCGATGACGGCGGCCGTGACGACGGCGACGGCAGTGACGACGCCGGTCATGGCGTCCCCGGCCCCGTCGCCGTCACCCTAGGCGGCGTCCGGCTGCGGTTCCGTCGCCGACAGCGCCGCCAGGGCCGCGGAGACCGCCGCCGACGCCCGCAGGTCGAGCCGGGCGCTCGTCCCCCGCGCGCGGTGCCGCATCTCGTCGGCGGCCAGCCCGAGCAGCTGGGGCAGCAGGTCGGTGCAGCGCCGGGCCACCCAGCCGGTGCCGGCCGTCGCCAGCCACCACAGGCTCGCGGACGTCGTCGGCGCCGGGTGCTCCGGCTCGGGCGAGGGCGCGGTGCCGGTGGCGAGGCCCGCCTCGGCCAGCAGCGCGTGGAAGCGCACGGCCAGCTGCCGGTGCCCCCGTTCGCCCGGGTGCAGCCGGTCCGCGCTCCACATCGCGCGGTCGGTCAGCCAGGCGCCCTCCGCCGCGTGCAGATGGACGGCCCCGTACCGTTCGGACAGCGCGTGGACGACCGTGTTGACCGCGCGCTGGCGCCGGGCCAGCGGACGGGCGAGGGCTCCGGGCAGGCCGAGCATGGCCCCCGGGTCGGGCAGGCACGCGGTGAGCAGCACCGCGCCCTGCTCGGCGAAGGCGGCGTACACGGTGTCGAGCCGGGCGGCGACGGCGTGGATGTCGAAGGTGCAGCGGAGGGTGTCGTTGACGCCCACGACCACGGACACCACATCGGGCCGCAGTGCCAGCCCGGCCGGGAGCTGCCGTTCCAGCACGTCCCGCGTCTGCGCGCCGCTGACCGCGAGGTTCGTGAACTCCACGGACTCCTCGCCGAGCCCCCTGGCGAGCAGCGCGGCCCAGCCGCGCCACCCGTCGCCGGCCGGGTCGCCCACCCCCTCGGTGAGGGAGTCACCGAGGGCGACGAAACGGGCCCGTCTCATCCGACCCCTCCGGTCACGACGGAACGCACCCGTACCGTCGCGTCGTGAGCCGCGAGGAACGCCTCCACGGACGCCCCCCACCCGAAGCACTCCGCACGCGCGCGTGCCGCTTCCCGGCGCTCCGGCACCGAGCGCTCCAGAAGGCCCTCCACGGCGTCCGCGAAGGCACCGCCCCGGTCGGCCGCGACCGCGCCCGCCTCGCCGATCACCTCGGGCAGCGCCGAGGACGCGCTCACCACGACCGGCGTCCCGCAGGCCATGGCCTCCAGGGCGGCCAGCCCGAACGTCTCCGCGGGCCCCGGCGCCAGGCACACATCGGCACTGGCCTGGAGTGCGCCCAGGGCGTCCCGGTCGGCGACGTGCCCCAGGAAGGTCACCGGCAGTCCGCGCTCGCGGGCGCGCTGTTCCAGGCGCGGTCGCAGCGGGCCGTCCCCGGCGATCACCAGTACCGCCCGGGCGCCCCGCGTCACCAGCGCCTCCAGGGCGTCCAGCGCGGTACCGGGCCGCTTCTCCACGGACAGCCGGGTGCAGGTGACCAGCAGGATCTCGTCCTCGCGCGCGTGGCGGGCCCGTACACCGGCGTCGTACAGCGAGGGATGCCGTGCGACGAGGTCGACGCCGAGCGGGGCGCGCACCACGTTCCGCGCCCCGATCCGCACGAACTCCCGTTCGGCGAACTCGGTGGTGCAGACCACGCGCGCGTAGGTGTGCGCCGTACGGATGTTGAGCGCGTCGGCGGTGCGCCGGGCGGTGGCCTCGGACAGGCCCCAGGTGCGCAGCACCCCGTCGGCGGTCTCGTGGGAGACCATCACGGCCGGGACCCGGGCGCGCCGCGCCCACTTGCCGGTCCAGCGCAGCGTCGTACGGTCGGAGACCTCCAGGCGGTCCGGCGCGAGGTCCTCCAGGAGGCGGGTGAGGCGGCGCCTGTCGGTGAGGACGCGGTAGCCGCCGGTGCCGGGCAGCAGCGGTCCGGGCAGGGTGATCACCCGGCCCTGCTCGGTGTCGCGGTCGCTCGCCCGCTCACCCGGCACGATCAGGACGGGTTCGTGACCCGCCGCGCGGTAGCCCTTGCCGAGTTCGCGCAGCGCGGTGCGCAGTCCGCCCGAGGCGGGGGCCACGAAGTTGGCCAGGCGGACGATCCGCAGCGGCCCACCGCCCGCGCCTCCGCTCACGCAGCCGGTCGCACCCCCGCCGATCGGTCCGCCGCCGATCGGTCCGCCGCTCACGCCGCCACCACCAGTCGGCGCGCGGCCAGCACGTCCCCGTAGTGGCCGATGAGCTGGTCACCGACGGCGGCCCACGTGCGCCCCTCGACCGTGGCGCGCCCCGCGGCGCCGTACGCCGCGCGCAGGGCCGGGTCGGCCGCCAGGGCCGCCACCGCGTCCCGTACGGCGGCCGTGTCGCGCGGCGGGAAGAGCAGGCCGGTGCGGCCGTGGGCGACCAGGTCCAGCGGGCCGCCGGCGGCGGGCGCGACGACCGGCACGCCGCTGGCCATGGCCTCCTGCACGGTCTGGCAGAACGTCTCGAAGGGGCCCGTGTGCGCGAAGACGTCCAGCGAGGCGAAGATCCGCGCCAGGTCGTCGCCGGTGCGGCGGCCGAGGAAGAGCGCACCGGGCAGCGCCTCGTCGAGGTGGGCGCGGCTGGGCCCGTCGCCCACGACCACGACCCGTACGCCCTCCAGCCCGCACACACCGGACAGCAGTTCGACCTGCTTCTCGGGGGCGAGGCGGCCGACGTAGCCGACGATCAGTTCGCCGTTGGGGGCGAGTTCGCGGCGCAGGGCCTCGTCGCGGAGCTCGGGGCGGAAGCGGACGGTGTCCACGCCGCGCTGCCACAGCTTGACCCGGGGTATGCCGTGCGTCTTCAGGTCGTGCTGGGCGGCGCTGGAGGGCGCGAGGGTGAGGTCGGCGGCGGCGTGCACGGAGCGGATGCGCCGCCAGGCGGTGGCCTCGCCGACCCCCATGTACGTACGGGCGTATCCGGCCAGATCGGTCTGGTAGACGGCGACGGCGGGGATGCCGAGCCGCGCGGCGGCCGTCATGCCGCGCACGCCGAGGACGAAGGGGCTGGCCAGGTGGACCACGTCGGCACGGTGCTCGGCCATGGCCGCGGCGACACGTCGGCTGGGGAGGGCGACGCGGACCTGGGGGTAGCCCGGGAGCGGGAGGGAGGGGACACGGACGACGGGACACGGCGCCGAGGCGTCGGGCCCGGTACCGGCCGCGGTGGCCGGTGCGACGACGAGCGGGGAGTGACCGCGATCTACGAGGTGCCGGGCGGTCTGGAGCGCGCAGTGGGCCACGCCGTTCACGTCGGGGGGAAAGGATTCGGTCACGATGACGACACGCATACCGGTGTTGTCGCCGCCCTGGACGTGGCCGCGTCAACGTGGATCTTTCCTGACGACAAACGTCCCATGAGCGTTGCGCTGCGTGCGCCGGCGCACCCCGGACGGCCCGCGCCGCCGGTGACCGAGCAGGTCGGACGGTGTCCATGCCCGCCTGACCCGTGGGTCATCCGGTGTTCACCGGGCGGGCGCACGTCGGCCGCTCCGGCGGCGCCGGGCCGGTCCCGGGCCTACATCGCGGACGCCGCGTCCGGTCCGATGCGGCTGCGTACGGCCGTCTGGACCTCGGCCTCCTCGGCGGGGTCGACGGCGAGCCGCCGGAGGCGTTCGACGACGCGGGCGTCGCCGGTCTCGGCGTGCCGGGCGGCGATCTCCCGGGTGGCCTCCTCGCAGTCCCACAGGCATTCGACGGCGAAGCCGGTGGCGAAGGAGGGGTCGGTGGCGGCCAGGGCGCGGGCGCAGCGCCCGCGCAGGTGGGAGGAGGCCGTCTCTCGGTAGATGTGCCGCAGCACGGGGGCCGCGCAGACGATGCCCAGGCGTCCGGTGCCGTCGACGAGGGTCCACAGGGTCGAGGCGTCGCAGCCTTCGCCGCGGACTGCCTCGCGCAGGGCGCCGAGGACGAGGTCGCTGTCCTTGGTGGCGCCGCGACAGGCGAGCATGCGTCCGGCGGCGGCGCCGAGGGCGTCGGGCCGGTGGGCCCAGCCGCGGGCCCGCTCGACGGCGGCGACGCTGCGCATGCGTTCGAAGGCGTCGACCGCGGCGTCCACGACGGCGTGGGAGCCGGTGGTCACGGCCTGCTCGACGAGGTTCAGCGCGTCGGGGTCGTTGCAGTCGGCGAGGTAGCGCAGGGCGGTGCAGCGGGCCCCGTCGGTGCCGTCCTTGGCGGCCTGCACGATCTCCGGGCGGTCCTCGGGACCCGCCACGGCGGTGAGGCAGCGGGCGGCGGGGACATGGAGGGCGGCACCGCGCTCCAGGCCCTGCTGCGCCCATTCGAAGACGGCCCGGACGCTCCAGCCGGGGCGCGGTCCGCTGGGACTCATCTGGCGTTGCCAGCGGTCGAAACAGCCGGCTTCCTGGGCGGCACGCACCCGCGTGGAGACGTATTCGCGGGGATCCTCGGCCCAGAGGCGCCAGGGCCGTGGCTCGAAGGCGTCCCGCACGGCGGCGGCCAGTTCGGCCTCGCCCTCGGTGTCGGTGGCGAATCTGGCGAGCACCGGTGCGGCGAGGGCGCGCAGGCCGGCGTCGTCGTCCCGCAGGGCCAGCTCGTCCAGGGCCCAGGCCCAGTTGGTGCCCGTGGCCGCGTACCGGCGCAGGAGCTCCAGGGCGTCCCGCCGGCCGTAGGAGGCCAGGTGGCCCAGGACGGCCAGGGCCAGGCCCGTGCGTGACTCCTCGGTGTCGAAGGCGTCCTCGACGTCGAAGAGGTGCGCCTCGATCTCGTCCAGCTCGCCGCTGAGGTCGAGGTAGAGACGGGCGTAGTAGAGGGAGCGGTTCTCCACCTGCCAGTCGTGGCGGGGATCGCGCAACACACAGTGGTTCAGTGCCGCGAGCGCTTCGGGCCGCGGGGCGGTGAGCGCGTGCAGCGTACCGTCGCCTCGGCCCCTCTGGAGGAGGCCGAGCAGGGTACCGCTGGGCGCTATGACCGGATCGAACATGGGAAACAGCCTCACATCAAGCGTCGACGCAACCGGGGACGTGCATTACCTGGCCGCGTGACAACACGTCGGGGCGCCCGCCGTTTCCTGCTTGCTGTAGACCATTTTCCTCTGCCTCTCGTAGGTGGCCCATGCGGACCGCATCACGGCCCGCGCGGTGCGGCAACACCTGCCCAGCCATCGCGTCCGTGAATCACGTCGTCATGATGACCCGGCGCTTCTGCCTGCCGCGACCGATATTTCCGGCGGCCTTGTACCGCCTCCCCCGTGGTCGTCTGTTTACCTGCTCAGGAAATTCGTATGACCTGATCGCAAGCCGTGGATGCGACGGCTAGGAGCCGCCCGCCCCCTGGGCCGCGAACAGTTCCAGCAACTCGGCCCGGGCGAACATCCGGGCCGTGTCGACGGCCGAGGGGGTGCCCGCGGCCGGGTCCGCGCCCGCCTCCAGAAGGACCTTGATCACGTCCGTCTCCCCCTTGAAGGCGGCCCCGGCGAGCGGGGTCTGCCCCCGGTCGTTGATCCGGTCGGCCTCGGCGCCGCGGGCCAGCAGGGCCCGTACCGCGTCGGCGTGGCCGTGATAGGCGGCGAGCATCACCAGACAGTCGCCGCGATCGTTGGTGAGGTTCGCCGGAACGCCCGCGTCGACATACGCCACGAGCTCCTCGGTCCGCCCCTGCCGGGCCAGATCGAAGATCTTGGTCGCCAGCTCCACGACCTCGGGGTCGGGGGCTTCAGTCATCGGCCTGGACCGCCTCTCGCTCACAGCTCGACTCAACCGTTCAGGTGAATCGCCAGCGTACTGGCTCGTGCCGCACATGCGCGGTCCCGTCCGAGGCAAAGATCACGGAGCAACCCGTTCGCCACAATTCTCCTGCTCAGGCAGCCCAGCAGATGCTCCACCATCAGGGTGAAATGCACGGAAAATCATCCAGTTGCACCTTTTATCGTATGGATACATCCTGTGATCCTGGAAGTACTCATGGTGACTGTCCCCACGCGAACCAGGAGATCCTCAATGATCCTGTCCATGTCAGGCGTCGTCCTGCTCGGCATCATCGTCTTCCTCTTCTTCCGCAAGGACGGACTGAAGGCGTCGCACGCCTGCGTCTCGGCCCTGTTCGGCTTCTACCTGGCGAGCACGGCCATCGCCCCGAGCATCAAGGCGGGCGGCGAGAGCCTGGCCGGCCTGCTCGGCGGCATCAAGTTCTGACGCCGCCCCTCCCGCCGACCGTTCCTTCCGCACGCACGATCAGGAGACAGCAGTGGCCCGGCGCCCCCTCCCCCGCATCCTGAGCACAGGCAGCGCCCAGATCGCCCGGAGCCGGGAGCTGGCCCGGACGGCGGCCGACAGCGCCACCGACGTCCTCCAACCGCTGATCACGATCACGCGCGGTCTGCGCCGGCTGGCCTCGGCCGGGCGGCGCAGATGGGCCGAGACGCCCAAGGACAAGCGCGGCCCGCTGCTGTTCCTGGCAGCCTCGGTGATCCTGGTCGTGGCGCTCGTGCCGTACGGCCCGCTGCTCGCCGTCATCACCCTGATGGCGGCGGCGGCCTGGCAGGGCCGGGACCGCACCCCACCGGATCCCGAAGGCCCCGACGAGTCGCAGACCCAGCGGCTCGAGTCGCTGTACGAGGCCCTGGTCCCGTACTTCTCGACGGCCGAGGACCCTTCTCCCCTCTACGCCCACGGCGGCGAGTGGGAGAAGGCCTTCCCGGCGTACGAGTTCGACGGCTCCGGCCGCATCACCCAGCTCGTGATCCGCTACCCGGCCTACTTCCCGGACGGCGAGGCCGAGCCCCGCGCGCGGGTCGAGCTGCTGCTCACCGCGAAGTCGGGCCGTGGCCGCGAGTACCTCTTCACCTGGGACGAGGAGGGCAACGAACTCACGGTCGGGGTCCTCGCCCCGCTCCCCACCGACATCGCCGCCCAGCGGTTCGTGACGGCGCCGGGCGAGGCCGTCCTCGGCTTCACCGACCCCATCCGCGTGCAGCGCACGCTCCCCCTCACCCACGGCACCGAACAGCGCGACGTCCCTCCGGTCGTCTGGCGCACCGGCGCCCGCTCCACCGAGCCGCATCTGCTGGTCGTCGGCCAGCCCGGCAGCGGCACCTCCACCCTGCTGCGCTCCCTCGCGCTCCAGGCCCTCCCGTACGGCGACGTCCTGATCGTCGAGGGCGGCGGCACCGGCGAGTACGCCTGCCTCACCGGCCGGGACGGCGTCCTGGGCGTCGAGGTCGGTCTCGCGGGGGCGCTGACCGGACTGGAATGGGCGGCCCAGGAGACCGAACGCCGGCTGATCGCGGCCAACCAGGCGCGCCAGGCGGGGCAGACCCCGCCGGAGGACACCAGGCGCCCGCTGTGGATCCTCCTCGACCGGCCCACCGCCTTCTCCCCGCTCGCGGCGGCGGACGGCCGCGAGGACCCGCAGTCCCTGCTCCAGGTTCCGCTGCGGCACGGCCGCGCGGCCGCGGTCACCGTGGTCGTGGCCGAACAGTTCGACAGCCTCGACCTGCTGAGCGAGGCCGTACGGCAGCACACACGCGCGCGTGTCGTGCTCGGGCCCGCCTCGGCGGGGCGACTGGCCGCGGTCCTCGGCGCCCCTCCGCACACCACGCCCGTGGAGCAGGTTCCGCCGGGGCGGGGGTACGCACGGCTGGGGACGGGGCCGGTGCACCGGCTCCAGGTGCCCGCCACGCCGGATCCGTACGACGACGCGACGAGCGAGGCGCAGCGGCAGGCGGTGCTGGAGCTGCTGCCGCCGCGGAGCACACCGGCGGACGAGGGGCCGGTGGCCGTGGAAGCGGCAGTCGTGGCCGAAGCCTGAGAAGCCACGGCACGTACCCTCGCCGGCTCCGTTAGGTCGGGTCCGCAAAGTCCCGAGCGCACGCTCCCCCACGCTCGGCTGTACTCGGCGGGCGGGGCCCCCACGACGCCGCAGGGCCCGACCTTCGGGCGGACGACGGGACTTCGCGGACACGACCTAGGCCACGAACGTACGCGGTGCCTCGCCGCCCGCCGTCCCTCCGTTCCGGACGATCTTCGCCGCCGCCGCCAGGCGGGCTGCGGCTTCGTCCGCCACCGCGCCGCCCACCGTGAAGGGAAGGCGGACGAATCCCTCGAAGGCGCCGTCGACCCCGAAGCGCGGGCCCGACGGGACGCGGACCCCGACCCGCTCGCCCGCCTCGGCGATGCGCGAGCCGGACAGGCCGCCGGCCCGGACCCAGAGCGTCAGCCCGCCCTTCGGCACGGCGAACTCCCAGTCGGGCAGCTCCCGCCGGAGCGCCGCGACCAGGGCCTCCCGGTTCTCCCGGGCCTGAGCCCGCCGCAGATCGACGGCCTGCTCCCAGCCACCGGTGCTGAACAGCCAGTTCACCGCGAGCTGCTCCAGCACGGGGGTGCCCAGATCGGCGTAGGCGCGGGCCGCGACCAGGCTGCGGATGACGTCCGGGGCCGCCCGTACCCAGCCGATGCGCATCCCCGCCCAGAAGGCCTTGCTCGCCGAACCGACCGTGATCACCGTCGACCCGGCGGGGTCGAAGCCGCACACGGGCCGCGGCATCTCGACGTCGTCGTCCAGCCACAGCTCGGTCATCGTCTCGTCGGCGACCAGCACGGTCCCGGCCGACCGGGCCGCCTCCACCAGCCGGCGCCGCTGGTCCTCGTCGGCCAGGGCGCCGGTCGGGTTGTGGAAGTCGGCGACGACGTACGCGATCCGCGGCGCGGCCTCGCGCAGCACCTGGCGCCAGCGGTCCATGTCCCAGCCGGAGAGCCCCTCGGCCATGGCGACGGGCACCAGCCGGGCCCCCGCCTCCCGCATGAGCTGGAGGATGTTGGCGTAGGAGGGCGACTCCACGGCGATGCGTTCGCCGCGCCCGCCGAAGAGATGGCAGATCGCGTCGATGGCGCCCATGGCACCGGTCGTCACCATGATCTGCTCGGGCATCGTCGGGATCCCGCGCGCGGTGTAGCGGTCGGCGATCATCGAGCGCAGCGCGGGCAGGCCCGCCGGATAGTCGCCGTGGGTGTGGGCGTAGGGAGGCAGCTCCTCCAGGGCGCCCTGGACGGCGCGGGTGAGCCAGGGCTCGGGCGCCGGGAGGGCCGCGCAGCCCAGGTCGATCACCGAGCCGAGGGCCTCAGGCGGCAGGGGCTCCAGCCCGCGCGCGGGCAGCGGATTGCCGGCCGGGACCGCCGTCCAGCTGCCCGCCCCGCGCCGGGACTCCAGGAAGCCCTCCGCGCGCAGCGCCTCGTAGGCGGCGGCGACGGTCGTCCGGCTCACGGCGAACGACAGGGCCAGTTCGCGCTCGGCGGGCAGGCGCGCGGCCACCGGGACCCTGCCCTCCAGGACCAGCAGCCGGATACCGTCGGCGAGCGCCCGGTAGGCGGGCGGACGACGGGTGCCGGGGCCGGCCGGGCGGTCCTGCTGGGACTTGAGCAGCCGCGCGAGCTGGGCGGCCCCCACCGCAGAGGTCCACTGCGCCATTGATACCAGTCCACCTTCCCCGAATTGGCCATGGATGACGATTCCTTCCAAGCCACAGAGTGTCATGCGTCAGGCCACTACCACCACCAGGGGGCTTCCCTTGTCCACGCCGGCCCGGTCCACCAGGGGACCTCTCGTCCGCCGACTGCTCCAGCTGTACGTCGGGCTCGCCCTGTACGGTGCCAGCGCCGCGCTGCTCGTCGAGGCGGGTCTCGGCCTGGAGCCGTGGGGTGTCCTGCACCAGGGCCTGGGCAAGCTCACCGGTCTGACGATCGGTGTCGTCTCGATCGTCGTGGGCGCGGTGGTGCTGCTGCTGTGGATCCCGCTGCGCCAGCGCCCCGGCCTCGGCACCGTCTCCAATGTCTTCGTGGTCGGTCTCGCGATGGACGGCACCCTGGCCCTGGTCCCGGAGGTGCACGCCCTGGCGGTGCGCGTTCCCCTCCTGCTGGCCGGTGTCCTGCTCAACGGGGTGGCCACCGGCCTGTACATCACGGCCGACTTCGGGCCGGGTCCGCGCGACGGGCTGATGACCGGTCTGCACCGGCGCACCGGCCGCTCGATCCGGCTGATGCGGACGGCGATCGAGGTGGCGGTCGTCGTGACCGGATTCACGCTCGGCGGCACCATCGGCGTCGGCACCCTGCTCTACGCGCTGTCCATCGGCCCTCTCGCCCAGTTCTTCCTGCGGGCGTTCGCCGTTCCGAAGGCATCCGACGGCAGCACGGTCGTTGCCACGGGGACACCCCATGGGGCGATACTGCGCAGGTGACCACGCTCATACGCCACCCCTACCTCGACCATCCGGGGCCCATCCCGTTCGCGCACCGCGGCGGGGCCGCGGACGGTCTGGAGAACACCGTGGCGCAGTTCCGGCGCGCGGTGGAGACGGGGTACCGCTACATCGAGACCGATGTGCACGCCACCCGGGACGGCAAGCTCGTCGCCTTCCACGACGGGACGCTGGACCGGGTCACCGACGGCGCCGGCCGGATCGCCGACCTGCCGTGGGCGGACGTACGGCACGCGCGCGTGGCGGGCAGGGAACCGGTGCCGCTCTTCGAGGAGCTGCTGGAGACCTTCCCCGAGGTGCGCTGGAACGTGGACATCAAGGCGGAGCCGGCGCTGCATCCCCTGCTCAACCTGATCGCGCGCACCGGCGCCTGGGACCGGATCTGCGTGGGCTCGTTCTCCGAGGCCCGGGTCGTGCGCGCCCAGCGGCTGGCCGGGCCGCGCCTGGCGACGTCGTACGGCACCCGGGGTGTGCTCAATCTGCGGCTGCGGTCCTGGGGCGTGCCCGCGGTGCTGCGGCCCTCGGCGGTGGCGGCGCAGGTGCCCGAGGCCCAGTCGGGCATCCAGGTCGTGGACCGGCGTTTCGTCCGGGTCGCCCATGCGCGGGGGTTGCAGGTGCACGTGTGGACCATCAATGATCCCGATGCCATGCACCGGCTCCTGGACCTGGGAGTCGATGGCATCATGACCGATCACATCGACACGTTGCGCAAGGTCATGGAGGACCGGGGCGTCTGGGTCTGACCCGCCGCACACCGTCGTCGCCCGCCTTCGCACCAGCGGGAAGCGAGGGCACGGGTGGGCACCGACACCGTGCGGACGACGGCGTCCGACGAGGCCGCCGGGCGGCGGCGCGAACAGCGCGGCTGGTACTTCTACGACTGGGCCTGCTCCGTCTACTCGGCGAGCGTGCTCACCGTGTTCCTGGGGCCGTATCTGACGTCGGTCGCCAAGGAGGCGGCGGACGCGGACGGGTATGTGCATCCGCTCGGCATACCGGTGCGCGCGGGGTCGTTCTTCGCGTACTCCGTGTCCCTGTCGGTGATCCTTGCGGTGGTGGTGATGCCTCTGGTGGGCGCCGCCGCCGACCGCACCGGGCGCAAGAAGCCGCTGCTGGGGGTCACCGCCTACGTGGGCGCCACGGCGACCACCGCCATGTTCTTCCTGGGCGGCGACCGCTATCTGCTCGGCGGGGCGCTGCTGGTCGTGGCGAACGCGTCCATGTCGGTCGGCACCATGCTCTACAACTCCTATCTCCCGCAGATCGCCCCGCCCGAGGAACGCGACGCGGTCTCCTCGCGCGGCTGGGCCTTCGGGTACGCGGCCGGTTCGCTGATGCTGATCGTGAACCTGGTCCTCTATCTCGCCCATGACTCCTTCGGCGTCTCGGAGTCGACGGCCGTGCGCATCTGTCTGGCCTCGGCGGGCGTGTGGTGGGGCGGGTTCGCCGTCATCCCGCTGCGGCGGCTGCGCGACCGGGGCCGCACCGAGCCGGACGCGCGGCGCGAGGCCACGGCTCCGGGGCTGCGCCAGCTCGCGGCGACGATCCGCGACATGCGCCGCCACCCCCTCACCCTCTCCTTCCTCCTCGCGTACCTCATCTACAACGACGGCATCCAGACCGTGATCTCCCAGGCCTCGGTCTACGGCTCCGAGGAACTCGGCCTCGGCCAGTCCACGCTCATCGGCGCCGTCCTGCTGGTCCAGGTGCTGGCCGTCGCGGGCGCCCTGGGCATGGGGCGGCTGGCCCGGACGTACGGCGCGAAGCGGACGATCCTCGGCTCGCTGGTCGCCTGGACGCTCACCCTGGGCGCCGGGTACTTCCTGCCGGCCGGGGCCCCGGTGGGCTTCTTCCTGCTGGCCTCCGCGATCGGGCTGGTCCTCGGCGGCAGCCAGGCGCTGTCCCGGTCCCTGTTCTCCCATCTCGTGCCGCCGGGCAAGGAGGCCGAGTACTTCTCCGCGTACGAGATGAGCGACCGCGGGATGAGCTGGCTCGGGCCCCTGCTGTTCGGGATCACCTACCAGTTCACCGGAAGTTATCGGGACGCGATCATCTCCCTGGTGGCCTTCTTCGTCATAGGGTTCGTGCTGCTCGCACGGGTTCCGGTACGGCGGGCGATCGGGGCCGCCGGAAATCCGGTACCCGAGAAGATTTAGCGCTCAAGGCGAAAGGGCGGTAGTGTACGCGTTTGGCCTGCCAGGCGTACCGTTACTGCGCGTCAAAGATGCCGAAACGCTGGGTGACATCTCCTTTCAGATGTGACAAACCGGGCGCCGGTGGGTACTGCACTGGTTGACAAGGCTGCGGCTACGACGGCGACGCAGGACCCGGAACGGGACTCGGAACGGGAATCTTTACCGCCGACCGGACGTTGACCGGATGACGACGACAGCGACACCTGTCC
Organism: Streptomyces sp. NPDC005811; assembly: GCF_040630405.1. NCBI lineage: Bacteria > Bacillati > Actinomycetota > Actinomycetes > Kitasatosporales > Streptomycetaceae > Streptomyces > Streptomyces sp. NPDC005811. Next base: position 52,718 of record NZ_JBEXXK010000046.1, read on the forward strand.
TGTGGGCGACAAGCCCGGGAGGCACGATTCATGAGTGAGCGAGCTCTTCGCGGCACGCGCCTCGTGGTGACCAGCTACGAGACGGACCGCGGTATCGACCTGGCCCCGCGCCAGGCCGTGGAGTACGCATGCGAGAAGGGGCACCGGTTCGAGATGCCCTTCTCGGTCGAGGCGGAGATCCCGCCGGAGTGGGAGTGCAAGGTCTGTGGTGCCACTGCACTCCTCGTGGACGGCGACGGCCCTGAGGAGAAGAAGGCCAAGCCCGCGCGTACACATTGGGACATGCTGATGGAGCGGCGGACCCGCGAGGAACTCGAAGAGGTCCTCGAGGAGCGGCTGGCCGTTCTGCGGTCCGGGGCGATGAACCTTGCGGTACATCCCCGGGACAGCCGCAAGTCGGCCTAGCGGGAAAGCCGGTATTTCAGCGCACGCACATGACCGCGGGCGCCGTACGTGTCTCACGTACGGCGCCCGCGGTCGTTGTGCTGCCTATCGCTCGTCCCCCTGCTCGTCCCGGATGACCTCGCCCTGGACCACCTTGCCGTCGGGGCGGTGGATACGGGCCTGCTGGAAGGCGTCACCCAGGGAGCCGGGGGCCGCGGCGGCGAGGAACCTGCGCTCGGCGTAGGAGCCGATCGCCTTCTGGACCGGCGGGAGCAGCAGAAGCAGGCCGGCCGCGTCGGAGATCAGGCCCGGGATCATCAGGAGCAGGCCGCCGAGCATCATCAGGCCGTTGCCGGAGCCCTTCGAGGGGGAGCCGCCCTGCTGGAGGGCCTCGTTGAGGTTCCGGAAGGCGCGCCGGCCCGCGCGCTTGATGACCACGGAGCCGAGGACGAAACCGGCGACGAGCAGGAGGAAGACCACGAACCCGCTCGTCGCGGCCGCGACCGTGGACAGCAGCCAGATCTCCAGCACCAGCCAGGTGGCGAGCCCGAGCGGCAGGTACGTCCGCAGGCGCGAGCGCCGGGGGCGGGTGGGGGTGGAGTCGGAGCCGGAAACGGGGTAGGTCGGGATCGGAGCGCCAGTCGTCATGCTTCCAGTGTGCCCGGACCCGGCTCAGAGCGGCATAAAAGGACGATCAGCCCTCGCTGTGGGGCTTCGCCGTCGCCTCCGTCGCCTCGCCGGACGCCGGGGCGGAAGCCTGGGCGGCGGGGGCGGAGGCCTGGGCCGCCGGGGCTGAGGCCTCGGCAGTCGGGGCTCCCGGGGTGGAGGTCTCGGCAGCCGGGGCGGAGATCTCGGCAGCCGGGGCTGAAGCCTCGGCAGCCGGGGCTGAAGCCTGGGCCGCCAGGGCGGAGGACTCGGCCGGGGCGGAGGACTCGGCCGCCGGGGCTGAAACCTGGGCTCCCGGGGTGGAGGTCTCGGCAGCCGGGGCTGAGGCCTCGGCAGTCGGGGCGGAGGACTCGGCCGCCGGGGCTGAAACCTGGGCCGCCGGGGCGGAGGACTCGGCCGGGGCGGAGGTCTCGGCCGGCGTCCGCGGGGACTCCGGATGGTCCGCGGTGCGGCCCGTGATCTTGCCCACCCGCTCCCCCACGCCCCACGCCGTGACCCGCCACAGCGCCTCGACGAGGATGTCCCGGCTCATCTTGGAGTCGCCGAGTTCACGCTCGACGAAGGTGATGGGGACCTCGACGACGTGGAAGCCCGCCTTGACGGCCCGGCGGGCGAGGTCGACCTGGAAGCAGTAGCCCTGGGAAGCCACCTCCTCCAGGCCGAGGCCCTCCAGGGTCTCGCGCCGGAAGGCCCGGTAGCCGCCGGTGATGTCGCGCAGCGGCAGGTCCAGGGCGAGGCGGGAGTAGAGGCTGCCGCCGCGGGAGATGAACTCGCGGGACTTGGGCCAGTTCACCACCCGGCCGCCCGGCACCCAGCGGGAGCCGAGGACCAGGTCGGCGCCCTTGAGCGCGGTGAGCAGGCGGGGCAGTTCCTCGGGCTGGTGGGAGCCGTCGGCGTCCATCTCGATGAGGACGCCGTAGCCGTTCTCCAGGCCCCAGCGGAAGCCCGCGAGGTAGGCGGCGCCCAGGCCCTCCTTGCCCTTGCGGTGCAGGACCTGGACACGCTCGTCCCCGGCGGCCAGTTCGTCCGCGAGCTTGCCGGTGCCGTCGGGGCTGTTGTCGTCGGCCACGAGGACATGGGCCTCGGGAACGGCCTCGCGCACCCGGCCGACGATGCCCTTGATGTTCTCCGCCTCGTTGTAGGTCGGAATGATCACCAAGGCGGTGCCGAGCGGGCCGAACTGCCTCCCCCGCCTCTGTGCCGCGAGGGTCCCGTCGCCGTCGTTCACTGCTGCCCCTTCGTGTCCGTACGCAGGCCACCACCATAGTGGCCACCGCCTGCGATGACGTGACAGGACGATCGAATGGTGGTGTCGATTCCACAAGAGCGGGGTAAGAACTGACTTTTGGCCTTGTATGTACGAACGTACCCCGACCGGGTGAGTCGAAGCGTGCTGCGGATGGGGGCCCGGCGCCCTTCGGGCCGACCTGGGACCCGCTGGCTGCGGGTCGACCGAAAGCCGTTGTCTACTGAGCGCCCGGGCCCCACCCGGGTCACACCTCCCCGGCCGGACGGAACGTTCCCTCGCTGCGGCGCTGGCGCTGAGCCTGGCTGCCAGTGGCGGTGCCCCGGTGCGGCACACCGTCCCTGACCCAGCGGCGCCGCCGCGAGTGCGCGGACGTTCTGCGGCGGGGCGTCCGGTGGTGGACCCGGCCGAACCTACCCGCCTCCGGCCATCGGCTGTCAACAGCCGTTCGACCTGCGGCTTTGCGGTCAATGCCCTGGTCAGCGGGGAGGTGGTGCCGGACACACCTCGGCGTGCGGACGGGTGATCTTCCCCGCACCGGCCGCCGAGATCACTCGCCCGGCCGTACGAACACCGTCCTTCCGGCGACGACCGTGCGCAGGCACACGGGCAGGTCCGCGCCGGGGGTGAGGTCGGGCAGGCCGGGGGTGCCGGAGCGCGGGTCGGTGGACCAGCGGGCGACCCGGTCGTCGGGGGCCTGGACGACGAGGGCGTCGGTGCGCCAGACCGCGTAGTCGGCGGGCGCGCCGGGGACGAGGACCCCGGCGTCGTCGCGGCCGATCGCCCGCCAGCCGCCCCGGGTGTGGGCGGTGAAGGCGGCGCGTACGGAGACGCGGTGCTCGGGGGTGCGGTGGAAGGCGGCGGCACGGACCGTGCCCCACGGGTCGAGCGGGGTGACGGGGCTGTCGGAGCCGAACGCGAGCGGGACACCGGCCCGCAGCAGGGCCGCGAAGGGGTTGAGGGTGCGGGCCCGCTCCCCGCCCAGCCGCTGGGCGTACATGCCGTCCTCGCCGCCCCACAGGGCGTCGAAGGCGGGCTGCACGGAGGCGGTCAGGCCCAGCTCGGCGAGGGCCGCCACGGTGTCGGGCGTCAGCATCTCGGCGTGCTCGACCCGGTGCCGGGCGGCGCGGATCCGGGCGAGGCCGGTCTTCTCGGCGGCCGCCCGCACACCGTCCACCACGGTGGTCACGGCGGCGTCGCCGATGGCGTGGAAGCCCGCCTGGAGGCCCGCCTCGGTGCAGGCGACCACATGGGCGGCGACGTCGGCGGCGGTCAGGTAGGCGGTGCCGGTGTGGGCGGCGTCGGTGTAGGGGGTGTGCAGACAGGCGGTGTGGGAGCCGAGGGCCCCGTCGACGAACAGGTCACCGGCGGCGCCGAGCGCTCCGAGCTCCCGGGCGCGGTCGACGTCGCGTTCGGCCCAGTAGCCGACGACGCGCGGGCCGCTCTCCTCGGCGGCGAGCCGCAGCAGGGCCGTGAAGTCGTCCTCGGAGGAGATCTCGGGTCCGCCGCACTCGTGGACGGAGCCGATGCCGAGCGAGGCGGCGTGCGCGAGGGCGGTCCGCTGGGCCTCGGCGCGCTGGGCGGGCGTCACGGCTGCGAACGCGGCGGCGCGGGCCCTGTGATGGGCGTTGCGGGTGAGCGGCTCGCCGTCCGCGTAGCCCGGCTCGGTGCGGGTGCGGGGCGCCAGGTCGAGCAGGGCGGTGGTGACCACGGCCGAGTGGACGTCGATCCGGCTGAGGTAGAGCGGCCGGCCGCCGGTGGCCTCGTCCAGTTCGGCGCGGCGGGGAGCGCGCCCCTCGGGCCAGCGGGAGGCGTCCCAGCCGTGTCCGAGCAGCACCTTGTCCCGCGGACGGGCGGCGGCGAAGTCCCGGACCAGGGCGAGGGCCGCCGTGAGGGAGGGGGCGGACGACAGATCGAGGCCGGTGAGGGCGAGGCCCGTCGAGGTGGTGTGGACGTGCGCGTCCGTGAACGCCGGGGTGACGAGGGCGCCGTCCAGGTCGACCACCTCGTCGACGCCGTCCGCGAAGGCGTCGGCCGCGCCCTCCGAGCCGACCCAGGCGACCTGGCCGCGCTCGACGACCATCGCGGTCGCGAACGGGTCGGCGGGGCTGTGGACCTCTCCGCGGCGGAGCAGGACGGTCTTCGGCTCGGGCGTGCGCTCACTCATGACCGACAGTTTCTCGCGCCGCGGGAGCGCGCACGCACCTGGGGCGTACCGAGGGGGCATCGGGCATCCCGGACCCGCCCTCCGCCCGGCGTCCCAGGTCGTGTCCGCAAGGTCCCGTCGTCCGCCCGGAGGGCGGGCCCTGCGGCGTCGTGGGGCCCTGCCCGCGCGAGCGCAGCCGAGCGTGGGGGAGCGTGAGTGGGGGTGCCCCCTCTGGGGGAGCGTGCCGGGCGTCGCGGGGCTGGGGGTACCCCCTCTGGGGGAGGGACCTTGCGGACACGGCCTAGATCCGCGGCGGGCGCGCCTCGTACGGCGTGGACAGGACGACGGTCGTCCGGGTCGACACCCCGGCGAGGGCGCGGATCCGGCCGAGCAGCTCCTCCAGCTCGTGCGGGGTGGCCACCCGCACCTTGAGGATGTAGTTCTCGTCGCCCGCGACGCTGTGGCAGGCCTCGATCTCGGGCACGCCGGCCAGCCGGTCGGAGATGTCGTCGGGGGCGCTGGGATCGAACGGTTTCACCGAGATGAAGGCGGTCAGGGGCAGCCCGACGGCCTCGGGGTCGACGACGGCCGCGTAGCCCCGGATGACACCGCGCTGTTCCAGCCGGCGCACCCGCTGGTGCACGGCCGACGTGGACAGGCCCGTGGCCTTGCCCAGGTCGGTGTAACTCATCCGCCCGTCCTTGACGAGCAGCTGCACGATGTGGCGGTCCAGCTCCTCCATGACGCAAGAACCTACAGTGCGTGTGATCTCCTCGGATACCTATGCAGCCCAGGTCATACCCGGTTCGTGATCTGTCGGGCGGCGGGAGCGGGTTGGCACCTGCGGATGGCATGTGACGAAGACCACAGCGCGCGTAGATGCTTCGTGATGTCCTCGTGATTACCGCCGAGACGGGCTGGGAAGTGCTTGCTGTGGTCGAGGCCTCAGTGCCTGGCGGCCCAGCCCGAGGGGGAGAATCCCATGCAGAGTCTTAAGCGCCCTGGTCGCACCGCGCCCAAGCGGCTGTCCGTGGTGGAGCCCGAGCCGGAGGGCGTCGAACCCGACGCGTTCGACGCCGACGAGCTCGACGCGTACGACACCTTCGAGATGTTCCGGGTGATCTGCCCGGACTGCGCGCAGTCCATCGCGCTGCTGGAGGACGAGCAGGTCCTGCCGGAGCACGCGCTGTGCGCCTCGCCGTGGAACCCGTTCGGGCTCACGGTCTGCGCCGGCACCGGGCGTTCGGCGTCCGAGGCCCGGTCGGCGGACGAGTCCGACACGGACCGGGAGCAGGACATCGCGGTCGTGCTGACGCTCCCTCAGGGGCTCGACTGGCGTATGCAGCCCTTCTCGCACGTCGGCGGCCCGAGCTCGCGCCCGATGCGCGTACCGGCGATGCGCCGCCAGGCCGCCTGAGCCGCGACGCCCACGCCCAGGGGTCCGAGTCCCCCGAGCGCGTCCCTCAGGAGCCCGTCTCCCAGTAGCTGCCCTGCACCATGGCCCGCAGGCTGCCGTGGTGCAGGATCAGTGTGTCCGGATCCGCCGGCACGGCCACCTCGCCGAAGTACGCCTGGCGGTAGGCGATCCGCAGCATGACGATCGCGTGCCGCAGCGCCGCGTACAGGGTGTGGAACTCCATGTCGCGCGGCGGATGCCCGGTGAGCTGCGCGTAGCGCTCCTCCACGCGGTCGCGGCGCAGGAAGCCGGGCAGTCCGCGCTGTCCGGAGGCGGCCGTGAGGTCCTGGAAGAAGCGGTGCAGATAGACGGTCCAGCCGAGGTCGACCTCGCGCGGGGCGAGCGCGGCCATCTCCCAGTCGAGTACGGCGGCGGGCTCGAAGCCGTCGTAGACGATGTTGCCGATCCGTGCGTCGCCCCAGCTGAGGACGGGTGGGGCCGCCTCCTTCGGCCACAGGTCCTCCAGCCGGGCGAAGGCGGACTCGATCAGCGGGGACGGGGCGAGTCCGGCGATCACCCAGTCGTAGTAGGCGCGTTGGGCCGTGACATGGCGGCGCAGGGCGTCACCCTCACCAGGGAACGCGAGGAACTCGACCTCCTTCAGGGGCACTTGGTCGTGAAGCCGGGCCAACAGGCCGATCGTCGCCGCCTCCAGCCGCTCGCGGTCCGCGTCGCTCGCGGAGTGCAGCCAGTTCCCCGCGTAGGTGTAGGGCATGACATCGGGCGGGACCCTGCCCTCGACGCGTTCCATGACGAAGAACGGGGCGCCGAGCGGGCCCGGGTCCTCCTCCAGCCACAGCACGCGCGGCACGGGCACGTCCGTGTGCGCGGCCACCAGCCGCAGGGTGCGGTACTGGCGGACCATGTCGTACACGGGGAAGACGGTGTACGCCGCCGGGTCCGCCGCGATCCGCAACGCGCAGCGCCGCAGCGGTGGTTCGGGATGGTCGAGGTCGAAGAGCAGGGTCTCGCTGGACAGGCCGTTGGAGGCGGGCACGGTCACTCCGGTGGCCCGGGCGCCGGGCAGCCGGGTGCCGAGCCAGGCGGTGAGCCGGCGGGTCAGTTCCTCGGGGTCGCGGGTGGTGGTGCGCGGTCGTGGTGCCGTCGTCATGGGTCGACCTCCCTGTGGTTCAGCCTCCTCGCGGGGCGACCGAGTCGAAGCCGGTGAAGCCGCTCGGATCGTGGCGGCCGAACGAGCCGTGCTCGAAGATGCCGTAACCGGTCTGGCCGTCGAGCCGGAAGCGGGCCGCGTGGTCGGTCACCCCATAAGCAGCACGGGGGTGAGGGGCCGTCAGGTCGTAGCTGCGGCGGTCGGTCCAGCGCGGGCCCTGCCAGGTGCCGTGCTGCCAGTCGTCGGCGGGTGGATAGCCGGCGCCGATCGCGAGCGGGGAGGAGACGAGGATCTCCGCCTCCAGCTCCAGGGGTTTGCGGACGTCTCCGAGGTGGACGAGGGCGTGTTCGGGTCGGCGGGTGCCTGGCCAGTAGGTGATCTCTGCCTGTGGCCAGCCGAGTTGGCGGTCGCGGCGGCCGGGGCGGACGAGGGTGGCGTCGTTGAGGGAGCGGTGGCCGTCGGCGTCCTCCTGGGTGATGACCATCAGGAAGCGGTCGTCGAAGCGGACCGGGCACCAGATCCAGTGGAAGCCCTCGGTCGGATGCTCCTGCGCCAGCCGGCCGCCCTCCTCCCCCGGCACCGGGCGCACGCCCCAGCTGCGGTCCCGGGTCCCGGTCCAGGCGCCGGCCGTCAGCCGGGTCGTCTCCCCGCCCGCCCGCAGCCATCCCACGCACCGGCCGGCCTGCACGAACCGCTTGCCCTCCAGGGTGAGCCGGCCGCCGCGCCGCTGCTGGTGGTGCGGTTCCCACAGGGCCGGGAAGTCGGCCGACCAGTGGATCTCGTACGACAGTCCGTCCGGGTCGTCCGGGTCGGCGGCGCAGCTCAGCACGAAGTCCCGCAGCGGGCGTTCGACGCGGATGCGCAGCGGCCCCACCTCCAGGCGCATCCGGTCCTCGCCGAGGGCGTCGGAGGCGCGGACGGCGTACAGGGTGTCCCCGCGGCGGAGGGTGGCGTAGGCGTCGATCACCCCGAGGTTGGGGTAGACGCCGAGGCCGGCGATCAGCAGGGTGCTGCCCCGGTGGTCGAGCACATGGAAGATGCAGCGGTCGTAGGCGTTGCGGTCCCCGGTCGCCACATGCTTCATCGACAGGGGCACCTGGTGGACGGGGTACTCGTCGAGCGGCACGGGGCGGTCGTCGGCCATGGGCACTCCTCCCTGGACGCAAGAGATTTGACGGTACGTCAGGGATGCCGCGGCGGCCAGAGTCGGGACCGGCCGAAACCGTGGCCGGGGGCTGCCGAACGCACGCCCGGGTGAACGGGGCGTGACCTGGCCTCACGCCCTCGCGTTGGCCCCGGTATGACCCTCACCTACACGACGGCCCGTGGACGGCATCGCCAGCCCGGTGCCTCCGCGGATCCCGGAGACACCGGACACAGACCCGCAGAATCGGTTCCCCTGCCCCCGCCGGCCCCGGCCGCCCCGGCTCCCCCACCGGACCCGCCCCTCTACCGTGAGCTGCTCCGGGCCTGGGCCGACCGGGGCCGCACCCTGCCGGGGCGGCACGACCCGGAGTGGGTGCGGCTGGTGACTCCCCAGGTGCGGCCGGGACAGTTCAGCGCGTCTGCGGGCCCAGCAGATGCCGGGCGATGACCATCCGCTGGATCTGGTTGGTGCCCTCGACGATCTGGAGGGCCTTCGCCTCGCGCAGATGGCGCTCGACGGGGAAGTCGGCGGTGTAGCCGTAGCCGCCGAGCACCTGGACGGCGTCCACGGTGACCTGCATCGCGGCGTCCGTGCAGTGGAGCTTGGCCATGGCCGCCTGCCGGGCGAACGGCCGGCCCGCGTCCCGCAGCCGCGCCGCCGCCAGATACAGCGCACGGCCCGACTCGACCCGGGTCGCCATGTCGGCGAGCAGGAAGCGCAGGCCCTGGAAGTCGGCGAGGGGCCGGCCGAACTGCCGGCGCCCGGTGGCGTGGGCGACGGCCTGGTCCAGGGCCGCCCGGGCGAGGCCGACCGCGCAGGCCGCGATGCCGAGACGCCCGGAGTCCAGTGCGGCCAGGGCGATCGCGAAGCCCTCGCCCTGCCCGCCGAGGCGGCGGTCGTCGCCCACCCGGACGCCGTCGAAGTGGAGCTGGGCGGTGGGCGAGCCCTTCAGTCCCATCTTCCGCTCGGGCGGCGCGGCGGTGAGACCGTCGGCGTCACCGGGCACGAGGAAGGCGGTGATGCCGTGCGGGCCCTCACCGCCGGTGCGCGCCAGGACGGTGTAGAAGTCGGCGATCCCGCCGTGGGTGGTCCAGGCCTTGGTGCCGTCGATCACCCAGGCACCGCCGTCCCGTACGGCCCTGGTCCGCAGCGCGGCCGCGTCCGATCCGGAGGACGGTTCGGACAGGCAGTACGCGCCGAGCAGCCCGCCGCCGAGCACGCCCGGCAGATGCGCGGCCCGCTGGGCGTCGGTGCCGTGCGCGGCCAGCGCGTACGCCGCCAGCGTGTGGACGCTGACCCCGAGCCCCACGGTGAGCCGGGCCGCGGCGAGCTCCTCCAGGATCTGGAGGTAGACCTCGTACGGCTGGTCGCCGCCGCCGTACCGGGAGTCGTACGGCAGTCCGAGCAGCCCCGCTGCGGACAGGAGGGTGAACAGCTCGCGCGGGAAGCGTCCCGCGTCCTCCTCCTCGGCGGCCGTCGGGGCGATCTCCCGACGGGCGATGTCCCGGACGAGGGCGAGCAGTTCGCGTGCCTCCTCCGTGGGCAGGAGGCGGTCCACCGGCTCCGGTGCGCGCTCGGCCATGCCGCACCTCCTCACCGCCGGCCTGCGGCTTCGCGCTGTGAGTATCCCCTCGGGACGCCCTCCCCGCACGGCGGGGCGACTGCGGGACCGGTCCGGACCGCCGGCCGGACCGGCGTACGACCGGGGGCGCGGGAGCACGGGTCCCCGCCCCTTCGGTCCGTGCGCTCAGTCCCTGCGGGCCGGCTTCGGCGCGGGGAAGGCGGGATCGAGTTCCTCGATCGCGCGGAGGGTGCCGCCCAGGGACTTCACCAGCAGGTCGCACATGACGTCGCGGGAGAGCTCGGGGCGGTCGATCCAGTCGAGCGTGGCGCCCTCGACGCTGCACACCCAGGAGAGCAGGCCCATCCGCGGCAGCGGCGGGATGTCACCGTCACCGTAGGCGCCCTCGGCGATGGTCGCGACGATCGCCGCGCGCACCCCGTCCCGGATGGCGTGCACCTCGGCGTCGAAGCCGACCCCGCCGCTGACGATCGTGCGGAAGGCGGCCTGGTTGTGCTCGGCGTACCGGAGATAGCCGTCGATGGTGCGCTGGACCCGGTCCACCTGGGCCAGTTCCAGACCGCTCGCGGCGAAGGAGACCAGATCGGCGACGGAGTCCTGGACGATGGCCAGGTAATACCCGCGCTTGGACTGGAAGTAGTAGTAGATCAGCCCCTTGGCGACGTGCGCCTGCCGGGCGATGTCGTCCATCGAGAGCGCGTCGTAGGACGTGTCGGCGAACAACTTGCGCCCGATGGTGATGAGTTCGGCGCGGCGCGCCAGTGAGCGCTCGGTTCCCCGCGCCCGGGGACGGACGGCATCGCGCTGGTGGCTGATATTCAATTTCGACCTGGTCTCCAACGGCCGGCGGGACCACGTCAGTATGTCAGGTCGAACAACCGCTCAGCCCACGCCGGCGACGGCCGATCAGCGGAGGTCAGAGCAGTCCGAGCCGGGTCACCAGCATCGCGACGACGGCGGCGAGGACCCAGCCCAGGACATGCTCGACGATCTTCGGGCCGTCCTCGCGCGGGCCGCCGGTACGGGTGCGGGTGGCGGAAGCGGCATGTGCGGTCATGGTGTCCACTTTGCCACCGCCCAGGGCTTTTGCGGCCGAGACCTTGCTCACACGGTGACCCCCACCGCCTTCAGCGCCGTGCACTGGCGCAGGGTCGGACGCACCGGGAAGTACAGGTAGCACACGCCTCCGCTGCCGGAGACGGTCTTGCCCGCCGCGTTGTACCGCTTGGTCCTGAGCCAGATGTTCTCGAACTGCCGCCGCAGGTAGACGCGCCGCACCGAGGCGTCGTCCGCCGAGTTCGGATCGTTGGCGATCACATCGCCGTCGGCCGTGAAGCCGATCACGGTCATCAGATGGCCGGCCGTGCCGTACCCGGCGCCCGTGAGCTCCTCCTTGAGGAAGGACTGGGACGTCACGGCCGGGATGCCCGCCGCGATCAGCGTCTCCAGATCGGTGAGGGACGTCAGCCGGGTGACGACACTCTGGAGGCCGTCGAAGGTGGCCGCGTAGGCGGCGTTGAAGGGCCAGTTGCCGCAGCCCGCGTACTGATGGTCGTACGTGTACCGGGCGGCGTGGCACACCTGGGGGTCGGCGTAGGCCGGGTCGACCCACTTCAGCTGCGCCGGGGTCAGCCGGCCGCCCCAGTACTCGATGATCATCTGGGAGGAGGTCGGGCTGCACCAGGCCTCGCCGCCGTTGTCGTACTCCGGGTACTGGCCCTGGTGGATCTCCTGCGAGTAGCGCGGGACCGCCAGCTCGCGCGCCGGGCCGGGCACCGAGGACGGGACGGTGAAGCGGTCCGGGAGGGCGGAGCCCATCACGCCCAGCCGCCACACGGTGGGGGTGAGCGTGGTGCCCGGGCGGCGGTACAGGGTGAGCCGGATCCGGTACGCGCCGACGCGCAGCCCCGTCGTGGCGTCGTCGACGGCGAGGGTGTCGGTCCACACGGTGCTGCGGCCGTCGGTCTGCCCGTCGACCGAGGCCCGTCGGATGTCCTGGTCGCCGGAGGCCCAGCGGCCCATCACGTACCAGGGGGTGTCGGTGCCGTCCGTGTACGTGGCCCGCAGCTCCACCTGGAGCCAGGTGCCGGCCGGGGTGCTCGCGTTCCAGGAGGCGATCACCTCGGTGGCGGGGACGGCGAGCCGGTGGACGGGGGACGTCCAGGTCGCGTACTCCCAGTCGGCGGTGGTCCTGGCGTGCGGATCGGTGAAGGCCAGGGTGCCGGCGGCGCTGCCGCACACCAGGCCGGGACGCTCGCCCGCGACGGCCCGGGTGCCCTGCGCGGAGCCCGAGCTCCAGTCGGCGTGCGTGAGCCAGGAGCGGAGGTCGACGAGCCGGGCGGGGGCGGACCCGGCGGCCGGGGTGCCTGCCATGGCCTCGGTGTCCGGGGTCTCGGCGGGTGCTGCGGCGTCCGGGGTCGCGCCGGGGGCCGGGGCGGCCTGGGCCGGGGCCGGGCCGCCCGCCACCACGACGGCGACCGTGGCGGCAAGAACGGTTCTGCGGGAGGGGTGGTCTGAGCTGCTCATGGGCGGAAGGACCCCCAGGGTGTCCGGTGCACGACTGTGCGCCCACTATGAGCGTGGACGGCCGCCCCCACCAGCACCGCAGCCCCGGAGGTCACCCGTGTCGCACTAGACTTCCGCGCCGTGCACGTCCGTCTCCCGTACCCCGTCCTGTGAAGCCGCCGGCTCCCGCCGTCCCGCGGCTCGCCGCCCGGCTCCGCCGGCTCCCGCCGTCCTGCGGCCCGGTCCGGCTGATCGGGGTCGACGGGCACGCGGGCTCCGGGAAGTCCACCTTCGCGGGCCGGCTGGCCGAGGCGCTCGGCGGGGCGCCGGTGCTGCACCTCGACGACATCGCCAGCCACGCGGAACTGTTCGCGTGGACCGGGCGGCTGCTGACCGAGGTGATCGAGCCGTTCGGCCGCGGCGAGAGCGCGCACTACGCCCCGTACGACTGGCGCGAGCACCGCTTCGGCCCGCCCCGGCCGCTGCCCGCGGACCCCGTCGTCCTGATCGAGGGGGTCGGGGCGGGCCGCCGCGCCCTGCGTCCGCATCTGGCCTGCCTGCTGTGGCTGGAGATGGCGCCCGAGCAGGCCTGGGCGCGCGGGCGGGCGCGGGACGGGGAGGAGCAGCGGGAGTTCTGGGACGGGTGGGTCCGGGCGGAGGCGCACCACTTCTCGGACGACCCTTCGCGCCCCCATGCCGGGCTGCTGGTACGGCAGTTGAGCGAGGGGTACGAGGTGCTGCCGGGGCCGTCGGGAGACCCCGTGGGGCACCCGGATGTCACCCACCGTGAGGGACCACCCGCGATGTGGTGAAGGTGTGAAAAGCCCTCCACCCGAACTTCGCCAAGTGCCTCAACTTCGCTTGACCGGCGGCCCGTACAGGTCTTACGTTCTGAATGTGCGGCCATCGCAGCCGCCCCAAGTCGCGAAGCCCCCGGTTGTTCCCCCGTGATCGGGGGCTTCGTTCTGCCCTCAGGGCGCTCCGCCCGCCCCTTTTCCGTGCGCGCCACGACGCCGGACGCTCACCGAGGGTCACTGTTGCGGGATGCGCCCCGTCCGCTCCCACCTCGTCAAACGGCCTGGGCGGCACCCTTCGGCAGGCACTCCTCCGCAGGTACGATGCCCTCGGTGCGACCTACGGACAGCTGCTTCGCGCACCTTGCAACTCCGGTCCGCGGCACAGCGGTTCGACCAAGGCAGCCGGCGGGCGTGGGCCCGGTGGCAAACCGACGGGGGCACGGTTTGTGGGGGACGTGATGGATTTCGGCACGCAGGGCCTGGAGGCCCCGGCCGACCTCGCCTGGCTACGAGGCGTGGACGCCTACACCATGGGCGCGTATCCGCAGGCGGAAGAAGAGTTCCGCACGGCGGTACGGATCGATCCCGGGATGGCCGACGGCTGGCTCGGACTGCACGCGCTGCGCGTGGACACGACGACCGCGCTGCTGCGGATGTACCGGCACCGGGACCGCTTCGGCGAGCAGCGCACCCGGCACCGCCGGACGCTCAACTCCTGGTACTGGCTGGGCTGGTGGGTGCAGCCGGTGCTGGAGAGCCCGCGTGATCTGCTGCTCGCGCACGCCTCGCACTGGCTGGACGGCCGGCATGTGCCCGAGCTGGACCGGGCGCTCGCCGGGCTCCCGCCCGTCGACACCGACCACCAGGTCCGGTTCCTGCACGCCTGCCGCGCCTATCTGGTCAAGGACTGGGAACAGCTCGTCCGGCACACCGACCCGCTCCTGGACGACCCGCTCCTCGGGATCGAGGCCGGGCTGTTCGGCGGGATGGCCCGGGTCCGGCTGGAGATGTACGGCCAGGCCGAACCGCTGCTCTCCGCCGCGCTGATGCGCTGCCGCAGCGAGCAGCCGCAGCGCAAGGAGCTACGGTACTGGCTGGCCCGGGCGCACGAGGGCACCGGCCGCTCGGCCGCCGCGCTCCCCCTGTACCGGGCGGTGCACCGGGTCGATCCCGCCTTCATGGACACCTCGGCCCGGCTCGCCGCGATCGCCGAGGGCGACGGCTACGACGACCCCGCCGACCTCGCGGCCATCACGCTCACCGGGATCGGGCAGGACGTGGGGGACGGCCCGGACGCCCTCGACCCGCTGTTCGGCACCGAGGGCCGCGACCTCAAGCTCACCGACCCCTCGGACCTGCCGCCCGTGGGGCCGCTGCCGTCGGTCGCCGATCCGGCGGTCCGCGCGAAGACGGTCGTGGGGTCGCCGCTGCCGGCCGGTCCCACCGACCCTGGCTTATTGGAGGAGGCGCTCGCCGAACTGGAGCGCATGGTGGGCCTGGAACCCGTGAAACGCCAGGTCAAGGCGCTGTCGGCGCAGCTCAACATGGCCCGGTTGCGGGCCGGGCAGGGCCTTCCGGTCCAGCCGCCCAAACGGCATTTCGTCTTCTCCGGCCCCTCCGGCACCGGCAAGACCACGGTGGCCCGCATCCTCGGCCGGGTCTTCTACGCCCTCGGTCTGCTCGGCGGCGACCATCTGGTGGAGGCCCAGCGGGCCGACCTGGTCGGCGAGTATCTCGGCCAGACCGCCGTCAAGGCCAATGAACTGATCGACTCCGCCCTCGGCGGTGTCCTCTTCGTGGACGAGGCGTACTCGCTGTCCAACTCCGGGTACGGCAAGGGCGACGCGTACGGCGACGAGGCGCTGCAGGTGCTGCTGAAGCGGGCCGAGGACAACCGGGACCATCTGGTGGTGATCCTGGCCGGCTACCCGGAGGGCATGGACCGGCTGCTCGCCGCCAACCCCGGTCTGTCCTCCCGCTTCACGACCCGCGTCGACTTCCCCTCGTACCGCCCCCTCGAACTCACCTCCATCGGCGAGGTGCTGGCCGCCGAGAACGGCGATGTGTGGGACGAGGAGGCGCTGGACGAGCTGCGCTCGATCGCCGGGCACGTCGTCGACCAGGGGTGGATCGACGAGCTGGGCAACGGGCGGTTCCTGCGGACGCTGTACGAGAAGAGCTGCGCCTACCGGGATCTGCGGCTGTCGACGTACCCCACGGCCCTGACCCGGGACGATCTGTCGACCCTGCGGCTCCCGGACCTCATGCAGGCGTACGGCGAGGTGCTGTCGGGGCGGGGGCCGCAGGATCCGTCGGCGACGTAGCGGGGACGGCCGGCCGGCGCGTTAGCCGGCCATCGCCTCCTCCGGCTCCCCGCTGGCCCTCGGTTCCGTCAGTCTGACCTCGGGGACCTCCCGGTGCGCCGGGTCCGTCACCTCGCCGACCAGGAGTTCCAGTACGTCCTCCAGGGCGGCCAGGCCCAGGACCTTGCCGGAGGCGTCCGCGACCTGGGCGAGGTGGGTGGCCGCGCGGCGCATCACGGTCAGGGCGTCGTCGAGGGGAAGGTCCGAGCGCAGGGTCGTCATCGGGCGCCACAGCTGCTGGGGCACCGCCCGCTCGGAGTCCTCCACGTCGAGGACGTCCTTCACATGGACGTAGCCCATGAAGGCGCCGTTCTCCGCGGCGACGGGGAAGCGGGAGTAGCCGGTGCGGGCGGTGAGCTCGACGATCTGGCCGGGCGTGACCGACGGGGGCACCGTGATCAGCGACTCCCGTCCGAGGAGGACGTCGGTCACCGGACGCGAGCCCAGTTCCAGCGCGTCCTCCAGGCGCTCCTGCTCCTCGGGATCGAGGAGGCCCGCCTGGCCGGAGTCCTCCAGCAGCCGGTTGAGCTGCTCGCTGGTGACGACGGCCTCGACCTCGTCCTTGGGCTCGACGCGGAAGAGCCGCAGGATGGCCTGGGCGCAGGCGCCGAGGGCCACCGTGATCGGGCGGCAGAGCCGCGCGAAGGTGACCAGGCCCGGGCCGAGCCACAGGGCCGCCTTCTCGGGGGCCGCCATCGCGAGGTTCTTCGGGACCATCTCGCCGATGACCAGGTGGAAGAAGACCACGGCGGCCAGGGCGATGACATAGCCCAGCGGGTGGATCATGCCGTGCGGGAGGTGGATCCACTCGAAGAACGGTTCCAGCAGCTCGGCCACGGTCGGTTCGGCGACCGCGCCGAGGGTGAGGGAGCACAGGGTGATGCCGAACTGGGCGGCGGCCATCATCTGCGGCAGGCGCTCCAGGCCGTGGAGGACCTGGCGGGCGCGCGCGGTGCCCAGGGGCTCGATCTGGCTGCGGCGCACGGAGACGAGCGCGAACTCGGCGCCCACGAAGAAGCCGTTGGCCAGCACGAGCAGCGCGGCGAAGACGAGTTGGAGGACGCTCATCGGGCGGCCTCCGCGGCCTGGGCCGCCGCGGCCTGACCGAGCCGGCCGACGTGGACCAGCCGGATCCGTTCGGCCCGGTAGTGGCCGACGCGGCGCACGGACAGCCGCCAGCCGGGCAGTTCCGCCCGGTCACCGACGGCCGGGATGCGTCCGAGCAGGTCGGCGACGAGGCCCGCGACCGTCTCGTACGGTCCCTCGGGCACCTCCAGGCCTATGCGCTGGAGGGTGTCGACCCGGCAGCTGCCGTCGACGTCCCAGGCGGGCTTGCCCTCCTCGGGCGGGGCGGCGGCCAGTTCGGGGGTGTCCTGGCCGTCGTGCTCGTCGCGGACCTCGCCGACGATCTCCTCGACGATGTCCTCCAGGGTGACCACGCCCGCCGTGCCGCCGTACTCGTCGACGACGACGGCGATGGGCTGCTCGATGCGCAGCCGGGCCAGCAGCGGCTGGACGGGCAGGGTCTCGGGCACCAGCAGCGCCGGACGGGCGATCCGGGCGACGGGGGTGCGCAGCCGGTCCTGGACGGGGACGGCCAGGGCGTCCTTGAGGTGGGCCATGCCGACGATCTCGTCGATCTTCTCGCGGTAGACGGGGAAACGGGACAGGCCGGTGGCCCGGGTCAGATTGACCACGTCCTCGGCGGTGGCCGAGGACTGCAGGGCGCTGACCTTCACCCGGGGGGTCATCACATGCTGGGCGGTCAGCTCGGCCAGTGACAGGGTGCGGACGAACAGGTCCGCCGTGTCCTGTTCCAGGGCGCCGGCCTGGGCGGAGTGGCGGGCCAGGGAGACGAGTTCACCGGGGGTGCGGGCCGAGGCCAGCTCCTCGGTCGGCTCGACGCCGAGGGCGCGCACCAGCCGGTTCGCGACGGTGTTGAGCACCGAGATCACCGGCCTGAACAGACGGGAGAAGGCGTGCTGCGGGCCGGCGACGAACCGCGCGACCTGGAGGGGCCTGGACACCGCCCAGTTCTTGGGCACGAGTTCACCGACCACCATCTGGACGGCGGAGGCGAGCAGCATGCCGACGACCACGGCGACACCGGAGACGGCGCCCTCGGGCAGGCCGATCGCGGTGAACGGGGTGTGCAGCAGCTCCGCGAGCGCCGGTTCGGCGAGCATGCCGACGACGAGCGAGGTGATGGTGATGCCGAGCTGGGTGCCGGAGAGCTGGAAGGACAGCTCCTTGAGGGACTCCACGACCGTACCGGCTCGTCTGTCGCCTTCGGCGGCGGCCTTCTCCGCTTCCGGCCGCTCGACCGTGACGAGGCCGAACTCGGCGGCCACGAAGAAGCCGTTGGCCAGGATGAGCAGGAACGCGGCTGCCAGGAGCAGCAAGGGGATGGTCATGATGCCGCCACCTCCGGAACGTGCCGGATGGGGGCGGCGCAGGTACTACAGGACGAACCGTCCATCGCCGGAGAGGGTCACTCCTCGGGTAGCAGGAAACCCCTGTGCACCGGCAGGGCACCACAGGGGTGGAGGCACAAAGGGAACGCCTCCGTCACCAGATTAATCAAGACAGGGCCTTGAGCGGCAGGGGCGACGGCCCCGAGTCAGCCCCGATCTTGCCCGGTGGGCGTCTCGGGGTCCCGGACCGAGCGGGCCTCGACGAGGGCGCGAAGGGCCCGGGCGTCCCTGATGGCCTGCTGCTTGTCGATGCCGGGCTGGATGCCGAGCGCGGGCAGGCTGGTGCCGTCGGTGAGGTTCAGGAACACCCAGGGGTCGCCCGGACGGAGGTTCACCTGGATGATCTCGGCCCAGTCGAGCCGCCGCCTGCTCGCGATGTTCACCACGGTGACCCCGCCGTCGTCGGCGGCGACCCGGACGCGCGCGAGCTGGGCCAGTACCCAGAAGATCAGGGCGCCGGTCACGACGAAGCTGAGCCGCTCCCCCGGGCCGAGCTTCTCCAGCAGCAGGGCGACGCCGGAGATGACGAGGAAGATCACCACCCCGGCCGAGAGCAGCACCGCGCGGGTGCGGCCCGGCCGGAAGGTGACGGGAAGGGTGGGCAGCTCGCTGCCCGGAAGATCGGACATGTTCCCGGTGGAGGTCGTGGTCGTGGTCAGAGGCGGCAGGCGTGGATCGCCGTGGTGAGGATGGCGCGGGCGCCGATGTCGTACAGGTCGTCCATGATCCGCTGCGCCTCCTTGGCGGGGACCATGGCGCGGACGGCGACCCAGCCCTCGTTGTGCAGCGGGGAGACGGTCGGGGACTCCAGGCCGGGGGTCAGCGCGACGGCCTTCTCCAGCTGCTCGACCCGGCAGTCGTAGTCCATCATCACGTAGGTCCGGGCGACCAGGACGCCCTGGAGGCGGCGCAGGAACTGCTGCACCTTGGTCTCGGCCTCGTCGGGCTCGGCGTCGGTGCGGCGGATCACGACGGCCTCGGACTTCATGATGGGCTCGCCGAAGACCTCCAGGCCCGCGTTGCGCAGCGAGGTGCCGGTCTCGACGACGTCGGCGATGACCTCGGCCACGCCCAGCTCGATGGCGGTCTCGACGGCGCCGTCGAGGTGGACGACGGAGGCGTCGATGCCGTGCTCGGCGAGGTGGCCCTCGACGATGCCCTCGTAGGAGGTGGCGACGGTGCGGCCCTTGAGGTCCTGGACGCCGTCCGCCGTGCCCGGCTTGGCGGCGAAGCGGAAGGTGGAGCGGGCGAAGCCGAGCGGGAGGATCTCCTCGGCGTGGGCCCCGGAGTCGATCAGCAGGTCGCGGCCGGTGATGCCGATGTCGAGCTTGCCGGAGGAGACGTAGATCGCGATGTCGCGGGGCCGCAGGTAGAAGAACTCGACCTCGTTGGCCGGGTCGACGATCCGCAGTTCCTTGGACTCGCGGCGCTGCCGGTAGCCGGCCTCATGCAGCATCTCCGCCGCAGGGCCTGACAGGGAACCCTTGTTGGGGACGGCGATGCGCAGCATGAGGTCGGCTTCCTTCGCGTGAGAGTGGGTGTGGGTCGGAATCAGGTCTTACAGGTGGGCGTAGACGTCGTCCAGCGAGATTCCGCGGGCGACCATCATCACCTGGACGTGGTAGAGCAGCTGCGAGATCTCCTCGGCGGCCGCCTCCTTGCCCTCGTACTCGGCGGCCATCCAGACCTCGGCGGCCTCTTCGACGACCTTCTTGCCGATGGCATGGACGCCCTTCCCGACGAGTTCGGCGGTGCGGGAGGTGGCGGGGTCGCCGGTGGCGGCCTTCTGCTGGAGCTCGGTGAAGAGCTCCTCGAACGTCTTCTTGGACATGGTGCGTCCCACCCTAGCCGTAATGCCGGGCCGCCTACCTCCAGGGTTCAGATACTGAGCGGAGGGTGGCCGCGGTGGCCACGGCGGCGGTCACGGCCTCGTGCCCCTTGTCCTCGTTGGAGCCCTCCAGGCCGGCCCGGTCGAGGGCCTGCTCCTCGGTGTCGCAGGTGAGGACGCCGAAGCCGATGGGGACTCCGGTCTCGACGGAGACCTGGGTGAGGCCCTGGGTGACGCCTCCGCACACGTACTCGAAGTGCGGGGTGCCGCCGCGGATGACGACACCGAGGGCGACGATCGCGTCGTAGCCGCGGCCCGCGAGGACCTTGGCGACGACCGGGAGCTCCCAGCTGCCGGGGACCCTGAGCAGGGTCGGCTCGTCGATGCCCAGGTCGTGCAGGGCGCGCAGCGCGCCGTCGACCAGACCGTCCATCACCTTCTCGTGCCACTGGGCCGCGACGACGGCGACCCTGAGGTCACCCACATTGCGTACGGACAGTTCCGGTGCGCCCTTGCCGCTCACGTCTCTCCTAGAGGTGTTTCTTGGCTTACTGGTTGCCGCAGGGGGACACGGGGGCCGTGTCCAGCCAGGGCAGGTCGTGTCCCATCCGGTCCCGCTTGGTGCGCAGGTAGCGGATGTTGTGCTCGCCGGCCTGGACGGGCATCGGCACCCGGTCCGTGACCTTCAGGCCGTGCCGGACGAGCGCGTCGCTCTTCTCGGGATTGTTGGTCATCAGACGGACGCTGCGCACGCCGAGGTCGGTGAGGATCTGCGCGCCCGCCCCGTAGTCGCGGGCGTCGGCGGGCAGGCCCAGTTCCAGGTTGGCGTCGAGGGTGTCGTGGCCCTGTTCCTGGAGCTCGTAGGCCCGCAGCTTGGACAGCAGGCCGATGCCGCGCCCCTCGTGTCCGCGCAGGTAGACGACGACGCCGCGGCCCTCGCTCTGGATGCGTTCCAGGGAGGCGTCGAGCTGGGGGCCGCAGTCGCAGCGCTGGGAGGCGAAGATGTCGCCGGTGAGGCATTCGGAGTGGATCCGGACCAGGACGTCCTCGCCGTCGCCGAGCTCGCCGTGGACGAGGGCGACGTGCTCGACGCCGTCGGCGGTGGAGCGGTAGCCGTACGCGGTGAAGGTGCCGTGGACGGTGGGCAGCCGGGTCTCGGCCTCGCGGCGGACGGTGGGTTCGGCGCTCCGGCGGTAGGCGATCAGGTCCTCGATGGAGATGATCGTCAGGCCGTGCTTGCGGGCGAACGGGATCAGTTCGGGCAGCCGGAGCATCCGGCCGTCCTCGCCGGCGATCTCGACGATCGCGCCGGCCGGGCGCAGTCCGGCGAGGCGGGCGAGGTCGACGGCGGCCTCGGTGTGGCCGTTGCGGGTCAGGACCCCGCCGGAGCGGGCGCGGAGCGGGAAGATGTGGCCCGGGCGGACGAAGTCGGTCGGCTCGGAGTCGCCGCTCGCCAGGAGCCGGAGGGTGGTGGCGCGGTCGGCGGCGGAGATGCCGGTGGTCACGCCGTGCGCCCCGGAGGCGTCGACGGAGACGGTGAAGGCGGTCTTCATCGACTCGGTGTTGTCCTCGACCATCTGAGGGAGCTTCAGCCGGTCGAGTTCGTCGCTCTCCATGGGGGCGCAGATCAGGCCGCGGCACTCGCTCATCATGAACGCGATGATCTCGGGGGTGGCCTTCTCGGCGGCGATGACGAGGTCGCCCTCGTTCTCGCGGTCCTCGTCGTCGACGACCACGATCGGGCGGCCGGCCGCGATGTCGGCGATGGCCTGCTCGACGGGGTCGAGGGTGAGGTCGTCGAGGCCGTCGGTGCTGTACAGGATCGGTGCCGTGCTCATGCCGGCGCTCCTTCCAGGGTGGGGTGCGCGGCCTTGCGGGAGCGCAGCCACCAGTCGCGCATGCCCCACAGGACGAGCGCGCCGTAGATGACGTAGACGAAGCCGGAGAAGGCGTAGCCGTTGGCGAAGTTGAGGGGGACGCCGACCAGGTCGACGAGGAGCCAGGCGATCCAGAACTCGACCATGCCGCGGGCCTGGGCGTACATGGCGACGATGGTGCCGACGAAGATGTAGGCGTCCGGCCAGGGGTCCCAGGACAGGGACGGGTAGGCCTTGAAGAGCAGGGCCACGGCGACCGTGCCGAGGGCGGCGGCGCCGAGCATGGCCGCGCGTTCGGTCCAGGTGGCGAAGCGCGGGACGATGTGCCCGTCGCCCGAGCGGCCCTTGTCGCGGTTCCACTGCCACCAGCCGTACAGGGCGACGACCATGACGACGACCTGCTTGCCGGCGCTGCCGGCCAGGTGGCCGTAGAAGGCGGTGAACAGGACCAGGCCGGAGAGGAACTGGACCGGCCAGGTCAGCAGGGAGCGGCGCCAGCCGAGGGCGAGGGTGATCAGGCCGAGGATGTTGCCGATCATGTCCGACCAGATGATGTGCTGGTCGAAGGCGACGAACGCTTCGGAGTTCAGCCAGTTCACCGGCCCGCTCCCTGCTGGGTGGTGGTCAGCAGGCGCTCGACGTACTTGGCGACGATGTCCACCTCGAGGTTGACCGGGTCGCCGGGCTGCTTCAGGCCGAGCGTGGTCAGGTCGAGGGTGGTCGGGATGAGGCTGACGGTGAAGAAGTCGGGGCCGGCCTCGACGACCGTGAGGCTGATGCCGTCGACGGTGATGGACCCCTTCTCGACGACGTACCGGGTGAGCCCGGCCGGGAGGGAGACCTTGACGATCTCCCAGTTCTCGGAGGGCCTGCGCTCCAGGACCTGCCCGGTGCCGTCGACATGGCCCTGCACGATGTGCCCGCCGAGACGGGCGCCGACGGCGGTGGGGCGTTCGAGGTTGACGCGGGAGCCGACGGCGAGGGCGCCGAGGCTGGAGCGGTCGAGGGTCTCGGCCATGACGTCGGCGGTGAACTCGTCGCCCTCGTGTTCGACGACGGTGAGACAGACCCCGTTCACGGCGATGGAGTCGCCGTGCTTCGCGCCGTCGGTGACGACGGGGCCGCGCAGCCGGAAACGGGAGGCGTCGCCGAGATTCTCGACGGCGGTGACCTCACCCAGTTCTTCGACGATTCCGGTGAACACTTCCCGGGTCCTCCTGCCTCGTTAGGGCACGGACTCCGGGGCCTGTCGATGACGACAGCAGACACGAGCGGGGATATCGGGGGGCGACGCCGACAGACTCGTCCGCATGGACGAGTACACAGACGGCGGCGCGCACGAATGCCCGCCCGCCGCGCACTGCCTCCCATCCGGACTTTAACCGTCGGTCCAGGAATTTCACCTGGTCAACCGGCCACTGGAAGTGACCGGGTCGCGGACTGTAACCGCCGGTTCGGACTTTCACCGACCCCGGAGTGCGCTGCTTTAGGTACAGGGCCAGTGTGCCACGCCCGATCGTGGTCCATACGGGCGAAGTATGTGGGCTCGCTCACAGATGCAGAGGGCACACCCGACGGCTGGTCCGGACCTAATGACCAATTGGTCTAGTCCTCTTAGGGTCGTCGGGTGCGTCCGGCGGCGGTGACGACGGCCCTTGCCCGTCGCCGGGCCTCCCAGCGGGGCTCTGACAGGGTGAGCCCATGACGACGATCGCGAGCGCCGACGAGTTCGAGACGCACCGGCCACGGCTGTTCGGGCTCGCGTACCGGATGCTGGGGTCGGCCGAGGAGGCCGAGGACGCGGTCCAGGACGCGTATCTGCGTTTCAGCGGGGCCGACCGCACCGCGATCACCCACCCGGCGGCCTGGCTGGCGAAGACCGTCACCCATCTCTGTCTCACCCGGCTGACCTCGGCGCGGGCACGGCGCGAGCGCTATGCCGGGCCCTGGCTGCCCGAGCCCGTGGTCACCTCCGACGGCACGCTCGGCCCCCTGGAGTCGGCCGAGCAGCGGGACGCCGTGTCGCTCGCGCTGCTGGTGCTGCTGGAGCGGCTGACACCGACCGAGCGGGCGGTGTACGTGCTGCGGGAGGCGTTCGGCTACGGCCACCGGGAGATCGCCGGGGCGCTCGATCTGGGCGAGGCCAACTGCCGCCAGCTGTACCGGCGGGCGGTGCGGCGGCTGGCCGCCGGGGAAGGCCGCTTCGACGTGCCCGTGCGGCGGCGGGAGGAACTGGTCGCCTCCTTCCTCACGGCGGCCCGGGACGGCGACCTCGCCGGTCTGGAGCGGATCCTCGCGGCCGGCGTGACCTGGTGGAGCGACGGCGGGGGCCGGGTCAGCGCGGCCCGGCGGCCGATCGAGGGGCGCGAGAGGGTGCTGCGGTTCCTGGCCGGCGGCTCGCGGAGCTTCGCGGCCGGCTTCACGTACACCGCCGTCGAGCTCAACGGCGCGCCGGGGCTGCTCGCCCTGGACGGCGGCATCCTGGTGGCCGCGATCGGCTTCGACTGCGGCCCGGACGGGATCACCGGCCTGCGGGCGGTGCTCAACCCGGACAAGCTGGACTTCGTACGACGTCAGCTCGCGTGAGCGCGGGGGTCTGTCACATACGGCGGGCGCCACGTGGTCTCAGCGGGTGAAGGGCGTGTCCGTCCGGGAGCGCCCCGGTGTCCGAAGGAGCTGAACGGCATGACCACGATCCTGGTGACCGGCGGTACCGGAACCCTCGGCAGGCTCGTCACCGACCGACTGCGGGCGGACGGGCACGAGGTGCGGGTGCTGAGCCGGCACAGCCGGCCGTACGCCGTCGATCTGCGGGAGGGCGGGCCGGGGCTGGACGCGGCCCTGACCGGGGTGGACACGGTGGTGCACTGTGCGAGCACCCCGCGCGGAGGCGACGAGAAGGCGGCCGCGCAGCTGATCGCGGCGGCCCGGAGGGCGGGGGTACGGCACCTCGTGTACATCTCGATCGTCGGGGTGGACCGGGTGCCGTTCGGCTACTACAGGGCGAAGCTGGCCGTGGAGCGGCTGGTGGCGGACTCGGGGCTGGGCTGGACCGTGCTGCGGGCGACCCAGTTCCACGATCTGGTGCTCCAGGTGCTGGAGGCGCTGGCCAAGGTGCCGGTGCTGGTGCTGCCGGCCGGGGTGAGCGACCAGCCGGTGGAGGTGGCCGAGGTCGCCGACCGGCTCGCGGAACTGGCGGCCGGGGCTCCGGCGGGGCGCGTCGAGGACATGGCGGGACCCGAGGTCCGCACGTTCGAGTCGCTGGCCCGCGCCTATCTGAAGGCGAGCGGCAAGCGGCGCCGGGTGCTGAACCTGCCGCTCTTCGGCGCGGCGTACCGGGCGTTCCGGGAGGGCGGCCACCTGGCACCGGAACGGGCCGTGGGGAAGGGAACGTTCGAGGACTACCTGACGGCACGCACGCGCAGGGCCCGGTGAACGGCACGCGCGCGTGGGGCCGGTAGGCCTCCGGCCGGCCACCGCCGCGCGCGCCTCACGGCGTGCCGAAGAGTTCCTCCTGCGCGGACTCCCGGGCGGTGAGGAGGGCTCCGCGCAGGACCGCCGTGCCGCCGAGCAGACCGGGCCGGACCTCGGTGGGCAGGGGCGTCATGCGGCGGAGCCGCTCGGCCACCCGTCCCGCCAGCTCCGGCCCACCCGCCTGCCCGATCTCGCCCCCGAGGACCACACACCCGGGGTCGAGGACGGCCACTACCGAGGCGGCCCCGATCGCGACGCGGTCGGCGAGGGCGTCGAGGAAGGAAGCCGGTCCCATGGCGTCGCCCCGCTCCAGTGCCTCCCGGACCACGGCCGCCCCGGGCGGCTCCTCGCCCTCCGGCCCCGCCGTCAGCCCGTGCCGCGCCGCCAGTGCCGTGATCGCCGCCGAGCCGGCCAGGGAATGGAAACCTCCCTCACAGTCCGCGGCGGAGGGGAGCGCGTCCGTGCCCGGGACCGGAAGGAAACCTATCTCCCCGGTACCGCCGGAGGCGCCGCGGCGCAGGGTGCCGTCGAGGACGACGGCGGCGCCGGTGCCGTGGCCGAGCCAGAGCAGGACGAACGTGTCCCGGTCCCGGGCCGCGCCCTCCCGCTGCTCGGCGAGGGCGGCGAGGTTGGTCTCGTTCTCGACGCTCACGCGCGCGTGCGGGAAGCGTTCCTGAAGGGCCGCCACCAGCCTCCGGTGCCATTCAGGCAGGCCGATGGAGTTGCGCAGCTCTCCCCCGGCCGGGTCGATCAGCCCCGGCGCGCCGATGCCGACGGTGTGCAGCCGGTCGACGCCGGCCTCCTTCACGGTCCGCTCGACGAGCGTCACCGCCTGCTCCACGGCCGGACCGGTGCCGATGTCACCGGCGATCGGCACGGAGGCCTCCGCCAGTACCCGGCCCACCAGGTCGGACACCCGGACGGCGACCCCCTCGGTGCGCACGTCCAGCGCGGCCAGCTGGGCCCGGTCGGCGACCAGGCCGTACAGCTTGGCGTTGGGGCCGCGCCGCTGCTCCCCCGCCTCCCCGGCGACCTCGATCAGTCCGGCGGCCGTGAGACGTTCGACGAGGTCGGCGACCGTCGGCCGGGACAGGCCGGTGAGTTCCTTCAGCCGTCCCGCCGTCAACGGGCCTTCGTCCTGGAGCAGTTGCAGGGCCAGCCGGTCGTTGATGGCCCGGGCGGTGCGCGGCGATGCGGGCATGCGGGGAATCCTCCCACGGGCCGGACGAGTGCCGGTCCGAGAGCGCTCTCTTTTTATCAGGCAGGGTTCCTGATAGTTTACGGCGGCACCGCACCCGAGCGGTGCACGGCCGGGAGGGGCGGAAGAATGAACGAAGTGGTCCACGTACCGTCCCCGGTACGGCGCGCCCGGTACGCCGTGGCGGCCGTGTTCACCGTGCACGGCGCGGTGACCGGCTCGTTCGCGACCCGGGTGCCGTGGATCCAGGACCATGCGGGGGTGAGCGCGGGTCAGTTGGGCTTCGCCCTCGCCTTCACCGCGTTCGGCGCCTCCTGCTCGATGCCGCTGGCCGGCCGGATCGCGCACACCCTCGGTTCCCGGACGGCCCTGAGCCTGCTGATCTCGCTGTGGACGCTCTCCCTCACCCTGCCGTCGCTCGCGCCGAACCTGCTGACGCTGTGCCTGGCGATGTTCGCCTACGGCGCGACCTCGGGCATGGCCGACGTGGTGATGAACGCGCTCGGCGTGGAGGTGGAGCGGCTGCTCGGGAAGTCGATCATGTCGGGGCTGCACGGCATGTGGAGCGCCGGGGCGCTGATCGGCTCGGCGGGCGGGACGCTCGCGGCGCATCTGGGCGCGGACGCGCGCGTGCACCACGCGCTGGCGGCCGCCGTCCTCACCGCGCTCGGCCTGCTGGCCTGCCGGTGGGTGCCGGACCTGCGGCCGCAGGAGGACGAGGAGCCGCCGCCGCGCTTCGCGCTGCCGCCGCGCTCGGCCCTGCTGATCGGCGCGGTCGGGTTCTGCGCGGTGTTCGCGGAGGGGGCGAGCCTGGACTGGTCGGCCGTCTATCTGCGCGATCAGCTGGAGACCTCGGCCGGGCTCGCGGCGGCCTGCACGACCGGCTTCATGCTGACCATGGCGGCGGCCCGGCTCGTGGGCGACGCGGTGGTGAACCGCTTCGGCGCCGTGCGGACCGTGCGGGCGGGCGGGGTGCTGGCCGCGCTGGGCGGGCTGCTGATCGTGTTCGCCGGGCATCCCGCGGTGGCGATGGCCGGGTTCGGGCTGATGGGGCTCGGGATCGCCGTGGTCGTCCCGCTGTGCTTCGCCGCGGCCGGGCACAGCGGACCCAACCCCAGTCAGGCCATCGCGGGCGTCGCGACGATCACGTACACCTCCGGGCTGATCGCCCCGAGCCTGATCGGCGGGGTGGCGCAGGCGACGAGCCTGGTGGTGTCGTTCGGCGTGGTGACGCTGCTGGCGTGCGGGCTCGCGGTGTTCGCGGGTGTGCTGCGCGGCGGCGGGCGGACCGGGGCGAAGGTCAGTCCGCGGGCCGCAGCAGTGCCCGACCCGCGGCCCTGAAGCCCTCGCTCCACGGCGTCGGCCGCAGGGTGGCCGCGTCGAGCCGGACCAGGACCCGGGTGCCGCGCGCGTACGTCGCGGCGCCGTCGGCCGAGCAGAGGCGGAAGCCGTACGTCAGCCCGGTGCCGCCGAGCCGCTCCAGCCACAGGTGGACGGCGTACGCGCCGCTGCGGGTGACCGGGGCGTCGTAGGAGATGAGCAGTTCCCTGACCACGTTGCAGGCGTCCCCGGCGGCCGCCCAGTCACCCTCGAAGCGGACGCCGTTCGCCTCCCAGAACTCGGTCCACGCGCGCTCGACCAGCAGCGGGTAGCGGGCGTTGTGCAGCATGCCGAGCGCGTCGAGGTCGTCGAAGTGGACGGTGACGGGGATCAGCCGGCCGTACGACAGGGCGGGGGCGATCGGGGCTTCGGCGGTCACGGGCGGGGCTCCTGTGCATGTATGGGACAACGACACCATCGTACGGGGTCGCTAAGCGGTCGCTCACCTTCCGTTCGCGGGTGAGAATGATCCGGAACCTGCACCCGTACGAGCGAAAGCGATACCGCACCATGGATCTTGGCGTCCGCTGGAAACTGCACGGCGACGGACGCACCCCGGCGCCCGGCGCGGTGGTCCGGCCCGACGAGCGGCTCACCTGGCCCCGCACGGTCGGGCTCGGCGCCCAGCACGTGGTGGCGATGTTCGGCGCGTCGTTCGTCGCGCCCGTCCTCATGGGTCTGGACCCCAACCTCGCCATCATGATGTCCGGCGTCGCGACCGTGATCTTCCTGCTCGCGACCCGCGGCCGGGTGCCCAGCTATCTGGGCTGCTCCCTGTCCTTCGTGGGCGTGGCCGCGGTCATCCGGGCGCAGGGCGGCACCAGCGCCACCGTGACCGGCGCGGTGCTGGTGGTCGGTGTCGCGCTGTTCCTGGTGGGGCTCGCCGTGCAGCGGTTCGGGGCGCGGATCATCCACGCGGTGATGCCGCCGATCGTGACCGGCGCGGTCGTGATGCTGATCGGCTTCAACCTCGCCCCCGTGACGGCCTCCACCTACTGGCCGCAGGACCAGTGGACGGCCCTGCTGGTGATGCTGTTCACCGGCCTGGCCGTGGTCTGTCTGCGCGGCTTCTGGTCCCGGATCGCGATCTTCCTGGGGCTGCTCTTCGGCTACGGCATCTCGTGGGCGTTCGACCGGATCTTCGGGCGGATCCACGCGGCCGACGGCAGCGGCAGGGTCACCGACCACTGGCGGCTCGATCTCTCCGGGGTGGGCAGGGCGGACTGGGTCGGGCTGCCGGACTTCCACGGCCCGTCCTTCCAGTGGTCGGCGATCCTCGTCGCGCTGCCGGTCGTGATCGCACTGGTCGCGGAGAACGCCGGGCACGTCAAGGCGGTCGGCGAGATGACCGGCGCATCGCTCGACGACAAACTGGGCACGGCGATCGCGGCCGACGGCATCGGCTCGGTCCTGTCCACGGCGGTGGGCGGCCCGCCCAACACCACCTACTCCGAGAACATCGGGGTGATGGCCGCGACCCGCGTCTACTCCACGGCCGCCTACTGGGCCGCCGCCGGATTCGCCCTGCTGTTCGGTCTGTGCCCCAAGTTCGGCGCGATCGTCGCCGCGATCCCGGGCGGGGTCCTCGGCGGCATCACCGTCATCCTCTACGGCATGATCGGCCTGCTCGGCGCCCAGATCTGGATCAACGCGGGCGTCGACCTGCGCAATCCGCTGAACCTGGTCCCGGCCGCGGCCGGCATCGTCATCGGCGTCGGCAACGTGACCATGACGTTCACCGACACCTTCTCGCTGAGCGGCATCGCGCTCGGCACGCTCGTCGTCATCACCGGCTACCACGCCCTGCGCGCCTTCGCCCCGGCGCACCTGAAGACGCAGGAACCGCTCCTGGACGAGGGGACCAGCTCCTACGACGAGGACGGTTCGTAGCCCCGGCGGTGCGCGGCCGGTGACCTGCCGGCACCTTCCCGGCTCCCGCGCGGCGGGCCCGTTCCCCCGTTCCGGGGAAGCGCCCGGCCCGCCGACGCGCGGGGCGGCCCTGGGCTGTCACCCTTCCCCCATGCCGCAAACGGAACAGTTCACCCCGGCCGTCGACCCGGCGTCCGACGCGAGCGTGCACGACGTGATCGCCCGGATGCGGGCCCTGGACGCGGCCCTGCCGGCCCCCGACGGGATCGCGGTCTTCAACCGGGTCTACCTCGCCGTGACCCAGGAGGTCGACCGGCGGATCGACACGGGCCGCTTCCCGGACGCGCGGGCCGCACGCACCCTGGACCTGCGGTTCGCGGAACGCTATCTGGCCGCGGTGGACGCGGCCCTGAGCGACCGGCGCCCGCCCGCCTGCTGGCGCCCGCTGTTCCAGATGCGCCGCCATCCCGGCGTACGGCCGCTCCAGTTCGCCCTCGCCGGCATCAACGCCCACATCGGGCACGACCTGGCACTCGCCGTCGTGGACGCCTGCCGTGACCTCGGCTGTGAACCGGCCGATCTGGCGGACGAGTACGAGCAGGTGGGGGATCTGCTCGTCGCGCTGGAGGAACGCATCCGCGAGGAGCTGATGCCGGGCCCCGACCTGCTCCAGATCGCCGATCCGCTCACCCATCTGCTGGGCTCCTGGAGCCTGGAGCGGGCCCGGGACGCCACCTGGACGGCGGCCCGGGCGCTGTGGGCGCTGCGCCGGCTGCCCGACGTCGCCGGGGAGTTCACCGAACGCCTCGACACGGCGGTGGGTTTCGCGGGGCGCATGCTGCTCACGCCCCTGCGGGACTGAAGGGCCCGGTCCGCCCGGTCCGCTCGGTCCGCTCAGTCCTCCGGCAGCTCGACCGGGGCGATCTCGTCGTACACGTCACCCGGGCCCGGGTTGGTCGCGTCGGTCGCACCGCCGAAGTGGTGCATCACGCCCCAGACCGCGTTGAGCGCGGTCTGGACGGCGCCCTCGGCCCAGCCCGCCGTCCAGGAGATGTCGTCGCCGGCGAGGAAGATGCCCCGCTTCTCCTCGGGCAGCCGGTCCTGCATGAAGTGGGTGAACAGGCGCCGCTGGTAGCGGTAGTGGCCGGGCAGGTTGGCCTTGAACGCGCCCATGAAGTAGGGCTCGTTCTCCCAGGAGACGGTCACCGGGCTGCCGATGACGTGCTTCCTGATGTCGACGTTCGGGTAGATCTCGCCGAGCGACTTCAGCATGACCTCCATCCGCTCGTTCGCGGACAGCGGCAGCCACTTCAGGCTGTCGTCGCACCAGGTGTAGGAGAGGCAGATGACGGCGGGCCGGTCCGGACCGTCGTCGAGCAGGTAGGTCCCGCGCGTCATGCGGTCGGTGAGCGTCATCGACATGACGTCCCGGCCGGTCGGATTTCCCCTGTCGTCGACGGCCTTGTCCAGCCAGAACGGCCGGTCCACGGGCACGAAGAGCTTGCTCGACTCCATGTAGTGGGTGCGCTCGATCGCCGTCCAGTGGTCGATCGGGAAGAGGGAGTCGTCGCAGTCGATCTTCGACAGCAGCATCCAGGACTGGGCGGTGAAGACCGCCGCCCGGTAGGTGCGGATGTCGCCGTGCGCGTCGGTCACCGTGATCCGGTCGCCGGCCGTGCGGTGCATCCGGGTCACGGCCGGGCGGGGCTCGCCGCCCTCGTGCAGGCTCGCCAGCGAGGTGCCGTACGCCCAGTGGACGATCTTCTCCGGCTCGCGCTCCCACAGCCGCACCGGCAGCTGCTGGGAGCCGCCGACGATCCCGCGGTGGTGGTCGTCGGCCTCGGTGTAGACGACGCGGAGGATCTCCAGGATGGAGTTGGGGAAGTCGGTGTCCCAGCCGCCGGTGCCGAAGCCGACCTGGCCGAAGATCTCCCGGTGCCGGAACGACTTGAAGGCCTCGGAGTCGCAGAGGAAGCCGTAGAAGGTCTGGTTGTCGAGCTTCTCGACGAGCTTCGCCCAGATCTCGCGGATGCGCGGCACGTCCCGCTCGCGCATCGCGCGGTTCATGTCGGAGAAGTCGGCGCCCTCTTCGAGGCACTTGTTCCAGGCCTGCGCGACATCGCGGTAGACCTGCGGGAGGTCGTCGATCGTCTCGGCGTAGTGGGACTCGCCCTTGAGGTCGACGACGGTCGAAGGCGTCGCCTCGGCGAGGGGGTTGGGGAAGGGACTGGTCTTGAGCCCGACCAGGTCGATGTAGTGCTGGAGGGCCGTGGACGAGGGCGGGAAGCGCATCGCGCCCATCTCGGCGGTGAGCCCCTCGGCGCCGGCGCCGTCGAACCCGACGGTCCGCAGCCGGCCACCGATCCGGTCGGCCTCGTACACGACGGGCTTCAGGCCCATCTTCATCAGCTCGTACGCGGCCACGACGCCCGACAGTCCGCCGCCGATGACCGCGACCTCGGTGCCGTGCTCGGTCGCCGGTATCTGGCCGAGGCCCGCCGGGTGCGCGAGGAAGTCGTCGTACGCGTACGGGAAGTCCGGGCCGAACATGGTGATCGGGGGCTGCTGCGGCTCGTCGGTGTGCTCGACGGCGTTGGGCACCATGGACGTCATGGGGTGAGGGCTCCTTGCGGCTTACGACAGGAAGGTTCGGGGGCTCAGACGTAGAGCTCGGGACGCCGGTCCCGCAGATACGGGTTGGCCTCGCGGGAGGCGGCGAGGGCCACGGGGTCGGTGTCGGCGAGGACCAGTTCCTCACCGCGTCCGGCGCGGGCGCGGGCCACCCCGTCCGGACCGGCGAGGGTGGAGAGCCCGACGAACTCGAACTCGCCCTCCCGGCCGACCCGGTTGACGTAGGCGACGTACATCTGGTTCTCGAAGGCGCGCACCGGGATCATCGACTCGGCGACGAACTGGAACGGGTGCATCTGCGCGGTCGGGACGAGCAGGAGGTCCGTGCCGGCCAGGGCGTGGGCCCGGACGTTCTCCGGGAACTCGACGTCGTAGCAGATCAGAAGGCCGACGGTGAGCCCGCCCAGCTCGGCCTGGACGACGGGCCGCTCCCCCGGGGCGAAGTGGTCGTGCTCGAAGCAGCCGAAGAGATGGGTCTTGCGGTAGTTCGCGAGCCGGGTGCCGTCGGCGGAGATCAGCTGCGCGGAGTTGTACACCGTCTCGCCGGAGCGCTCCGGGTAGCCGTAGGCGACGGCGAGCCCGTGCCGGGCGGCCAGCTCGGCGATCGCGTCGGCGGAGTCGCCGTCGGCGGGCTCGGCGAGGCGCGCGATGTCGTCGCCGATCGCGTAGCCGGTGAGGAACAGCTCCGGTGCGACCAGCAGCCCGGCCCCCGCGGCGGCGGCCCGGCCCGCGGCCTCGTCGAGGACCTTGAGGTTCTCGACGACCGCGCCGGGGCGGCCGGAGCTCTGGAGCAGGGCTGTGCGCATGCGGGGTCCTCACCGGGCGAAGGGGGGTTCGGGGGGGGCCGCCCGGAGCGTTTCGGGGGCCTACTAGACGGTACGGTCGGGCGCTCCGGCCGGACAAGAAGGAGCCGTTGCGCGCCCAGGAGCGATTCGTTGCGTGCGCCGACGGCCGCGCGGCGATTCGTTGCGCGCCCTCACCGGTCCCCTCGTCGGTCCCCTCGCCGACGCCCTCACCGGCCCCTCACCGGCCCCTCCCCCGGGCCACGGCCACCGCCGTCACCAGGTACGGCACCGCGCACAGCGCGAACACCGTGCCGTGCGGGAAGGTGGAACCGAGGGCGCCGTACGCGCCGTAGACCCCGATGGTCAGGACCTCGGTGCCGAGGCTCGCGACCGAGGTCAGGGTGGCCCGGCCGGTGCCGTCGATGCGCCGCTGGAGGCGGGCGTCGGCGACGACGGTCGCGAGCTGGAAGCCACCGAAGGCGAGGGCGACCAGGCCGATACCGGCGGGGGTGCCGGTGAGGGCGCCGGCGGCCAGGGCCAGCGCGGAGCCGGTGAGGAGGGTGGCGAGCCCCCTCGGGCCCAGCCGCTCGGCGGGGCCGGACAGCAGGCTGCCGGCCGTGACCCCGGCCCAGATCAGCATCAGCCAGTAGGGGACGGCCGCCTCGGGCACACCGGTGTCCCGGACCAGCAGGGAGGTGTACTCGTCGAGGGCGCCCCACACCGCGGCCACGGCCGGGACGAGCAGCAGGGCGCCGCGCACCGAACGGTCGCGGCGGGCGTCGGCCAGCCCGGCCCGCAGGGTCCCCGCCCAGCCCTCGTCGGCTTCCGTGGCGGTCCGGTGTTCGGGGAAGCGGGTCGCCGTCGCGGCGCACAGCAGACAGGCCAGGACACTCGCCGCGCCGACCGCGGGATAGCCGCCCCACGCGAAGACCGGGCCGGCCAGGCCCATCGCCGCCATCACGGCCACCTGGCCCGCCGCGTGGGCCCGGCCCATGACAGCCGCGTACCGGTCGGCCGCGCCGAGCCGCTCCAGTTCCTCGTAGACCAGCGCCTCCAGCGCACCGGAACCCAGCGCTCCGCGGACGCCCCACAGGACGAATCCGGCGGCGAAGGCCCAGAACGACGGGAAGAGCACCCACAGGGCGAAGCCGGCGCCGCCCAGCAGCGGGCCCAGCCACAGCAGCAGCCGACGCGAGACGGCGTCGGCCCAGGCGCCGGAGGGGACCTCGAGGAGAACACCGGTGAGCGACCACAGGACGAACAGGGAGGAGATCTGTCCGACGGACAGCCCGGTGTCCGCGAACAGCAGCGCGTACACCGGGTAGAGCAGCACGAACTCGTCGAGGAACGCGTACGCGTGGAGCGTGGCGGTCAGCCGACGGGTGCCGGGGGCGGTCGTGGATCAATGTCGCCAGGTCATGCCCTCGATGTTAGACACCGTCCGGCTCGGTGCCCAGCCGTTCTCCGGGGACGGCGAAGGTGGTGACCACCGCCGCGTGGTCGGAGGGCCAGTCGTTGTCCTCGACGTCCGGCCAGGGGCGGGGGTCGCCGCTGACGTACGTCCGCGAGTCCAGCACCCGCAGACCGCCCCGGTGGAGCACGAAGTCGATCCGGTCCTGGGGCTCGGGGCGGCCGCTGCCGTCCTCGTGCTCGGCGTGCACCGGCGACCAGGTGTGTCCGGGTTCCCGTACGGGGTCGGGGTGGGCCTCGCGGTAGGAGTCGGCGAGCCCCGCCCGCTCGGCCGCCCGGGTCACCGGCCAGGCCACGTCCGGCCGGTCGAGGTGGGAAGGGCTGTTGAAGTCGCCGACGAGGACGACCGGCACCGCCGGGTCGAGCCGGCGCAGGGCGTCCCGCAGCTGGGCGAGCCGCACCTCCTCGTGGGCGATCAGGCCGTCGGCCGGCAGCCCGTCGAAGGCCGCCTCGTAGGGGCCGTACGGCGTGTAGTCGAGGTGGACGGTCCAGACGTCGACCTCGGTGCCGGCCACGTCGAGCCGGACCCCGGCCGCCCCGTAGAAACCCACGTCCGGGTCGCCGAGGACGGCGGTGATCGGGTGGCGGCTGATCACGCCGAGGTTGTCGCCGGCCCGGTGGTGGTGCCAGCCGAGCGCCTCGGCGAGTTCCCCGGCGGCGCCGCCGTACGTCTCCTGGAGGCCGACCACGTCCACCTCGGTCTCGGTGATCGCCTTGAGCTGCTTGGCCCGGTGGTCGTGGACCTTGGTGCCGCCGTACCAGAGGTTCCAGGTCATGACCCGCAGCCGCGGCGGGGTCAGGGCGCGCAGCCGCTCGGGGGTCACGTCCTCCAGGCTGGTCAGCACGGTCCGGCCGGGGGCGGCTCCGATGGGGGCGAGCGAGGGCACCGCGAGGACGGCGCAGCCCGCCGCCTCGGCGGAGGCGACCCCGGTCTCGGTGTCCTCGACGGCCACGCAGGCCGAGGGGTGGACGCCGAGGGCGCGGCAGGCGGCGAGGTAGGGGTCGGGGGCGGGCTTGGTGTGCTCGGTGTCGTCGGCGGTCACGGAGATCGCGAAGCGGTGGGCGCCGAGCGCTTCGAGGACGGTGTCGGCGACGGCCCGGGGGGACGCGGTGACCAGGGCGGTGGGCACGCCGTCGCGGGCCAGGGCGTCGAGCAGGGCGAGCGCGCCGGGGCGGGGGACGATGCCGGTGCGCACCCGGTCGGCGAACTCCCGGTGGAGGGTGTCGGCGAGGTCCGCGGCCGGCCGGCCCGTGGTCGCGGCCAGCCAGTCGGCCGTGTGCTCCACGGGCCGGCCGAGCACCTCCGGCTGGTCCGCCTCGGTCAGGGCCCGGCCGGCCACGCCTTCCACCGCCTCCCACCACAGCCGCTCGGTGTCGACGAGCGTGCCGTCCATGTCGAACAGGACGGCCTGGAGCGGGAGTCGCGTCACGGTCACTCTCTTTCTGCGCGGAGGGAGGAGGGGGGAGGGGGGATCAGGGGGTACGTTCGGCGACCAGGACCGGCCGCTCGGGCAGCGACACGGTGACGGCCGTCCCGGCGCCGAGGCCGCCGGCCTCGTGTGCGGGCAGGTCGGCCTTCACCTCGGTGCCGTCCGCGAGCCGGACGGTGACGCGGACGGCGGCGCCCAGGAAGGACGTGGCGACCACGCGCGCGTCCCCGTCGCCGTCGGCGCGCACGCCGACCGCCTCGGGCCGCACCAGCACCTCGACGCCCGGGCCGGCCGGCACGGGTCCGTCGACGGGCAGCCGCTGTCCGAGCACCTCGACGCCGCCGTCGGCGAGCCGTCCGGGGATCCGGCTCATGGTGCCGACGAACTCGGCGACGAAGGCGGTGGCGGGCCGGCCGTACAGCTCGGCGGGCGGCGCGCACTGTTCCAGCCGCCCGGCGTGCATCACGGCGACCCGGTCCGCCATGGACAGGGCCTCCTCCTGGTCGTGGGTGACGAACAGGGTGGTGATGCCGAGGTCCTGCTGGAGCCGGCGGATCTCCTCGCGCAGGCTCAGCCGCACCTTGGCGTCCAGCGCGGACAGCGGTTCGTCGAGGAGCAGCACCCGGGGGCGCAGGGCGAGGGCGCGGGCCAGGGCGACGCGCTGCTGCTGGCCGCCGGAGAGCTGGTGCGGGTACTGGCCACCCTTGTCGGCGAGGCCGACCAGGTCCAGCAGCTCGGCCGCCCGGGCCCGCCGTTCGGAGGTGCGCACCTTGCGCATGCGCAGGCCGAAGGCCACGTTGTCGAGCGCGTCGAGGTGCGGGAAGAGGCTGTACGACTGGAAGACCATCCCGGCGTCGCGGCGGTGGGCCGGGACCCGGGTGACGTCCTCGCCGTCGATCAGCACCTCGCCGGAGTCGGGGTGCTCGAACCCGGCGAGCATGCGCAGCGCGGTGGTCTTGCCGCAGCCGGAGGGGCCGAGCAGGGCGAGGAGTTCACCGGGGCGGACGGTCAGGTCGAGTCCGTCCAGGGCGACGGTGGTCCCGAACTCCCTGCGCAGGCCGCGGAATTCCACGGTGGCTGCGGTCGTCGCCGTCTTGTCGGGCGCGGTCACGGTCATGGTTCATCCCCGGGATGCGGTTCGGGTACGCCCGCCGGCACCGGCGAGCGCGAGGAGCAGGACCCATGTCACGAGCAGGCTGAGCACGGACACGGCGACGGAGAGCTGGGCCTGCGAGCCGCTGACGTTCACGATCCACACGGCGAAGGGCTGGAAGCCCAGCAGCTGGGCCACGGTGAACTCGCCGAGCACCAGGGCCAGGGTGAGGAAGGAGGCGTTGAGCAGGGCCCCGCGCAGATTGGGCAGCACGGCCTGGACGAGCGCCTGCGGCCAGCCGGCGCCGCAGCTGCGGGCGGCCTCGACGAGGGTGCGGACGTCGACGGCGCGCAGACCGGCGTCCAGGGCCCGGTACACGAACGGCAGCGCCATCACGACGTACGCGAGGACGAGCACGACGGGGAAGTCCGGGTTCTGGATCGCCACGAAGGTCTGGAACAGCGGGGTGCGGGAGAGGTGTTCGGGCCCCCACTTGAGCACCGTCCCGATGCCGGCGACGAACGCGATCGGCGGGACGACCAGCGGCAGTGAGCACACCACTTCGACGACCGGTCGCAGCCGGGGCGCGCCGAGCCGCAGCGCGACCATGGCGGGCACCATCAGCAGCAGGACGACGGCGATGGTGGCGGCGGCCAGTTCCAGCGAGAGCAGCAGGCTGGAGGTGAAGCCGTCGGTGGAGAAGATCTGGGTGTAGGCGTCGAAGGTGACCCC
This sequence comes from Streptomyces sp. NPDC005811, assembly GCF_040630405.1. Lineage (NCBI taxonomy): Bacteria > Bacillati > Actinomycetota > Actinomycetes > Kitasatosporales > Streptomycetaceae > Streptomyces > Streptomyces sp. NPDC005811. The sequence goes on from NZ_JBEXXK010000046.1 coordinate 90,362, forward strand.
TTGGCCGGGCACGTCGACGGTGAAGACGACGGACGCGGCGAGCGGGACCAGGAAGTACAGCCCGGCGAGGCCGAGGACGCCCCACCGCCACAGGGTCAGGCGAGCCATCGCGCGCTCCTCCGTTGCAGGGGCAGGTACACGGCCATGACCAGGCCGGCAACCAGGACCATGTCGAGGCTGAGGGCGAGCGCCACGTTCTCCTGGCCGACCAGGACGTTGCCGGAGATGGCGTCGGCGATCTGGAGGGTGACCAGCGGGATGGAGCTGCCGACCATCGCGGCGGCCGTGGCGTACGCGGCGAAGGCGCTGCCGAACAGCAGCACGAGTCCGCCGAGCAGCGAGGGCAGCAGCACGGGCAGGGCCACGTGCCGCCAGTACTGCGCGGGGGTCGCGCCGTTGTTCTGGGCGGCCTCGCGCCACTGGGTGCGCAGGCCCTCCAGGGCCGGGGTGATGGTGAGGACCATCAGCGGGATCAGGAAGTACAGGTAGACGATCACCAGGCCCCAGAAGCTGTACAGGTCCCAGCCCTGGTCGGTCAGGCCCAGGTGCCGGGTGAGGACGCCCGCGTTGCCGAGGGTGGCGACGAAGGCGAAGGCCAGCGGGACGCCGCCGAAGTTGGCGAGCACTCCGGAGGCGGTGAGCACGGCCTCGCGCAGGGCGCGGAACCGGGAGGTGACGACGGCCTGGGCGAGCGGCAGCCCGAGGAGGGCGCCGAGGGCGGCGGAGACGGCCGACAGCTTGACGCTGCCGAGCAGGGCGGTCAGGTACGCCCCCTGGAGCGAGGCCGTCAGATTGCCGCTGGTGTAGGAGGTGGCGCCGGTGGCCGGGTCCTTGGCGGTGAACGCGCCGTCGAGCATGGCCAGGGCGGGCAGCCCGAAGGCGAGCGCGGTGAAGGCGAGCAGCGGGACGACCGCGAGCCAGCCGAGCGACCGGCGCCGCCGCTTCACCGCAGCGGCGGGCGCCGAGTCGACCCGTACGGCGGTGGCCGTCATCCGGAGACGGCCTTCGCCCAGCCCTGTCCGAGCACGGTCTTGGCCTTGCTCTGCTGGTCCTCGGTCGGGAAGGCGGGGGTGCCGGAGACCTCGGGCAGCTTGGCGGCGGCGGTCTTGTCGAGGGTGCCGGCCTTCTCCAAGGCGGTCATCAGGACCGGGCGGGCGTAGCCCTTGAGCCAGAGGTTCTGGCCCTCGGCGCTGTAGAGGTACTCCTGCCACAGGCGGGCGGCCGCGGGGTGCGGGGCGTCCTTGTTGATGGCCTGGGAGTAGAACTGGGAGAACTGGCCGTCGGTCGGGACGGCGACCTTCCAGTCGACGCCCTTGGACTGGAACTCGTCGGCGTACCCGGCGTTGAGGTAGTCCCAGTCGATGCTGATCGGGGTCTCGCCCTTCTCGACGGTGGCCGGGGTGGACTCGACGGGCGTGTAGTTGCCGTTCTTCTTCAGCTTGGCGAAGAAGTCGAGGCCGGGCTGGATGTCGTCGAAGGAGCCGCCGCTCGCGAGCGCCGCCGCGTAGACGCCGCCGAAGGCGGAGCCGGACTTGGTGGGGTTGCCGTTGAGGGCGACCTGGCCCTTGTACTGCGGCTTGAGCAGGTCGGCGAAGGTGGTCGGGCAGGTCTTGACGCGCTTGGCGTCGCAGCCGATGGAGATGTAGCCGCCGTAGTCGTTGTACCAGCGGGCCTGGGCGTCCTTCTGGCCCTCGGGGATGTCGGCGTACGAGGCGACCTTGTACGGCGCGAGCAGGCCCTGCTGGGCGGCGCTCAGGGCGAAGGAGCTGCCGAGGTCGAGGACGTCCGGCGCGCGGTCCTGGCCCTTGCGGGAGGTCACGGCGTTGATCTCGTCCTGGCTGGAGCCGTCCGGGTTCTCGACGGCGATCTTGATGCCGTACTTCTTCTCGAAGCCGTCGATGAGGGCGCCGTAGTTGGCCCAGTCGCGGGGCAGCGCGATGGCGTTGAGCTTGCCCTCCTTCTTCGCCGCCTTCACCAGGGCGTCGAGGCCCCCGAAGTCGGCTGCGGAGGTGGCCGTGGCGGCGTTCTTGCCGTCGGCGGTGGTGGTGGAGTCGTCGGGGGCGGCGCCACAGGCGCTCAGGGCGAGGGCGGCGATGACACCGAGGGCGGCGGTTCTCGGCAGGGACACGGTCACAGCTTCTCCAGGGGACGCGCGGAGGTGCGGGAGATCAGGAGACGGGGCTAACTTGTCTGAACAAGTTGGCCCCAGTAACCACGCCGCTGATGTCCCCCCGGTAAACTCCGATGAAACCCTGATCCCTTATTTCGCGCACACTCCGGGCTGTCGTTCATCACGTTTCGATGTCGACTAGGCTGGTCAGGCTGTGCACAGCAGCTGGAGCGAAGGGGAAGCATGGCGGCCCGACACGAGGAGATCGCCGACGCACTGCGCCGGGCGATCGACCGCGAGGAGTACACGGTGGGCGCCCGGCTGCCCGCCGAGACCGACCTCGCGGCCCGCTACGGAGTCTCGCGCGGGACGGTCCGCCAGGCCGTGGCGGCGCTGACCGCCGAGGGGCTCATCGGCTCCCGCCAGGGCGCCCGGCGGGTGGTGCTGGCCAGCCGCCGCAGCCAGAGCTTCGCGGAACTGCGCAGCTTCGCCGAGTGGGCGCGGGCGATGGGCCGCGAGGCGACCGGCCAGGTGGTGGCCCAGTCGTACCACCCGGCCACGCACGAGGACGTCGTCCGCCTCCAACTCCCCCTCGGCACCCCGGTGCTGCACGTCCTGCGGGTGCGCGGCCTGGACGGCGAGCCGGTGCTGCTGGAGCGGACCGTGTACGCCGACTGGATCTCCCCCGCCGTCGAGGCGATCGAGCCGGACTGCCCCTCGGTGACCCAGCGGCTGCTGGACGACACCGGGCTGGTCTTCGCCTACGGCGAGCACGTGATCGACGCGGTGGCGGCGGGCGCCCAGGACGCGGAACTCCTCGGGGTGCGCCGCACCAGCCCGCTGCTGCGGGTCCGCCGGGTGACGACGACCCACGAGGGCCGCCCCGTGGAGTGGTCCGACGACCGCTACCGCTCGGACGCGGTGAGTTTCAGCGTCCACAACTCGATCGGCAACAACGCGCTGGCGCGCAAGACGGCCGACTGACGGACACCCGCGCCGGGGTACGGTCGTCGCCGCGGAACCCGCCGCCGTGTGGCGCCCCTGCCGGGAGCCGGTGTTCATCGGGCGTCTGCTGTCGGCGATCCGCCGCCGGGCGGAACGGCTCAGGTGGGCGAGCCGGAGGAGAAGCGGCGCAGCAGGGGGGACAGCACCAGCACCGACTTGGTGCGTTCCACGAACGGCTCCCCCGCGATCCGCTCCAGGACCCGCTCGAAGTGGCGCATGTCGGCCGCGAAGACCTGTGCGACCGCGTCGGCCTCGCCGGTGACGGTGGAGGCCGCCACGACCTCCTGGTAACGCTCCAGGCCCCGCTGGATGGTCTCCGGCGAGGTGTTGCGCCGGCAGTAGATCTCGACGAACCCCTCGGTCTCCCAGCCGAGCGCCGCCGGATCCACCCGTACGGTGAAGCCGGTGATGGCGCCGGTCGCCCGCAGCCGGTCCACGCGCCGCTTCACGGCGGGCGCGGACAGACCGACCAGGTTGCCGATGTCCGCGTAGGAGCGGCGGGCGTCCTCGGCGAGGGCGTGCACGATGCGTTCGTCGAGATCGTTCAGCACGGTGGGTGGTTCACTTCTCAGCTGGTGCGGGTGTGGCGAGGCGGGAGCGGCGTTGGCCGTACACGAAGTAGACCACGAGCCCGACGGCCATCCAGACACCGAAGACCACCCAGGTCACGGCCGACAGACTGCCCATCATCCAGACGCAGAAGGCGAAGCCCAGCGCGGGCAGCACCGGCGACAGCGGCACCCGGAAGGTGCGGGGCATCTCCGGCCGGGTCCGGCGCAGCACCACGACGGCCACATTGACCAGCGCGAACGCGAACAGCGTGCCGATGCTGGTGGCGTCGGCCAGCTGGCCGAGCGGGATCGCGGCGGCGAGGACCCCGCAGAACAGGGACACGATCAGCGTGTTGGCGCGGGGTGTGCCGGTCCTCGGGTGGACGCGCGAGAACACCTTGGGCACCAGCCCGTCCCGGGACATGGCGAACAGGATGCGCGTCTGGCCGTAGAGCACCGTCAGCACGACGCTCGCGATGGCGACGACCGCGCAGAACGCCAGCAGGGTCGCCCAGAAGGACTGCCCCGTCACGTCGCGCATGATCTGCGCCAGCGCGGCCTCCGAGTCCCCGAACCGCCGCCAGGGCTGGGCGCCGACGGCCACGGCCGCGACCAGCACGTACAGCGCGGTGACGATGACGAGCGACAGCATGATCGCGCGCGGCAGGTCGCGCTGGGCGTTCTTCGCCTCCTCACCGGCGGTGGAGGCGGCGTCGAAGCCGATGTACGAGAAGAACAGCGTGGCCCCGGCCGCGCTGACGCCCGCCATGCCCAGCGGCATGAAGTGGGCGTAGTTGCCGGAGCGGAAGCCCTGGACGCCGATGGCGCAGAACAGCACCAGCGCGGCGATCTTCACGGCGACCATGACGGTGTTGGCCCGTGCCGACTCCCGCGCCCCGCCGAGCAGGAACGCCATGGCCAGCAGGACGACGATCAGCGCGGGCAGATTGAACACGCCTCCGTCGCCCGGCGGCGCGGACAGCGCGTCCGGGAGGGTCACGCCGATGGTCCCGTCGAGCAGCTCGTTGAGGTACTCGCCCCAGCCGACGGCCACGGCGGCCACCGACACGCCGTACTCCAGGACCAGGCACCAGCCGCACACCCAGGCGATCAGCTCGCCCATCGTGGCGTACGCGTACGAGTACGACGATCCGGCGACCGGGATGGTGCCGGCCAGCTCGGCGTAGGACAGGGCGGAGAACAGCGCCGTGAGACCGGCGATCACGAAGGACAGCGTGACGGCCGGTCCGGCCTTCGGCACGGCCTCGCCGAGGACGACGAAGATGCCCGTGCCGAGCGTCGCACCGATGCTGATCATGGTGAGCTGCCAGAGCCCGAGAGACCGCCGCAGCGCCCCTCCCTCACCCTGGCCGCCCTCGGCGACCAGCCGTTCCACGGGCTTGCGCCGCACGAGCCGCGCGGCGAACCCCGGGGACGGTGGGGCGGCCTGGGTGCGGTCCTTCGGGGGTGCGCCTTGGTCGAGCACGCGCTGACTCCTTCGTCGCTGCCTCTCGACGCGACAAAGACCGTGCGGGCGGGAACCCACAGAGCGGGGTCCCTGCCACGCCACGTACAGCGCTCGACCCTATGAGCAGGGCCGTAGCGGTCGTAATGAGGCAACCTTGCGCACCCACGCAAGATCGTTGCGTTGATGGCAGCGAGGTGCACTTTTGTTGCTGCGGGGCTCTACCAGCTGGCGTGCAACGGCTTTCCCTCCGCGTAGCCGGCCGCGCTCTGGATCCCCACGACCGCCTTCTCGGCGAACTCCTCGAGGGAGCCCGCGCCCGCGTAGGTGCAGGAGGACCGGACGCCCGCGATGATCGAGTCCACCAGGTCCTCCACCCCCGGCCGGCCCGCGTCGAGGAACATCCGCGACGTCGAGATGCCCTCCTCGAACAGCGCCTTGCGGGCCCGGTCGTACGCCGACTCCTCCGCCGTACGGTTGCGCACGGCCCGTGCCGAGGCCATCCCGAAGGACTCCTTGTACGGCCGCCCGTTGGCGTCGTGCTGAAGGTCGCCCGGCGACTCGTACGTCCCCGCGAACCACGACCCGACCATCACATTGGACGCACCGGCGGCCAGCGCCATGGCGACGTCCCTCGGGTGCCGGACACCGCCGTCGGCCCAGACGTGCTTGCCGTGCCTGCGCGCCTCGGCGGCGCACTCCAGGACCGCCGAGAACTGCGGCCGGCCCACCCCGGTCATCATCCGGGTGGTGCACATGGCGCCGGGGCCGACGCCGACCTTGATGATGTCCGCGCCCGCCTCGATCAGGTCCCTGACGCCCTCGGCGGAGACGATGTTGCCCGCCGCGATCGGCACCTGCGGGTCGAGCGCGCGCACGGTGCGGATCGCGCTGATCATCGACTCCTGGTGGCCGTGCGCGGTGTCGATGACGAGCGTGTCGACGCCCGCGTCGAGCAGTTCCTTGGCCTTGCCCGCGACATCGCCGTTGATCCCGACGGCGGCGGCGATGCGCAGCCTGCCGTGCGCGTCGACGGCCGGTGTGTACAGCGTGGCGCGCAGGGCGCCCTTGCGGGTGAGGATGCCGGCGAGACGGCCGTCGTCGTCCACGGCGGGCGCGTACCGCCGGTTGGCCGCGTCGAGGATGTTGAAGGCCTCGCGGGGGTCGATGCCGGCGTCGAGGAGGAGCAGGTCGCGGGACATGACGACCTCGAGCTGGGTGAAGCGGTCGACACCGCTGAGGTCCTGGTCGGTGACGACACCGACCGGCCGGGAGTCCTCGTCGACGACGACGCCCGCGTTGTGCGCGCGCTTGGGCAGCAGCGCGAGGGCGTCCGCGACGGTCTGGTGCGGGGCGAGCACGATCGGCGTGTCCAGCACCAGGTGCCGGCTCTTGACCCAGCCGATCACATCGGTGACGACGTCGTTGGGGATGTCCTGCGGGATCACGACGAGTCCGCCGCGCCGCGCCATCGTCTCGGCCATCCGGCGTCCGGCGACGGCCGTCATGTTGGCGACGACCAGCGGGATCGTGGTGCCCGTGCCGTCCGGGGCGGCGAGGTCCACGCCCTGCCGCGACCCGACCGCGCTGCGGCTCGGCACCATGAAGACGTCGTCGTAGGTGAGGTCGTACGCGGGCTGGATGTCGTTGAGGAAACGCACGTGCTGCACATCCCAGTCGTTCAGAGGTGACCCCCTGACAGGTCAGCCAGGGGGAAGAGCACGTACTTCATTGTCCCATGACGACCGCAGGGCGATGCCCGGACAGAACGTCCAAGCAGCTCAGAGGCGGTTAGGAGGATCCTCCGAGCGTCCTTCCGTGGGCTCCTCCGAGAGCGAGCACCACGGAGAGCGCGGGCACCTGGTTCACCGCCGAGGAGAACACCTCCTGCGCGATCTCCCACTCCTCCGGCCGCGCCTTCGCGTACGGCTGCCAGTTCCGTACGACGACCAGCACGGGGCCGGACTCGGGCCCGTCCGGCAGGTCGGTGAGGCTGTCGGCGAGGGCGTCCCAGTTGCGGCCGAACCAGTCGGGCAGTTCGAGGTCCCGGACACAGCGGTCCATCAGGGCCGCCTTGTCCATGATCCCGTCGAGGTCCAGCGTGAGCACGTGCTCGGTCATCCAGGCACCGTCCCTGAGCAGTCGTGAGTGCGGAAGGGGGCGGCCGAGAGGACCGCCCCCTTCCGATCTTCCCTCAGATCCCGTCCGGGTCCGCCCGGTTGAGGGCGGGCTTCGGCGTCGGTCCCGCCGTCATCAGATAGTCGGCCGCGGAGGTGTCCGTGACCAGGCTGGTGACGAGTCCGGACCGCAGCACCGCGTCGATCGCGGCCGCCTTGCGCTGCCCGCCCGCGATCGCCACGACCTCGGGGACCCGGCGGAGCTGGTCGGCCTTGACCGTGATGCACCGCTCGCCCAGGTCCCGTCCGACCCGGCGGCCCTCGGCGTCGAAGAGGTGCGCGGACATCTCGGCGGCGACCCCGAGCGAGGCGTAGTGGGCCCGCTCCTCGTCGCTGAGCATGTCGTGCACCGTCGAGATGCCGGGCTCCCAGGAGCCGATGGAGACACAGGCGACCGTGACCTTGTCGAAGTACTCGAAGGCCCGGGCGATCCCGGTCTGGTTGCGCAGCGCGGCCGCGGTGGCCGCGTCCGGCAGCAGCATCGGCGCGTAGATGGGGTGCGCGTCGCCGCCGGACACCTGGGCGGCGCGCCGGACGGCCTCGACGGAGCCGCGCTCGGCGGTCCCCGCGTCGTACACGCCCGTCAGCTGCACCACCGTGCAGGGCGGCAGCCGGTCCAGGGCCGCCGCCATGTGGATGGTGGAGCGGCCCCAGGCCAGGCCCAGGACGTCTCCCTCGTTCACCAGCTCGCCGAGCAGGTCGGCGGCCACCTCTCCCAGGTTCTCGGGGTCGGGCGAGTCCTCGGCCTCCGCCGGCGACTCGACCACCACGGCGTGCCTGAGGCCGTAGCGGGCGCGGAGCGCGTCGGAGCGCTCGGCGTCCAGCTCGGCCGGGACACGGATCTCGATCCGTACGAGATCCCGTTCGAGGGCGGTCTCCAGGACCCGGGCCACCTTGAAGCGGCTGACGCCGAACTCCTCCGCGATCTGGATCTTGGACTTGCCCTCGAGGTAGAAGCGGCGGGCCATGGCCGCCGCCTGCACCAGCTCTGCGGGTCCCATCCGCATGGCTGACCGGCCCGCCGACATACCCGACACGGCGATCTCCTCACTGCTGTTCACACTCTGGATACGCCGTTCATCCTTGCAGATCCGGCGCACTTGATCAGCCCTGATGGGAGCCGTTCACGTACCTGTGGCCCACTGTCCGCATGGGCTGCGTGTTCAGTGGGCTACGTATGGTGTCGGCCCGCTGTTCAGAAAGCCATGGTTCACGGGCCCTGCTCCGAGGGCCACGGTCGGTTCAGTGGGCGCAGGCCCAGCTCGCCTTCGCGGTCGCCGCCTCCGCCTGGGCGCGCAGGGCGCGGACGGCCTCGGCGGGGTCCTCGGCGCCGTACACCGCGGATCCGGCGACGAACACGTCCGCGCCGGCCTCCGCGCACCGCTCGATCGTCGAGGCCGCGACGCCGCCGTCCACCTGGAGCCACAGCTCCAGGCCGTGCTTGCTGATCAACTCGCGGGTGCGGCGGATCTTCGGGAGCATGATGTCGAGGAACGCTTGGCCCCCGAAGCCCGGCTCGACCGTCATGATCAGCAGCATGTCGAGTTCGGGCAGCAGGTCCTCGTACGGCTCGATGGGCGTCGCGGGCTTGAGCGCCATGGAGGCACGGGCGCCCTTCGCACGGATCTCGCGGGCGAGTCGCACCGGCGCGGCGGCCGCCTCGACATGGAAGGTGACGGACGAGGCACCCGCCTCGACGTACTGCGGGGCCCAGCGATCGGGGGCCTCGATCATCAGATGGCAGTCCAGCGGAGTGTCCGTCGCACGGGCCAGAGACTCTACGACCGGCACACCGAGCGTGAGGTTCGGGACGAAATGGTTGTCCATCACGTCGACATGGAGCCAGTCGGCTCCTTCGACCGCCTTCGCCTCGTCCGCGAGGCGGGCGAAGTCGGCGGACAGAATGCTGGGGTTGATCTGCGCGGCCATGCCCCAAGCCTGCCATGCCCTCCGGGGGTGGGCCGCATCGGTCCCTGGGGGTGCGTCGTCGGGTGCGGGTGCGTGGTGGTCGATCGCGCAGTTCCCCGCGCCCCCGGACAGCTGGGGTCGGCATGAAGGCCACCGCGCATCTCGTCTGTGGGCGGCGGGCCAAGTGGCTGGTGCTCGGGGTGTGGCTGGTCGTGCTGTTCTTCATGGCGCCGTTCGCCTCCAAGCTCACCGGCGCCCAGGACAACGACGCGGCGTCCTGGCTGCCGGGGTCGGCCGAGTCGACCCAGGTGCTGGAGATCTCCAAGGGGTTCCGGCCGGAGCAGATTCCCGCGATCGTGGTGTACGCGCGGGACGACGGGCTGACGGCACGGGACCGCGCGCAGATCACGGCGGACGCGGTGCAGCTCAGGCGGCTCACGGACCACGGGATCCGGGGGGCCGAGACACGGGGGCCGGTGTTCGACCGTCCGGTGGATCCGCGCGCCGCGCAGATCTACGTGCCGATCACCATGGACGAGAAGGGCTGGTCGCGGATCTCGCCGGCCGTGGACTCGATCCGTGACGTCGTCGGCAAGGGCGGCGCGGGGCTGGCCGTGCACATCACCGGCCCGGGCGGCACCTCCGCGGACTTCGCCAAGGCCTTCGAGGGCATCGACTCCACGCTGCTGGTGGCGGCCATGGGCGTCGTCGTCGTGATGCTCCTGATCACCTACCGCAGTCCGACCCTGCTGCTGGTCCCGTTGATCGGCGTGGTGGTCGCGCTGTTCACGGCGCAGGCACTGATCTACTTCCTGGCCCACTACGCGGGCCTGACCGTGAACGGTCAGAGCGCCGGCATTCTCACGGTCCTCGTCTTCGGCGCCGGGACGGACTACGCCCTGTTGCTCGTGGCCCGCTACCGGGAGGAGTTGCGCCGGCACGAGGACCGCCACGAGGCGATGGCGCTGGCCCTGCACCGGGCGGGCCCGGCGGTGCTGGCCTCGGGCGCCACGGTGGTGCTGAGCATGCTGGTGCTGACGGCCGCCGAGATGAACTCCACCGCCGGCCTCGGACCGGTGGCGGCCATCGGCGTGGCGGTCGCGCTGCTCGCGATGATGACCCTGTTCCCGGCCCTGCTGGTGATCTGCGGCCGCTGGCTCTTCTGGCCGGTGATCCCCCGCTTCGGCTCCGCCGATCCGACGGCGCGGGGTTTCTGGGCCCGCAACGGGGCCGGCATCGCCCGCCGCCCGCGCATGATCTGGATCGTGACCGCGCTGGCGCTGGCGGTGTGCTCGCTCGGTCTGATCCAGCTGCGCGCGGCGGGCATCAGCAACGCCGACGCCTTCACCGGGAAACCCGACTCGATCACGGGCCAGGAGGTGTCCGAGAAGTACTTCCCGGCGGGCAGCGGCGACCCCCTGGTGATCGTCTCCAACCAGGCACAGGCCCGTCAGGTGGGCGCGGCGGTGGCCGCCACCGACGGCGTCGTGCCGACCTCGCTCGGGCTGCCGCCGGGCACGAAACCCCTCCACGACGGCAAGGTGCTGTTCGAGGCGACGACGACCGCCCCGTCCGACAGCGAGGCCGCCAAACAGACGGTGGACCGGGTCCGGGACGCGGTGCACGCGGTGCCCGACGCCGACGCGCAGGTGGGCGGCGGAACGGCGGCCCTGCTGGACGCGGACCGGGCCACCACCCACGACAACATCCTGATCATCCCGTTGGTGCTGGGCGTGGTCCTGCTGATCCTGTGCGGTCTGCTGCGCGCCCTGATCGCCCCGCTGCTGCTGGTCGGGACGGTGATCCTGTCCTTCACGGCGGCCCTCGGCATCAGTGCGCTGGCCTTCCGGCACGTGTTCGACTACGCGGGTGAGTCGACGGACTTCCCGCTGTTCGTCTTCGTGTTCCTGGTGGCCCTCGGTATCGACTACAACATCTTCCTGACCACCCGGATCCGTGAGGAGGCGCTGCGGAAGGGCACCCGTACGGGCGTGGTGACGGGCCTCGCCGCGACGGGCTCGGTCATCACCTCCGCGGGCCTGGTGCTCGCGGGCACCTTCGCCGCCCTCGGCACGCTCCCCATGGTGGGTTTCGCCGAGATCGGCTTCGCGGTCGCCCTGGGCGTCCTCCTGGACACCTTCGTCGTACGGTCCGTGCTGGTCACGGCGCTGTTCCTGGACGTGGGCCCGAAGGTGTGGTGGCCGCACCGGCTGGCCCGGGACGACGGCCGGGCGGTGACCGAGGGCGCGCCGGAGCCCGCCACCCGGTCCCGCGGCTGACCGGATCCCGCGCCGGGCGCGCCCCTCAGGAGGCCTGGTCGCCCCCCGCGACCGGGACCGGGGTGCCGGTGTCGCCGTGGGAGACCAGGATGCGGGCGCTGCCCTCGGCGAGCCGGTAGGCCATGCCCACGACCGCCACGTCGCCCGTGTCCACCTGGTCCGAGAGGGTGCGGGAGCGGTCGAGGAGCAACTGCACGGTGTGCCTTATGTGCTCGTCGACGATGTCGCTGTCGGAGGTCAGTCCGGCGGCGCGGGCGGCCAGCACGCTGGGGGTGACCCGCTCGACCACGTCCCGGACGAAGCCGGTCGAGGGCAGTCCGTTCGCCACGGCCTCCCGGGCCGCCGCGACGGCCCCGCACGAGTCGTGCCCGAGGACGACGACCAGACGGCAGCCGAGCACGGCCGTGGCGTACTCCACGCTGCCCAGCACCTCCGCCCCGAGCACGTGCCCGGCGGTCCGGACGACGAAGAGGTCGCCCAGCCCCTGGTCGAAGATGATCTCCGCGGCGAGCCGGGAGTCCGAGCACCCCAGGATGACGGCGAAGGGTTCCTGGCCGGGCGCGAGCTCGGCCCGGCGGGCGGCGTCCTGGTTGGGATGGCCGGGCGTGCCGGCGACGAATCGCTCGTTGCCGGAGAGGAGGGCGTCGAGGGCGACGGCGGGGGAGGTGCGTGGCATGGGGCCACCCTAAGGTGCCGGGTGACCGGGGAGCGGGCGGGGCTGACCACCTGTTTCCTGACGACGGTCGAGTCGAGGCCGCGGACGCCGGGGAGCGGGGCGAGGACGGTCTCGTACAGCGGCCGGTGCCGGCTCCCCGACAGGTTCCCGCTCACGACGGCCCGCGGCGGTACGGCGGCTGCTCACGGCCGCCGAGGGGCGGTGAGCACACGGCCGGTGCCGGTGGCACTCCCCGAGGCCGGGCCGCGGCGGTCGGCGTGATCGCACCCGGAGAGTGGCCGCCAGGGCCGTGCCGACCCTCCGAGCGCTCACCACGACCCGCGGCAGTACGGCGGCCGCTCACGGCCGCCGAGGGGCGGTGAGCACACGGCCGGTGCCGGTGGCACTCCCCGGGGCCGGGCCGCGGCGGTCGGCGTGATCGCAACCGGAGAG